>NZ_CP121668.1:7218458-7538697 GCF_029714425.1 Bradyrhizobium sp. CB2312 | reverse complement strand
ATAGCTCAAGGCAGCCTGCTTCTGCTCGTGATCGGGCAGCGGCGCGCGGGCGGGGGCGTAGGAAATCGGCTGGCTCATGCAACTCGGTCAGGGCTGGGGCGCGATCCACGGCGATGCGCTGTGAGAGAGGTGTAGCACGGGTGTTAACGACCGCTAGGGCACATCTTTAGGAACGGTTAACGGCTGTGAACAAAGTGATGACAGGTTCCCGTCACTGTCATTCCGGGACGCACGAAGTGCGAACCCGGAATCCATCGGGCTGCAGAGTCGGTGGTGGGATGGATTCTCAGGTGCGCAATTGCGCACCATAGCTCGCGCTGCGCGCGCCCCGGAATGACAAGGGGAGAGACCTCAGTTCGCGTAGCGCGCCGTGAGATCGCGCGAGATCTTCGAGCCTTCCTCGATATAGCGGCGGATCGCCACCGTCGCCGCCGGCGTGCAGCTCCGGTAGGTCTGCTGGAAGCCGTTATAGCCGCGGTTGAAGCCGGCGATCATGCGGGTGCGGCGCTCGCCGGAGGGGGTTTCGGCATCGATCAGCGCCTGCATCTCGCTGCGCCATTTGTTGCCCTCGTTGGAGCCGCAGATGCCGCGCAGATAGTGCAGGCCACCCAGGATCTCCGCCAGCCGCTGCAAATCGGCGTCAAACGGCGCCGCCACGTCCTGGGCCCTCGCGGGCACGGAGGCGCAGGCGAGAAGCAGGGCAAAAATGGCCAGAAATCGCGTGGACATCGGCGGCTGTATGCCCCCTCGGGGCGACGGGCGCAAGGCGGAGCCGCGCGGGTGGTGCGCTCCCTCCCCCGCCTGCGGGGGAGGGTCGGGGAGAGGGTATCTCCGCGGGCGAGAACCCCCTAGAGGCGAAAGCCCTCACCCGCCTCGCATCTACGATGCGAAGCGACCTCTCCCGCAAGCGGGAGAGGTGTCAGAGCTCGCGGCTCGGTCAGGGGCCAACCAGGCGCGCAGCGGACTGGATGACCTCCTCGAGCCCCCCGGTCAGCTTGAGGTCGCCCAGGCTCGCCAAGGCGTCCGGGGCGATCCAGCGGTAATCGTCGAGCTCGTCGTTGAGGGCCGGTTCCCTGGCCACCCAGCGGGCGGCAAAGGACATGATCAGGTAGTGCCCGGCGCCGGGCGCGCTGGGCAGCACCTCGCGCCAGCCGGCAAGGCCGATGATCTCGATGTCCAGCCCGGTCTCCTCGTCGACCTCGCGCTTGAGCGCCTGGTGTAGCGATTCGCCGAACTCGACCCGGCCACCCGGGAGCGAATAGAAGCCTTTGGCGGGCGAACGGGCGCGGCGGGTCAGCAGCACCTTACTGTTGCGAAAAATCGCGGCACTGACCGCGATCTGGGGATGGGTGGGCTGAACGACCGCCGACATTTTCTTAAAGGACCTGCTCTTAAAGGACCTGGCTCAGTTGGCCATGATGGTGTCGACGTCGGCCTCCGCGCCGCCATTGATGATGCCGCCGCAGGCCGCGATCAGCGGCTTGACCCAGAGTGTGGCCTGCTCGGCGAGGCGGACGCGGGTCGTATCCTTCTCGACCTCGCGCATGGCCGAGCCGACCGCGGTCAGGATCGAGGTCATGGTGTCGGTGATGTGGTCGAACTGGGCACGCACGTTCGGATCGGCCTTCTCATAGGCCTCGATGGCGAGATCCCGTGCCTTGAAATTGGACGCGGTGAAATGCTCGGCATAGGACAGCGGCGACCAGGTCAGAAAATCTTCCGCGCATTCGGGCATGTCGGGGACCATTTCCAGCAGCATCACGGCTTCATTGAAATGGTTGAGATAGTCGGTGGCAAGCCCGGTCCGCGGGTTGATGTTGGCCACGCGCAGCCGTTCGGCCCAGGCGGCGGCCTCGGGGCCCGTCTGTACATGCGTCCGCGCGGGTTGGGAGGCCATTGAGCTCATCGGCGGCAGTGTTAACGTTCGGGGTTAAAAGGACCTGAACGGACCCTATATGGACGCCCAAGGATGTGTGGACGCTTCGTCATAACTTCAGCCCCCGCGGCTTTACGGCAACTGTTCGGCTATATCGAGCAGCCGAATTTCCCGCCACGGTACAATGTCGCCCCGACACAACCGATTCCGGTCGTTTTGGTCGAGAATGGCGCACGCCATTTCCGCCTGATGCGCTGGGGCCTGCTGCCGAGCTGGGTCAAGGATCCCAAGGGATTCACGTTGCTGATCAACGCCCGCTCGGAGACGGTGCTGGAGAAGCCCGCGTTCAAGAAGGCTATACGCCGCCGCCGCGGGCTGATTCCGGCCGACGGCTATTACGAGTGGAAAACCATCGAGGGCCGCAAGCAGCCCTTCTTCATCCACCGCGCCGATGGCGAGCCGCTTGGTTTCGCGGCGGTGTTCGAGACCTGGGTCGGGCCGAACGGCGAGGAGCTCGACACGGTCGCGATCGTCACAGCCGCGGCGGGCGAGGATCTGGCCACGCTGCATGACCGCGTGCCCGTCACCATCAGCCCGCGCGATTTCGAGCGCTGGCTCGAGATCCGCGGTGACGAGGTCGATCATGTGTTATCGATGATGACGGCCCCACGCATCGGCGAATTCGCCTGGCACCCCGTCTCCACCCGCGTCAACCGCGTCGCCAATGACGACGAGCAGCTGCTGTTGCCGATCAGTGCGGAGGAGATGGAGGCGGAGGCGCCGAAGCCGAGGAAGGCGGCGCGGAAGGTTGCAGCGAGCTCGGCCGATGACGGGCAGGGGTCGTTGTTCTAGCTGCGCTGCCGCAGCTGCCGTAGGGTGGGCAAAGGCGCAACGCGCCGTGCCCACGATCTCTCTCCTCAACGCGCAATGGTGGGCACGCTTTCGCTTTGCCCACCCTACGGCTGCGGAGTTTTAGACAATCTCCCTTGCCCTGAGCGCCGCGATCTCCGTAGCATCAAATCCCAGCTCACCCAGCACCGCATCCGTATCCGCCCCCAGCTCCGGCGCCATCCGGTCCAGCCGTCCGCCGCCATGCGCGAGCTTGAAGCCGCTGCCGGCGAAGCGCAGGCGGCCGTAGGGCGTGTCCAATTCCTGGATGGCACCCCGCGCGGCAATCTGCGGATGGTCGATGACCTCCTCGACTTTCCAGATGCTGGCGCAGGGCGCGCCGGCGTCCTCGAGAATTTTCTCCCATTCGCGCGCCGGCCTTGCCGCGAGCGCCTCCTCGATGATGGCACGCAGGGCTGGCTCGTTCTCGTTGCGCGAAAACCAGTCGGCGAAGCGCGGATCGGACAGCGTGTCCGCGCGGCCGAGCGTCGTCATCAGCGCGCGATACTGCTTCTCGTTGTTGACGGCGAGCAGGATGTGGCCGTCGCCGCATCTGAACAAATTCGCCGTGGTCCTGCGGCTCACCGCCTGGTTGCCCGACAGCTGCTGGCGATGGCCGGCGACCGACCAGTCCGCGATCTGGCCCGAGAGGAACGCCATCGTCGCCTCCAGCATGGAGACGTCGATCAGCTGCCCCTTGCCGGTGCGGTCGCGCTGGTAGAGCGCGCTCGACACGCCGAACGCCGCCGTCGCACCCGAGAGCACGTCGCACACCGCAAAACCCGCGCGCGTCGGCCCGGTCTCGGGATGGCCGGTGATCGCCATGATGCCCGACAGCGCCTGCATCTTGCCGTCATAGCCGGGCCGCAAGCGGTCCGGGCCGGTCTGGCCAAAACCTGACACCGCGCAATAGATCAGCTTGGGATTGATCGCGGAGAGTGCTTCATAGCCGATGCCGAGCTTGTCCATCACGCCGGGGCGGAAATTTTCCATGACGACGTCGACGGTCGCGGCGAGCTTCTTCACGATCGCGATCGCGTCAGGCTTTTGCAAGTCCAGCGTCAGGCTGCGCTTGTTGCCGTTGATGGCCTGGAAGGCCGGCGCGAGGCCACGTTCGGCCCATTCGCGGGAGAGCGGCGTGCGGCGCATGTCCTCGCCCTCGCGCCGCTCGACCTTGATGACGTCGGCGCCCAGCAGCGCGAGCTGGTAGCTCGCATAGGGGCCGGCCAGCACTTGCGTGAAGTCCAGGATCTTCACGCCCTCGAACGGTCGCGTCACGTCGCTCTCCCCTTGGTTTGTTTTTGTTGGAGGACGTCAGGCGGCGCGGTTGCCGCGCGCGATCTCCTTCTGCTTGTCGAATTCGGCGCGGCGGCGCGCCAGCTCCTCCGGCGACAGCTGCGCGACGTTGTTGTAGTCGAGCTTCCAGGAGGCGTCCTCGCTCCAGCGCAATGGCGACTGCATGGTGGTCTGCGGACCGCTCGCGGTCTCCAGCAACCTCAAGGCCAGCTCCAGCGTCTGTGCCTGCGAGGCGACGTCGTGCGGCTTGCCGGCGGAGTTGCCGAGCGGGAAGTCGGAGAACAGGAACCGCGGCACGGCGGCGTGCTCGATGATGTCCTTGGCGCAGCCCATGATCACGGTCGGGATGCCGTTGCGCTCCAGGTGCCGCGCCACCAGCGCGGTGGTCTGGTGACAGACCGGGCAGTTCGGCACCAGCACGGCGACGTCGACCTTGTCGGCAAGACAGCGCGCCAGAATCTCCGGCGCGTCGGTGTCGATCGTGACGCGATGGCTGCGATTGGTCGGCGCGCCGAAGAAGCGCGGGGCGACTTCGCCGATGCGTCCGGCGGCGCTAGCCTTCAGCAACTGCGGCAGCGGAAACCAGGTGCCGCTGTCGGTCGCCGTGGTATGCTTGCGGTCGTAGCCGATGTGGGAGATGCGCAAATCGTGCTGCTGCGACGTGTCGCCGTCGTAGACCTGGTAGAATTTCGCGCCGCCGTTATACGCCGCGCCCGGCCCCTGGTCGCCCTTGGCCGGATCGTACGGCGCAGCGGTAGTGATGAGGGTCACCCGCGATTGCGCCAGCGGCTTCTTCAGCGGCTGGAACGGCGCCTCGGTGTAATGCGCCCAGCGATACGGCGTGGTGTAGCCGATCGCGGTGTAATAATCCCGCGTGCGCTGCATATAGGGGACGGGGGAGTCATAGTCGGGCGCAAAGCCGAATTCGTCGTCGCGCGGAGCGGACATGGGCGCGTCTCCTGGTTCTTGGTTGAAGCCAGACTAGAGATAGTTTTGGGGTTGCTCAACCGGGGGAAGGGCGGCGCAGGTCTGAATTGCTTACCGCGATGGCTCGCCGCGCGGCAGGTGCGCTCCCTCTCCCCGCAAGCGGGGCGAGGTGAAGAGAGCTCTCACCTGAAAACATGCAGCGCTGCGTATTGCAGCAGCATGATCGCCTTGGCGTCGATGATGCGGCCGTCGGCGATCATCGCCAGCGCCTCGTCGATGTCGAGCTCCAGCACCTCGATGTCTTCGCCCTCGTGCTCGAGGCCGCCGCCGTCGCTGACGCGCATCGAAGGTTCGTATTCGGCGACGAAGAAGTGCAGTTTTTCGGTGACGGCGCCAGGGCTCATGAACGCCTCGAACACCTTGTGCACATGGTGCAGGCGATAGCCGGTCTCTTCCTCCGCCTCGGCGCGGATGCGCTCTTCCGGCGAAGCGTTCTCCAGCACGCCGGCGGCCGCCTCGATCAGGAGATCGTCGTAGCCGCGGATGAACGCCGGCAGGCGGAACTGCCGCACCAGGATCACAGTGCGCTGGCCGAGATTGTAGGGCAGCACGGCGGCGGCGTTGTCGCGCTCATAGGTCTCGCGGTGCTGCGTCTGCCATTCGCCATTGGCGCGGCGGTACTCGAACGTCGTGGTCTTCAGGGGCGTCCAGTTGTCCGAGAGCACGCGGACGTCCTTGATGCGGACGCGGTCGGAAATGGTCATGGCTGGATCTCAATTGCTTTGCGTGGTCGCGCGGCCGTCGAGCCACTTCTGGAACATCACGGAGGTGGACAGCTCGAAGCCGAGCGAGCCATAGAACGCAGTCGCCTGCGCATTCTCGCGCCGGACCAGCAGCTGAAGCTTCGAAATCCCGGCCTGCCGCAGCCAGTCCTCGGCCGCCGCCATGATGGCCCGGCCATAGCCGCGCTTCTGGCAGTCGGGGTCGACGGCGACGTAATAGACCCAGCCGCGATGGCCGTCATGGCCAACCATGACGGTCGCCACGATCGCACCATTGTCCCGGCCGACCAGTACGGTGGAATTGTCACGCCGCCGCGCCAGCGCGAGGTCGGCATGCGGATCGTTCCACGGCCGCGTCAGGCCGCAGCGCTGCCACAGCGCCACAACGTTCTCGACATCGGCATCCCCAATCGCATCGATCGCAAGAGCACTCACAGCACCTTCCCCGGATTCATGATGCCGAGCGGGTCGAGCATCGCCTTGATCGACCGCATCAGCTCGATCGCGGTCTTGTCCTTCACCTCAGGCAGCTCGTCGCGCTTGAGCACGCCGATGCCGTGCTCGGCCGAGATCGAGCCGCCCATGCGCAGCACGATCTCGAACACGACCGCATTCATCTCGTGCCAGCGCGCGAGGAAGTCCGCGGTGTCGGCGCCGATCGGCTGGCTGACATTGTAGTGGAGATTGCCGTCGCCGAGATGGCCGAACGGCACCGGCCGCGCGCCCGGGATCAGTTTTACGACGGCGGCGTTGGCTTCCTCGATGAATTCAGGAACGGCAGCGACTGGGACCGAGATATCGTGCTTGATTGAGCCGCCCTCCGGCTTCTGCGCCGACGACATTTCCTCGCGCAACTTCCAGAAGGCGTTGCGCTGGGCGAGGCTGGCCGCGATTACGGCATCGTCGACGATTTCCTCTTCCATGGCGCGGCCGAGGATCGTCTCCAGCGGCGTGCGGGCGTCGTCGCTCGGCGAGGACAATTCCATCAGCACATACCACGGATGTTTTTCCGCAAGCGGATCGCGCACGTCGATGCCATGGCGCACCGAGAAGTCCACCGCCATCTCCGACAGCAGCTCGAAGCTCGTCAGCGCGTTCGCGGCCTCGCTCTGCGCGATCGTCAGCAGTTTTAGCGCCGCCGCCGGCGACTTCAGCCCGACATAGGCGGTCTCGACCGCCCGTGGCTTCGGAAACAGCTTGAGCGTCGCCGCGGTGATGATGCCGAGCGTGCCTTCCGCGCCGATGAAGAGGTTGTGCAGATTGTAGCCGGTATTGTCCTTCTTCAGCTTGGACAGCACGTTGAGCACCCGCCCGTCGGCAAGCACCACTTCCAGTCCCAGCGCCATCTCGCGCGCCACGCCATAGGCGAGCGCGGCGGTGCCGCCGGCATTGGTCGAGAGATTGCCGCCGATGGTGCAGCTGCCTTCGGCGCCGAGCGACAGCGGAAATAGCCGGTCCACGTCGGACGCTTTCTGCTGCGCGATCTGCAGGACGACGCCGGCCTCGCAGGTCATGGTGTTGGAGGCGGTGTCGACCTCGCGGATCTTGTCGAGCCGGCGCAGCGACACCACGACCTCGCCATTATGCGGCGTCTGTCCGCCGACGAGCCCGGTATTGCCGCCCTGCGGCACCAGCGCGATCCTGTGCGCGGAGGCGAGCTTGCAGATTTCCGAGACTTCCGCGGTCGAGCCCGGACGCAGCACCAGCGGCGTGCGGCCATGGAACAGGTTGCGCTCCTCGGTGACGTAAGCCTCGATGTCGGCCGCATCGGTGATGGCGTGCTTGTCGCCGACGATCTTGCGGAATTGGTCGATCAGCTCGGGTGCAAGCGGAGGGGTGGCGGATTGGTTGATGTTCATGTCGTCTTCTTTCATTCCGCGTTCTAGCGCGCAACTGCCGCGCGCCGCAGCCGGTCATTGATCGCTTCGCCCAAGCCTTCCTCGGGGATCGCCATCACCGCGATCGTCTTCGGCGCCTTCGCATCCAGGCTGCGAAGATAACCGAACAGATTGGTGGCGGCTTCATCGAGATCACCGGTGGGCGACAGATTCATGACGGCCGCGGCAGCATCGAGTCCAGGCAGACGCGCAGGCCCGAACGCAAGCAGCGCTTCATCAGGCGCAACGTCCAGCGCGCCGAGCCGCACCTGGGCGCGCGGCGCGTAATGCGAGGCCAGCATGCCCGGCGCCAGCGGCTGGCTGTCGTCGCTCTCGGCTGCCGCCGGCGGCCGTGCCAGCGGCATGCCCAGCACCGCCTCGATCCGCTCGCGCGACAGCCCGCCGGGCCGCAGCAGCATCGGCGCGTCGAAGCAGCCGACAATGGTCGATTCGACGCCGACCGCGACCGGCCCGCCGTCGATGATCAGGTCGATGCGCCCGGCAAGGTCGCTCTCGACATGAGCCGCCAATGTCGGCGAGACGTGGCCGGAGATGTTTGCGGACGGCGCCACCACCGCTCCGCCGAAGGCGCGCAGGATCGCCTCGGCCACCGGGTGGGCGGGAATGCGGATCGCGACGGTGTCGAGGCCCGCCGTGGCGAGATCCGCCACCGGGCAACCGTCGGTCTTCGGCACCACCAGCGTCAGCGGCCCCGGCCAGAACGCCTCCGCCAGCTTCAGCGCGCGGCCGTCGAACCCGCCGATCCGGCGCGCGGCGGCGATGTCCGGCACATGTGCGATCAGCGGATTGAAGGCCGGCCGCCCCTTGGCGCTGTAGATATGGGTCACCGCGGTGGCATTGGCGGCGTCCGCGCCGAGGCCGTAGACCGTCTCGGTCGGAAACGCGACCAGCCCGCCGGCCGCAAGTGTCCGGGCGGCGGCTTCCGCGCCGGCCTCGCCGGCCGGCAAAATCAGTGTCTCAAGACCCGTTTTCACAGGGACAAAATTCCTCGGCTCGGCCGCTTGCAGTGCGTCAAACCCGACGCTATAAGCCGCCTTCTTGTCGGAGTGTGGCTCAGCCCGGTAGAGCACTGCGTTCGGGACGCAGGGGTCGCAGGTTCGAATCCTGCCACTCCGACCATTCTTCCAAAAGTTGACGTTTTCCAGAGGCTTGGCGGACCGGCCGCCGGCGCCTCAGGATACCTTTCTGCAACGATTTTCGGGGCGGGTCCACGGCCGATTTGGCCGGGCAGGGGCGCCTGAGCGCGCGGCATGGCTTGCATCGGCGGCCGAGGCCGCGCGAGTTGTGTTTGCGCCTACCGCCGCGCCACCAGTACGCCCACCAGGAACGCCACCATCAGCGACGGCAGCGGCGCCTCGCGCACCATGCCGCGAACGATGTCCGTCCAGTGCTGATCCGGCGCCAGTCGTGGCGACCTGACCTCAGCCATCGGCGTCATGCCCCAGTCGGAGGCGAGCTCGGTGATCTCGCTCGAAGCCAAGCGCGAGCCGTCGCGGATACGGAAGATGGCAGCGTCAGTGCGCTCGCGCGGCGCGAGCGCCATCAGCGTCGCGATCGCCGTGCGCAACGTCATCTCGCCAAAGCCTTGCAGCCTCACCGACTCCTCGGGGTCGGATGTCATGCGAAATCCCTCACAGCGCGAAATGGCGCGCGATGGTGAATGCCGCCGTCGCGCACAGGACCAGCGTGGATACCGCGCCGGCCACGCCGCGCGCGAGACCGGCTCGCGTCAGGTGCCTGGTCATGATCTTGCTCCATGCTCTCATGGAAATGGCGGCGGGACGTGTTGGTTCCCTAAGCGGCGACCGATTCGTCGAGCTGGGTCGGATGGGTAGAGTGAAGCGAAACCCATCACCTTCTTCCCCCCAAAGGGATCGATGGATTTCGCTTCCGCCTTCGCTTTTCAAGCTACGGCGGACAAGTCGCTCTCCCCATCCGACGTACCGGCGACTCTCTGGCGCCGGCTACTTCCGCAGCAGCTCGCTCAGCGCCGCCGTCGCCTCGGCGCAGCGGATGTCGTCGATCTCGCGCGACAGCCTGAGCGCGCTCGATCTCAGCTCGTCGAGCTTCCAGCTCTCCGGATTCTGGCCTTCGAGCTGGCTGAGGCGCTTGTTGAGATCGTCCAGTCTCGACTGGAGCTGCCCGATGCTGGCAGCCCCGTTCACTTTCCAAACGCGTTGTGCACGCATCGTAATTCCCCTGTCGTCTCACGGCGTTGTGAGAGCGGTTCGTGGCCGGAATGGGAGTTTGTTTTGTCCGGCTTCAGATCGCGGGGAACCGTTGCAGATTGGCAACGAAAGTTCCCATCCAGCCGGTGAGTGGGTGAAACTCGGGGAATGCGCTGGCGCAGATCTCCGGATGTCGCTTCGCTCAGCCTTGCGCCCTCCCGATGCATATCCGCACTTCAGCGGCCGTCGCCAGCGCATTGTGCGGGGGCGCTGGACGACTTCTGCAGCACGATTGATGCGGCGCGCACGCCTGACGGCGTCTCGCCGAAGCGTCGGCGGAACGAGCGATTGAAATGAGAAAGGTCACCAAAGCCGACTGCAAACGCGATATCAATGATAGCCAAATGCAGATAGTGCGGGTCAGCCAACATCGCGAAGGCACGCTCAAGCCGACACCCTGCAAGGTGCTCGGTGAACGACTTTCCGGTCCCTTCGAGTAATTTTTGCACGTATCGCCGCGACATACCGAGCGTGCCGGCAACATTGTCCAGATCGAAATTGGGATCGCCAAAGCGTTGCGCGACCTCCGCCAGGATCGCCTGAAGCTTGGCCGCTTTCACACCACGCTCGGTAACCATGTCTGCAGCTTCGGCGGTCGACCCGAGCGTCGCGGCCACGAGATCGAGGAGATGTACGCCGACGGTGGACGCCAGTTTTGATGACGGAGGTTCTTTGAAGGATGCGAGCGACCGCAGGTAACGACCGAGCAATCTAAGCGCCGGTCCGCGATGCACCGGCCGACCTGAAAGATCTTCCGGCTGCGCAACCAGGGACCTAAGGGCGGGAGCCTGCACGGTCACGAATTTGACGCTGCCGCCACGCGGGCCAAATACTCGCAGTGGCTTTCCCCGGTCAACCAAACAAGCGGAGCCGGCATCATAAACATGTTCCCGGCCAGCATTTGCAAATTGGACGGGTCCAGCCTCGACGATGTTCAGTCCGAATTGGTCGCGGCTATCCTTGAGGTGGTGTTTGTGCCGGATAAACTCCACCGGCGTGGTGACAATACTACAAACGCCAACCGCGCCGAGCGACAGGTAGGTGACGTCAATACGCGGGCGGCCGCCGCTGTGATCTATCACATCCAAGGCGAGGTTCAGCCGCGCAAACTCCTCACGGAACGTGGAGAACCGAGCGCGCTCCGGCAATCTCGGTCGACCATCGCAAAAGGGCAGATGACGTTGGCATGCCCGGCCTCCCGTTTCGGTGCTCAACCAAGCAACAACGACTGGACTATATCGGACTGCGCTTCGGTGCGGGTGTGAGGTGGATTACAAGGGAGGACTTCAAGAAAATGACGAGGAATTTCCCGTCAAACTTTCGATGCTGACACGGTTCGCATCGAGGTTGCGATGATGCGCGAAATGCCGTAACGGCACGAAAAGATTTCCGCGTGACGGCTACGAGAAGATTGCGGATCATTCGGTAGATGATCGAGGCCTCACTGCGGCCAATCCTTGCAGAGAGTGATGCCGATCATGATCAGCGAGCCGATTGCGACCGCCACCGGGCAGATAAAGGGCAACTCTTCCAGCACGCTGATAAAGACCGCCCGGAAGCGGAGAGTTCTTTTCATACGCGCGAAGCGCAAGCCTGCCGCACCCATCGGACATCTCCGTTTGGCCCCCAGCAGCAGCGGTCTGATATTCGGCGTGAAATGGGGCCGAGCCATTACCAGTTCGGGTGTTCCCTAAAGCAAGGTGAAGGAACCCTTAGCTCGTAGGGACGCGCATTACCGGCAGAATGATCCGCACCGATTGCCGTGGTGATAAGCCACGCGGCTTTGATTGGACACCGCGCACACCGGAGTTGTTCATGTGATAAGGCTATTGCTTGGCTAGGAACATCGCCGCATGTGGAACTGGATGATGCTCGGGCTGGAAAGCAACCGTGTGATCGCCCTGCGAATGGCGAAGCTGATGCGCGGCGGCAAAGCCGCTCAACGTGAAGCCCAACTCATGGTGAGTGAGAAATTCTTTGCGGCGGCGAAGGCCGGTAAAAGCCTGATGGCCGGGGCATCCGGAGACAAGATTGTCGCGCAGTATCGAAGGAAGGTTGCGGCCAACGCCAAACGGCTCAGCCGCAAACAAACACACAAGCGAAAATCGCGCTGATCCCTTTGGCGCGCATAGGCGGGATGCGCGGCCACGTTCCAAAGTTCACAAATGCACAATTCATTCTTGGAGCGAGGAACGACCCGACACAGCGACCGTTGGCCGACAGCCTGAAATTGCTTCGGAGCCAGCATGTCGCATGACAAGAAGTCCAAGAAGCCTACGGAACCAGCAAAATCGCGCGAGGAAGAAGCTCGCGAGGTCGCGCAAGAATATGCCGATCAGCAGCGCGAGTTCATCGACAAATTTCGCAAGCGTCAGGATGGGCACGCCGGGTAAGTTGCTTGGCGGTCGCGCCGCCGGAGAGACAATGAAGCCGGAAGAACACACGAGCGGCCTGTGTCGCCGCCCGTCAACCCCATAGCGGAAAAATATTCCGCTTTACCGAAATTCGGATTTGTCGTATGTGTCGCCCGTCCCGGCTCATCCTTGAGGGGCGATCGTGAGGTCGTCATGTTTCGCGAGCAGGGTTTGCGGTGGACGCGGCAGCGTCGGGCGCGAGAGGTTAGGGCAGGGCGGATTGCTCTCCGTGAGCCCGAAGCCGCGCGTGGACGAGCGGCGCTGTCAGGTTCGTCTCGCCTGTAGGTTTCCGGCTCCGTCGACAGGGCTGGAAAAACTGCGGCGAATAGCGGGCCGCGCGTACGGCAAAACCGTGTGGTCCTGGCCGTCGTTGCTACGGTCAAGCTCTTGCGGATGCGGCAGTCGCGTCAACCGGCGCGATGCCGGCGACTTCTGTAAGGGCGAGGGAGGCCAGAAGGAATTCGGCTCCCGGGAGAGCACGGCATAAGCCGTCCAACCATCGCGCAGGGAAGGCCGTGTGTTGGGCTTCACCTGTATGCTGCTGTGCGGTCTCCTTGCGCTACCTTTCGCGCAGCGGACCGCGGGTGCGAGCTGGCACCCGGCCTTCCCTGCGCCCTCTTGGTTCTGAGGGCGGAGCAATCAAGCAAAGCTCGGGCGAATTGCGCCGCGAGGGCGAATACGCATGTCTGCAACCACACACTCGCTGTCATCGCCCGGCTTGACCGGGCGATCCAGTATTCCGAGGCTGTCGTGATTGAACCGATAGGCCGCGGCGTACTGGATTCCCCGCCTTCGGGGGAATGACAGCGGAGTTGGGACAACGAAGCCCGCGCCCCTTACGAGAGTTGCAGGGCTCCGCTAAACAGCCAATGCCCCCATCACAACCACGTGTCTTTATTCGGGAACAATCATTCCCTATTATCCCGCAATGCAAAAAGCCGCCCGCCGATCCCAGCCCGCAGCCCGTCCGCCCGGCCGTCCCCGGGAGTTCGACATGGATACCGCGCTCGACCGCGCCGTGCGCGTGTTTCGGGAGCGCGGCTATCATGCTACCTCGATCGGCGACCTCACCGCGGCAATGCGGCTCGCCACCGGCAGCGTCTACAAGGCGTTTCGCGACAAGCATGCGGTGTTCCTCGCCGCCTTCGAGCGCTACACGGCGCTGCGCCAGGAGCAGACCCGCAGCGCCGCGGCGCGCGCCGACAACGGCCGCGAGCGGCTGCGCAATGTGCTGCTGTCCTATGTCGCGCATTCGCAAGGCATCGAGGGGCGGCGCGGCTGCCTCGTGGTCGGCAGCGCGGTCGAGCTGTCGGCGGTCGATTCCGCCGTCGCCGCCCGCGTTCGCGCCCAGCTCGAGACCAATGAAAGCTTCATCGCCGGCCTGATCCGCGAGGGCCAGGCCGACGGCTCGATTCCCGGCCATGTCGAGGCGGACGACACCGCGCGACTGATGATCTGCATCACGCAAGGCATGCGCGTCGTCGGCAAGGCGCGCCTGCCGCTCGACGGCATGCGCCTCGTCGGCATCGCGATGAAGCTGCTCGCCTGAATTCATGTCCTATTAGGGAATGATCGTTCCCGATTGTTTGGAGGCCACGTGAAATGACGATGAATGCCACGATCGAGACTGCGCCCGGGCCGGATGCGGTGTCGCAGCGACTGACCTTCGTGCTGGCCGCTTCCTGTGGCATGGTCGCCGCCAACATCTACTACGCCCAGCCGCTGATCGCCCCGATCAGCGCCGCGCTCGGCCTGTCGCACGAGGCGGCGGGGCTGATCGTCACCATGACGCAGATCGGCTACGGCATCGGCCTGCTGTTCATCGTGCCGCTCGGCGACCTCGTCGAGAACCGCACGCTGATCTGCTCCGTCATCACGCTCGGCGCCGCCGCGCTGCTCGCCGCCGCGTTCGCCACCCACGCGTTGCCGTTCCTCATCGCGGCGCTGTTCATCGGCCTCGGCTCGGTCGCGGTCCAGATCATCATTCCCTATGCCGCGCATATGGCGCCGGAGGCCATCCGCGGCCGCGTCGTCGGCAACGTCTCGACCGGCCTGATGCTCGGCATCATGCTGGCGCGGCCGGTGTCGAGCTTTGTCACCGCGGCCGACTCATGGCATGCGGTGTTCTTCTGCTCGGCCGCGCTGATGATCGTGCTCGCGGCGGTGCTGTGGATGACGCTGCCGAAGCGGAAGCCAGTCGTGCGCATGCATTACGGCACGCTGCTGCTGTCGATGCCGCATCTGGCCCTGACCACGCCGCTGCTCCGGCGCCGTGCCCTGTACCAGGCGAGCCTGTTCGGCTGCTTCACGCTGTTCTGGACCGTGGCACCGCTCCAGCTCGCGAGCGAATTCGGCTTCACCCAGCGCGGCATCGCACTGTTCGCGCTCGCCGGTGTCGCCGGCGTGTTCGCAGCTCCGATCGCGGGCCGGCTCGCCGATCGCGGCCACAGCCGCATCGCGACGCGGGTCGCCATGCTGCTCGCCGCCGCCGGCTTCCTCGTGACCTATCTCGGTGCGCCCGGCTCGATGCTGAACCTCGCCTGTCTCGTCGTGGCCGCGATCGCCATCGATATCGGCGTGCAGGGCAACGTCGTGCTCGGCTTTCGCGCCATCTTCGTACTCGGGCACGAGCACCGCAGCCGCCTCAACGGCCTCTACATGGCGACGTTCTTCGCCGCCGGCGCTGCCGGCTCGGCGGTCGGCGCCTGGGCCTTCGCGCAAGGAGGCTGGACGGTCGCATCGGCCATTGGCCTTGCTTTGCCAGTCGCGGGCCTGCTCTATGCCGCCACCGAGTAGGGCCGCGATTGTGCGATGCGGGCGTTTACCAAGCTGCGGCCGGCGCCCGAATTTCCATCTCGCGATTTCCGCAGCGCTGTAGTACTTTGGTCGCAAGCGGCCTTGGTTAACGGGCGGCAGGGGGAGGCTGATGAGGCGTGCGGGACTGTTTGGCGTACCGCGAGTACGGCCGTGGTCGTGGCAGGCGTTCCTGCTTGGATTCGGCGTCGTCGCAGCGTCGGCTGCGATTCAAGGCATCTGCGTCGCGCTCGGCGCAAAGCTCTATTTCGCGGCATTCTTGCCCAGCCTGTTCGTGCTCGGCATCGTCGCAGGCGCGCCGGCGGCGGTGTTCGCGGCGCTGCTCACCGTGCCGCTGGTGTGGTGGGCGTTCATACCCCCCTTCTTCGAGTTCATGCCGCTGACCAGCGCGAATGCGGATTCCATCAACCTGTTTTGCCTGCTCGCGGTGCTCCTGATTGGCCTTGCCGATCTCTGCCGCGAGACGATGGCGATCATCAGCCGCGGCGGGCTAAAACCCTCGGGCGAAAGCGCGGCAACGAATTCGCAATAAATCAGCGGTGCCGGATCGCGCGCGTTGCGCGGCCGCAACAGTCCGGCAACCATCCGCGAGCTTGCTGCGCGCCGCTAACTTTTCGAAAAAGATTTGGCCGCAATTTCTCCCCCGGGAATGACGAGGGAGTTTTCGATGAACGGCCAAATAAACGGTCACGCCATTTTGGAGAACGTGCGTCGCTATCGCGGCATCGCATCGCTCTATCGCCAGACCGCTGCATTCCGCCCGGGCCAGAGCTGGTCGCTGCTGGAGCAGGCGCGGGACTGGGAAGCGCGGGCGCTGTCGGAGCTGGAAGCCTATTTTGCCACGCGCGTGGATTACGCCGCTCCGCTTGCGGCCTGATCGTTAGCCGCGCCAGGCGCGGCGCGATCGGTCCGGTCAGGGGGGCGGCCCGTGGCGACTACGGAGTTCTCTCGCTGGCCGCCTGTGCTAGCAACGGCCGACCGAGATCATCTTCAAATCGACCGGGGGCAAGCGATGACCACCTTCAACCGCATCTTCACGACGGAGCGTCTGCTCCAGATCATCGTCGTGCTGGCGGCGACCATCGCCATGAAGCTGATGAGCTGAGCGCCGGCGAATTATCGTCCGCCGAATTCGGGCACGTCGGGCAGATAGTTCGAACCTTCCGAGCCGAGAAAATCGAACATCGCCTGCGCCGGCGGCAGCAGCACCTTGTCGCTGCGGCGGATCACGTACCATTGCCGGACGATCGGAAGACCAGCGACGTCGAGCACGATGAGGCGGCCTTCGGCGAGCTCGTGCGCCACGGTGTGGGCCGAGATGAAGGCGATGCCGAGCCCGGCAATGACGGCCTGCTTGATCGTCTCGTTGCTGCTCATCTCCATGCCGATGATCGGCTCGAGATCCGACTTCTGAAACATGCCCTCCATCAGCGTGCGCGTGCCGGAGCCCGGCTCGCGGGTGAGGAAGGTCTCGTGCACGAGGTCGGTCAGGCTGAGGCCGGAATCCTTCTCCAGCCAGTGCCCCTTGCGCGCGACGATGATGTGCGGATTGCGCCCGAGCTGACGCACGTCGACGCTGACGTCGGCCGGTGGCCGACCCATCACCGCGAAATCGAGGTCGTAGCCGTGCATGGCCTCGCGGATATCCTCGCGATTGCCGATGGTGAGCTTGATCTCGATCTTCGGATAGCGCTTGGAGAACGCCGCGATCGCATGCGGTACGAAATATTTCGCCGTCGAGACGGCGCCGAGATGGACGGTGCCGCCGGTGCGGCCGGCCAGCAGGTCGAGCGCGCCCTGGCAGTCCATGATCGCGGCCTCGACGCGCTCGGCGAGCGCCAGCACTTCCCGGCCGGCCTCCGTCAGCAGCATGCCGTCGCCAGTCCGCTGCACCAGCGGCAACCCCGCAAGGTCCTGAAGCTGCCGCAGCTGCTGGGTCACGGCCGGCTGGGTCAGGCCGAGCTGGCTTGATGCCGCCGTCACGCTGCCCTTGGCCGAGAGCGCCGCGAGCGAGCGAAGCTGCCGGATCGTCAGATGCCGGAGCTGGGCCGCCGGATGGCCAGGGCCATTATAAGAAAATTCTTTGGCGCTCATTATGAATAGAAATTTTCCTTATTAAGCCGGCCCTGTCAATCTCATCGTGCTGGGACTGACCGCACCGACCTCCAGCGGGGAGGGAACTGGATGCGGCGCCAGCAAGGGGATGGACGCAGATGACCGGGCAACTCAGGCTGGACGACCACCTTCAACGGTATTCCGAGACGGCGCCGCATGCGCTCGCGGTTGCGGCCGCAGTCGACGCCATCGCGGCGGCGGCGATCGAGATCGCCGATCTCATCGCGACAGGCGATCTCGCCGACGCCTCCGGCCTGACCACCGGCCGCAACAGCGATGGCGACGTCCAGCGCGATCTCGACGTCCAGGCCGATGCGATCCTGCGACGCTGCCTCGGCAAGCTCCCGATCGCGGCGCTGGCGTCGGAGGAAATGCGCGAGCCGCAGATCGGTGATCGCGAAGGCCGCGTCTGTGTCGCGATTGATCCGCTCGACGGCTCCTCCAACATCGACATCAACATGACGGTCGGCACGATCTTCTCGATCCTGCCCGCGCCCGACGATCTGAGCCTTGCCTTCCATCAGCGTGGCTCGGCGCAGCTTGCCGCGGGGTTTGTCACCTACGGCCCGCAGACCTCGCTGGTGCTGACGCTCGGCGACGGCGTCGACATCTTCACGCTCGACCGCAAGGCTGGCTGCTTCCGCTTCGCACGCAGCGCCGTGCAGATCTCCGAGGCCTGCGAGGAGTTCGCGATCAACACGTCGAACCGCCGGCACTGGGATCCGCCGGTGCGCGCCTTCATCGACGAATGCCTTGCCGGCGTCGAGGGGCCCGCGAACCACAATTTCAACATGCGCTGGATCGGCTCGCTGGTGGCGGAGGCCTATCGCATCCTCACCCGCGGCGGCGTGTTCCTGTATCCGTCAGACGCGCGTCCCGGCTATGGCGACGGCCGCCTGCGCCTCACCTATGAGGCGCATCCGATGGCCATGATCATCGAGCAGGCCGGCGGCTCGGCCTCGACCGGGCGCGAGCGCATCCTCGATCTGTCGGCGCAAAGCCTGCATCAGCGCGTGCCGCTGATCATGGGCTCGAGCAACGAGGTGCGGCGTGTCGAGGAGCTGCATTGCGATCCGCTTTTGGTTGCCAGCGTCGCCGCGCCGCTGTTCGCGCGACGCGGTTTCTTCCGGCTGTAGGAGGGCGTCCCATGTCCAGGAAGCATCCGATCATCTCCATCACCGGCTCCTCCGGCGCCGGCACCACCTCAGTCAAGAAGACGTTCGAGCAGATCTTCTTCCGCGAGAAGGTCAACGCCGTCTACATCGAGGGCGACGCCTTCCATCGTTACGACCGCGCCGAGATGCGCACGAAGATGGCCACGGAGGCCGAGCGCGGCAACAAGCATTTCAGCCATTTCAGCCCCGAGACCAATCTGTTCGAGGAACTGGAGCGGGCGTTCCGCGACTATGGCGAGACCGGCACAGCGACGACGCGGCATTACGTGCACGACGCAGAGGAGTCCGCGCTGCATGGCGCCGCCCCCGGCACCTTCACCGAATGGGAACGGCTGCCGGAGAGTTCGGACCTGTTGTTCTACGAGGGCCTGCATGGCGCTGTCGTCACCGACAAGGTCAATGTTGCGCGCTATGCCGATCTCAAGATCGGCGTCGTGCCCGTCATCAATCTCGAATGGATCCAGAAGCTGCATCGCGACCGCAGTGCGCGCGGCTATTCGACCGAGGCCGTCACCGACACCATCCTGCGGCGGATGCCGGACTACATCCACTACATCTGCCCGCAATTCACCGAGACCGACATCAATTTCCAGCGCGTGCCGACTGTGGACACCTCCAATCCGTTCATCGCGCGCTGGATCCCGACGCCGGACGAATCGATGGTCGTGATCCGCTTCAAGAATCCGCGCGGCATCGACTTTCCCTATCTGCTCTCGATGCTGCCGCACAGCTGGATGTCCCGCGCGAATTCCATCGTGTGTCCGGGCGCGAAGCTCGATCTCGCGATGCAGCTCATCCTGACGCCGCTGATCATGCAGCTGATCGAGCGCAAGCGCAGCCTGAAGTGAACGAGGCGAGAATCCGATGAACATCTCCGTCTACGCCGAAGCCGACCTCACCGCGGTCACGCACAACGATCTCGCCAACGCCGTCCGTTTTCTCGCGGTGGATGCCATCGAGACCTCGCAGTCCGGCCATCCCGGCCTGCCCATGGGCATGGCCGATGTCGCGACCGTGCTATTCTCGCGCTTCCTGAAGTTCGACTCGGCCCATCCCAACTGGCCGGACCGCGACCGCTTCGTGCTGTCGGCGGGGCACGGCTCGATGCTACTCTATGCGCTGCTGCATCTCACCGGCGGCGCGGTCAGCCTCGACGATATCAAGGCCTTCCGGCAATGGGGCTCGAAGACGCCGGGCCATCCCGAATATGGCCATACGCCCGGCGTCGAGACCACGACGGGTCCGCTGGGACAGGGCATTGCGACCGCGGTCGGCATGGCGCTCGCCGAGCGCATGGCCAATGCGCGGCATGGCGACGGCCTCGTCGATCACTTCACCTATGTCATCGCCGGCGACGGCTGTCTGATGGAGGGCATCAGCCAGGAGGCGATCTCGCTGGCCGGCCACCTTCAGCTCGGCCGCCTGATCGTGCTGTTCGACGACAACGGCATCTCCATCGATGGGCCAACGTCGCTTGCGACCTCGGACGATCAACTTGCACGCTTCGCCGCCTCCGGCTGGTCGGTGCGCCGCGTCGACGGGCACGATTCTGAAGCCGTCGCTCAGGCGATTGCGGAGGAGCGCGAAACCGCAAAACCGTCGCTGATCGCCTGCCGCACCATCATTGGCTACGGCGCGCCTGATAGACAGGGGACCGAGAAAGCGCATGGCGCGCCGCTCGGCACCGAACAGACCGCGGCAGCGCGCCGAACTCTCGGTTGGGACTATCAGCCCTTCGTGGTGCCGATTCCCATCGCGAAGGCGTGGCGGATGATCGGGCAGCGCGGGCAGGTCGAGCGTCTCGCCTGGCTCGATCGCTACGAAGGCGCGACGCCGGAGCAGCGCGATCTGTTCGTCGAGAGCAAGGCCGTTGCCCTGCCGAACGCCTATGCCCGGGCCTCGGCGAAATTGCGCGAACGCTTTGCCAGCGAGCGGCCGAAGCTCGCGACGCGGCAGGCCTCGCAACAGGTGCTCGAGGCCGTCGCCGGAACGATTCCCGGGCTGATCGGAGGCTCCGCCGACCTGACGCATTCGAACCTGACGCACGCCAAGGCGCAAGTCCCGGTCAAGAGTGGCGCATTCGCCGGCGACTACATCCATTACGGCATCCGCGAGCACGGCATGGCGGCTGCGATGAACGGCCTCGCGCTGCATGGTGGATTCATTCCCTATGGCGGCACCTTCCTCGCCTTCTCCGATTACAGCCGGCCCGCGATCCGCCTTGCGGCTCTGATGCGGCTGCGCGTCATCCATGTCATGACGCACGACTCCATCGGCCTCGGCGAGGACGGACCGACGCATCAGCCGGTCGAGCATCTCGCCGCGCTGCGGGTGATTCCGAATCTTCTGGTGTTCCGGCCGGCCGATGCGGTCGAAACGCTGGAGGCCTGGGACTGCGCGCTCGAAGAGGAAGACCGTCCCTCCGTGCTCTGCCTGTCGCGGCAGGCGTTGCCGACCTTCCGCAGCGATGTCCGCGGCCGGAACCGCGTCGCCCGCGGCGCCTATCTCATCGTCTCGCCCGATGGTGGCCGCGACGTCACGCTGATGGCGACCGGCTCGGAAGTGTCGATCGCGTTGGAAGCAGCCCGTCTGCTCGCGACCGAGCACGTACGTGCCGCCGTGGTCTCCGCGCCGTGCTTGGCGTTGTTCGAGGAGCAGCCGGACGATTACCGCGCTGCCGTGCTCGGCATCGCGCCGCGCGTCGGCGTCGAGGCAGCAGTCGTCGGCGATTGGCATCGCTGGATCGGCGCTGGCGGCGAGTTCGTCGGCATGCGCGGCTTCGGCGCCTCGGCACCGGCACCGGTGCTCTACCGCGAATTCGGCATCACGCCGCAAAGCGTTGCCGAAGCCGCCCGCCGGGCGATCGCACGCAAGAAACAATAAGGAGGACTGCCCGTGGCCCGTATCACCCTTCGCCAACTGCTCGATCATGCCGCCAATCACGGCTACGCCGTGCCGGCGTTCAACATCAACAACATGGAGCAGGGCATCGCGATCGTGCAGGCGGCGGCTGAGGTCGATGCGCCCGTGATCATCCAGGCCTCGCGCGGTGCGCGCAGCTATGCCGGCGATCTCATGCTGTCGCACATGATCGACGCGCTGGAGCGCACCTATCCGGATATCCCGCTGTGCATGCACCAGGACCACGGCAATGACGAGGCGACCTGCGCCTCCGCAATCGCCCATGGCTTCACCTCTGTCATGATGGACGGCTCGCTCAAGGCCGATGCCAAGACCGCGGCGGATTACGACTACAACGTCGCGATCACCCGCCGCGTCGTCGATCTCGCCCATTGGACCGGCGCCTCCGTCGAAGGCGAGCTCGGCGTGCTCGGCTCGCTCGAACATGGCGGCGGCGAGCAGGAGGATGGTCACGGCGTCGAAGGCAAGGTCAGCCACGATCAGCTGTTGACCGATCCCGACCAGGCCGTCGACTTCGTCCGCGCCACCAAGGTCGATGCGCTCGCCATCGCGATGGGCACCTCGCACGGCGCCTACAAGTTCAGCCGCAAGCCGGATGGCGACATCCTGGCGATGCGGGTGGTCGAGGAGATTCATCGCCGGCTGCCGAACACGCATCTCGTCATGCACGGCTCCTCCTCGGTGCCGCAGCCGCTCCAGGACATGTTCAACCAGTTCGGCGGCGAGATGCCGCAGACCTGGGGCGTGCCGGTCGAGGAGATCGTCCGCGGCATCAAGAGCGGCGTGCGCAAGGTCAATATCGACACCGACTGTCGTCTGGCCATGACCGCTGTGTTCCGCAAAGTCGCGACTGAGGCGCGCTCCGAGTTCGATCCGCGCAAGTTCCTCAAGCCCGCGATGGATGCGATGCGTGAGCTCTGCCGCGACCGCTTCGAGCAGTTCGGAACCGCGGGCCATGCCAGCAAGATCAAGGTCATTCCCCTGAGCGAGATGGCGCGCCGCTACCGCGCCGGCGAGCTCGATCCGCGCATTGGCGCCCGCGAGCCGGTCGCAGCCTAATCATTCAGAGAGAGAGAAGAGCAGGAGAGAGCCATGAATGCACACGCAGGAACCGTCCGCGGCAAGGAGAGATATCGCTCGGGCGTGATGGAATACAAGCGCATGGGCTACTGGGAGCCCGACTACACGCCAAAGGACACCGACGTCATCGCTCTGTTCCGCGTCACGCCGCAGGAGGGCGTCGATCCGATCGAGGCATCCGCCGCAGTCGCGGGCGAATCCTCGACCGCGACCTGGACGGTGGTGTGGACGGATCGCCTGACCGCTGCGGAGAAATACCGCGCGAAGTGCTACCGCGTCGATCCGGTGCCGGGCTCGCCGGGCTCGTACTTCGCCTACATCGCCTATGATCTCGACCTGTTCGAGCCCGGCTCGATCGCCAATCTCTCGGCCTCGATCATCGGCAACGTGTTCGGCTTCAAGCCGCTCAAGGCGCTGCGTCTGGAGGACATTCGCTTTCCGGTCGCCTATGTGAAGACGTTCCAGGGGCCGGCGACCGGCATCGTGGTCGAGCGCGAGCGGCTCGACAAGTTCGGCCGGCCGCTGCTCGGTGCAACAGTGAAGCCGAAGCTCGGACTCTCCGGGCGAAACTACGGCCGCGTCGTCTACGAGGCGCTGAAGGGCGGACTCGACTTCACCAAGGACGACGAGAACATCAACTCGCAGCCCTTCATGCATTGGCGTGACCGCTTCCTCTATTGCATGGAGGCGGTGAACCGCGCGCAGGCCGCCTCGGGCGAGGTGAAGGGGACGTATCTGAACGTCACCGCGGCGACCATGGAGGACATGTACGAGCGCGCGGAATTCGCCAAGGAGCTTGGCTCGGTGATCGTCATGATCGACCTCGTGATCGGCTACACCGCGATCCAGTCGATGGCGAAATGGGCGCGCCGCAACGACATGATCCTGCATCTGCATCGCGCTGGTCACTCAACCTATACGCGGCAGAAGAGCCATGGCGTGTCGTTCCGCGTCATCGCCAAATGGATGCGGCTCGCCGGCGTCGACCACATCCATGCCGGCACCGTGGTCGGCAAGCTCGAAGGCGATCCCAACACCACGCGCGGTTATTACGACGTCTGCCGCGAGGACTTCAACCCGATGAAGCTCGAACACGGGCTGTTCTTCGACCAGTCGTGGGCGAGCCTGAACAAGATGATGCCGGTGGCCTCCGGCGGCATCCATGCCGGCCAGATGCATCAGCTGCTCGATCTCCTCGGCGAGGACGTCGTGCTGCAATTCGGCGGCGGCACCATCGGCCATCCCATGGGCATCGCCGCGGGCGCGATCGCCAACCGCGTGGCGCTTGAGGCGATGATCCTCGCCCGCAACGAGGGCCGCGACTACGTCCATGAAGGCCCGGAGATCCTGGCGAAGGCTGCGCAGACCTGCACGCCGCTGAAGTCCGCGCTCGAGGTCTGGAAGGACGTCACGTTCAACTATCAATCCACCGACACGCCGGACTTCGTGCCGACGGCGCTGGAAACCGTCTGAGGAGTTTTGAGATGAAACTGACCCAGGGCTGCTTCTCGTTCCTTCCTGATCTCACCGACGACCAGATCTACAAGCAGGTGCAGTATTGCCTCACGAACGGCTGGGCGGTGAACATCGAGTTCACCGACGACCCGCATCCCCGCAGCACCTATTGGGAGATGTGGGGCCTGCCGATGTTCGACCTCCAGGACGCTGCCGGCGTGATGATGGAGCTCGCCGAATGCCGCAGGGTGTATGGTGACCGCTACATCCGCATCAGCGGCTTCGATTCCAGTCATGGCTGGGAATCGGTGCGGATCTCGTTCATCGTCAACCGGCCTCCGAAAGAGGCGGAGTTCGAGCTGGTGCGGCAGGAGGTGGGCGGACGCGCCATCCGCTACACCACCGTGCGGAAGCTCGCCGCGCACGCTTCTCAATAGCCATTCTCCCTCCGCGCGGAGCACTCGCTGCTCCGTTTCCTTGGCGGACCACTGCTTCGCCGCATCCCCCCGCGGCGAAGCTCTTTTCTTCGAGGGTAGCCATGCTGGATGTCCCCCACGCCACGACAACCGAACCCGGCGAGACCAGTTTCGATCTACGCAAGGAAGCTGAAGCCGCCGGAGTCACCGACACGCTGCAACAGCTCGAGCAGGAGTTGATCGGGCTCAAGCCGGTGAAGAACCGCGTACGCCAGATCGCTTCACTGCTGCTGATCGAGCGCATCCGGCAGCGCGCGGGCCTTGCCGCCGCGCCGCCGACGCTGCACATGTCGTTTACCGGCAATCCCGGTACCGGCAAGACCACCGTGGCGCTGCGCATGGCGAAGATTCTGCACGGGCTCGGCTTCGTGCGGCGCGGGCAGGTGATCTCGGTGACGCGCGACGATCTCGTCGGCCAATATATCGGCCACACCGCGCCGAAGACCAAGGAGATCCTGAAGAAGGCGATGGGCGGCGTGCTGTTCATCGACGAGGCCTATTATCTGCACCGGCCAGACAACGAGCGCGACTATGGCCAGGAGGCGATCGAGATCCTGCTCCAGGTGATGGAGAACCAGCGCGAGGATCTCGTCGTGATCCTCGCCGGCTATGGCGAGCGGATGACGAGCTTCTTCGCCTCCAATCCAGGCTTCCGTTCGCGCATCGCGCACCACATCGAATTCCCGGATTATGCCGAATCCGAGCTGCTCGTCATCGCCGAGCTGATGCTGAAGGAGCGCGGTTATCGCTTCTCGGCGGCAGCGCGGGAAGCGTTCGAAAAATACATCGCGCTGCGCCGGACCCAGCCGTTCTTCTCCAATGCGCGCTCGATCCGAAACGCTGTCGACCGCATCCGCCTGCGCCAGGCCGATCGCCTGGTGTCCGATCTCGACCGCATGCTCGATGTCGCCGATCTCGAAACCATCGATCCCATGGATGTCCTTGCAAGCCGCGTGTTCACCGGTGGAGCAGATGCGCGGAGTGCAAAGCCATGAGCAGGGACATCATCATCGCCCCCTCGATCCTGGCTGCGGATTTCGCCCGTCTCGGCGAGGAGATCGCAGCGATCGACGCAGCCGGTGCCGACTGGATCCATTGCGACGTGATGGACGGACATTTCGTGCCGAACATCAGCTTTGGCGCCGATGTCATCAAGGCGATCCGTCCGGTGACGTCGAAGATCTTCGACGTGCATCTGATGATCGCACCGACTGATCCGTATCTCGAGGCGTTCGCCAAGGCCGGTGCCGATATCATCACCGTTCACGCCGAGGCAGGTCCGCATCTCGACCGCTCGCTCCAGGCAATCCGCGCGCTCGGCAAGAAGGCCGGCGTCAGCCTGTGTCCGGCGACACCAGAAAGCGTGATCGAATATGTGCTCGATCGGCTCGACCTGGTACTGGTGATGACGGTCAATCCCGGCTTCGGCGGCCAGTCCTTCATCGGCTCCCAGATCGAGAAGATCAGGCGGGTTCGCAGCATGATCGGCGACCGGCCGATACGGCTCGAGGTCGATGGCGGCGTCACGCGCGACAATGCTGGTGCCGTCGCCGCCGCGGGCGCCGATACGCTGGTCGCGGGATCGGCGGTGTTCCGCGGCAGGAGCCGCGCCGATTATGCCACCAACATTGCCGCCATTCGCGCTGCTGCGGAAGTCGGGCGGGTTCCGAAATTGCAGGAAATTTCCGCCCAGCCGATGCGGGCCGGAGAGGGCGCGCTCATCCGGTAGACGACGGATCAGACGCGCGGCGATGTCGTCGCGGTTCCGATCGTGCCCAAGCGCGCCATCTTTCTCCGGGGTTCTACGGAGGATGCCGCGCAAACCGACCGATTCTTTTCAGGCCGGGGTAACCAACGCGGCCGGGACGCGAGTTCGATTAACGCCCACGCAATGCTGAGCGCCTCAATCTGCGGTTCAGGAACGCTATGAGAGCGCGGGGATGCGGAACGCAGATATTTGCAGGCATGAGGCCTGCACGCGGCGCGGAGCGATGGCATGATGCACCGCTTGTTCGCCGAGCAGCTCCGCTGCGCCACCGATGCCGCCGGACAGGTCGATCTCGTCAAATTGGGCGAGCTCGTCAGCGCGGCCTATGAGGCTAGCGATCGCGGCCGTCAGAGATTGACGGACGTGCGCGGGCACACCCATGACGAGGTCGAGCAGGATCTGCTGCGGACCCAGGAATTCCTCGACACCATCGTCGAGAACATTCCCATCGCCGTGTTCGCGAAGTGCGCGAAGGATTCGCGCTACATCCTGCTCAACCGCGCCGGCGAAGACTATTACGGCGTGCCGCGTGAGCAGATGCTGGGCAGGACTCCCGAGGAGATCTTCCCGGCCGACGTCGCCCGCATGGTCAACGAGCAGGACCGCCGGGTGGTCGCCAGCGGGATGCCGATGTTCCTGGAGGAGCACCTGCTCGAAGTCGGCGTCAAGGGCCACGACCGCGTCGTCAATTCGCGCAAGATGCTGATCACGGACGGCGCGGGTGAGCCGCAATATCTGGTCGGCGTGATCGAGGACGTCACCGAGCGCGTCAACACGCAGGAACGCATCAGCCATCTCGCACATCACGACGTGCTGACCGATCTGCCCAACCGCAGTGCATTCAATGTCGCGCTGGCGGAGCGGCTGGAACGGGCGCAGGAGGCCTCGACCAGTTTTGCGGTGCTGAGCCTCGATCTCGATCGCTTCAAGGAAGTCAACGACGTATTCGGCCACCCCGTCGGCGACATGCTGATGCGGGCGGCGGCGGACCGTCTTGCAGCGGAGGCCGACGGCGCCTTCATCGCCCGCGTCGGCGGCGACGAATTCATGATCCTGATGCCGGACGGTGCCCGCCGTGGCGCGGTGCTGGCGCTCGGCGAGCGTCTGGTCGAGGCGATCGGCACTGAGCTCGAGGTCGACGATTATCTCTCCCATGTCGGCCTCAGCGTCGGCATCGCGGTCTACCCCGATGACGGAATGGACGCGGAGACACTGCTCGCCAACGCCGATTCCGCGCTCTATCGCGCCAAGCGCGAGGGCAGGGGCCGGGTCCGCTTCTTCGAATCCGAGATGGACCAGGAGCTGCGCGACCGCAGGCTGTTGCAGCACGATCTGCGTCAGGCGCTGGAGCAGAACCAGCTCCTCGTCTACTTCCAGCCGCAGGCCCGGATGGATGGCGAGGTCGTCGGCTTCGAGGCGCTGCTGCGCTGGAACCATCCGACGCGCGGCTTCGTGCCGCCGGACCAGTTCATTCCGCTCGCCGAGGAGAACGGGCTGATCATCCAGATCGGCGAATGGGTCCTGCGCGAAGCGTGCCGCGAGGCGGCGTCCTGGCCGCGGCCGGTGCCGGTCGCGGTCAATTTGTCGCCGGTCCAGTTCCAGGCCGGCGACCTCGAGCGCTCGATCCACCAGATCCTGCTGGAGACGGGCCTCGCGCCAGGCCGGCTCGAGGTCGAGATCACCGAGGGCGTGCTGATCGGCGATTTCACGCGCGCGCTGAATCTGCTGCGGCGTTTGAAGGTGCTCGGCATCCGCATCGCCATGGACGATTTCGGCACCGGCTATTCGTCGTTGTCCTATCTCCAGTCGTTTCCGTTCGACAAGATCAAGATCGACCGCAGCTTCATCTCCAATCTCGAGGCGAGTCCGCAATCGGCCGAGATCGTCCGCGCGGTCCTCAGCCTTGCGCGCGCCCTGAACATTCCTGTCGTCGCCGAAGGGGTGGAGACGGAAGCCCAGCGTGCCTTCCTGGCGGGGGAGGCTTGCGACGAGATGCAGGGCTACCTCATCGGCCGGCCCGAACCGATCGAACGGTATCTCGATCTGATCGGCATTACCGTCGAGCGCCGCCGCTACGCCTGAGGCCTTGCGAGTTCCACCCTGGTTCTGCGCTAGGAACCAATCTTCACTTGCGCATTTCTGAAAAGTTAACTTTGATCCGGCCGGCCGTGCGTGCAGCAAATCTGTTGCACGGCCGCCATCGGCCTGACGCAAATCAGGGCAATAAGCCCAGTGAATGCGAGGGAGGGTCTCATGGAGAACGTACGTCGCTACCGGGCGCTGGCGTCCCTCTGTCGTCAGCAGGCGGCCTATCGGCCGCTCCAGAACTGGGAACTCCTCGGCCAGGCCGAGCATTTCGAACATCTCGCCGAGACCGAGCTGAAGGCGCATTTCGACGCCTGCAACGCACAACGCGACGAGGACGCCGCCGCGGCCGCAGCGTGGGAGACTCACGTCGCCGCGTGAAGAGCTTGTTGGCACCGCCTCGTTAGAAGGGGCGGGCAGCAGGCCGAGCGATTCCGGCGTCCGTCGTCGATTTCGGCTGCGCCTTTCTTTGCCAAGATTTAATCGCGTGGACGGGACGTCGTAAGGTGACGATGTCCATGTTGGGTTCAAGGCGACTTACCCAACATGGACATTTCGACATGAACGATCGCGTCAATTCCGACACCCCCCGCACGATCCTGAAGCCGCGCCGGCTCGCGCTGCTCGGCACCGTGGCCGCGCTCGGCGTGGCCGTGCTCGCAGCCTCTCCTGCTTCCTCGCAATTCGGCATCACCTCCTTCGTCGCGCCGGCCCAGGCCGCGGAAGGCGCCGCGACGCCGCAGGGCTTCGGTGATCTCGTTGCCAAGGTCAAACCCGCCGTCATCTCGGTGCGGGTCAAGATCGACCAGGACAACGACAAGAGCGCGATGATGCAGCAGAACCGGATGGATTCGGACGAGGATTCGCCGTTCGACCAGTTCTCGCGGCAGTTCGGTTTCCGCGGCCCCGGCATGAACGGCATGCCGCGCCAGCGCCATCAGGTCATCACCGGCGAAGGCTCCGGCTTCTTCATCTCCGCCGACGGCTATGCCGTGACCAACAACCACGTCGTCGACCATGCCGAGTCCGTGCAGGTGACGATGGATGACGGCACGGTCTACACCGCGAAGGTGGTCGGCACCGATCCGAAGACCGATCTTGCGCTGATCAAGGTCGACGGCAAGAAGGACTTCCCGTTCGTCAAGTTCTCCGACCAGAAGCCGCGTATCGGCGACTGGGTGGTCGCTGTCGGCAATCCCTTCGGCCTCGGCGGCACCGTCACGGCCGGCATCGTCTCGGCCAGCGGCCGCGACATCGGCAACGGACCCTATGACGACTTCATCCAGATCGACGCGCCCATCAACAAGGGCAATTCCGGCGGTCCGGCCTTCGACATGAGCGGCAACGTGATCGGCGTGAACACCGCCATCTTCTCGCCCTCCGGCGGCTCAGTCGGCATCGGCTTCGACATTCCGGCCTCGACCGCGAAGCTCGTCGTCGCGCAGCTCAAGGACAAGGGTGCGGTGACGCGCGGCTGGCTCGGCGTGCAGGTGCAGCCGGTGACGTCGGAGATCGCCGACAGCCTCGGCCTCAAGGAAGCGCGCGGCGCGATCGTCGACAATCCGCAGGACGGCAGCCCGGCGGCGAAGGCCGGCATCGAGGCCGGCGACGTCATCACCGCCGTCAACGGCACCGCAATCAAGGACTCCCGCGATCTCGCCCGCACCATCGCTACGCTGGCGCCCGGGACTTCGGTGAAGCTCGACGTCTTGCACAAGGGCGCAGCCAAGACGGTGACGCTCGCGCTCGGCGAGCTGCCGAACGAGCGGCAGGCCCAAGGCAAGACCGGCGAGGGCAAGGTGCAGCCGGATGCCGGCACGCCGCGCCTCGGGCTGAGCCTGGCTCCGGCCGGCGAGGTGCAGGGCGCCGGCCAGAAGGGCGTCGTCGTCACCGAGGTCGATCCGCAAGGGCCGGCGGCACAGCGCGGCATCCAGACCGGCGACGTCATCCTCAATGTCGGCGGCAAGGCCGTTGCCAATGTCGGCGACGTCCGCTCGGAGCTGGCGCAGGCCAAGTCGTCCGGCAAGCGCAGCGTGCTGTTGCAGGTCAAGAGCGCGGAGGCGACCCGGTTCGTCGCGGTGCCGCTCGCGTAAGGCGAACGTCGACCGGACCAAATCCAAAGGCGGCCCTTGGGGCCGCCTTTTCTGTTCGCCTTGAGAAGTACCCGGGATATCCGATAACATTCTCGTTAACGGCAGGGACGATGACGCGGTTCGTCCGAAAAAGCCGTGTTCGCTGATCACTGTTCCGAGTCGTATATCTGACTGGCGGCAACGGAGCCGCCGAGACGGTTGCAAGCGTGGACCTTCGAACTGCCGCCGCTTTTTGGAACCGGTCGGTGGTTCGCATTTGATCGGTGCCGAACATGGATCGATTGAAGCTCTCGCTGAGGCGTGCGTTGCTTGTGGCGCCATTGGTGCTGTGGAGCGGAAACGCCCTCGGGCGTGATGACGGCCGTTACGCCGACTCCCCGCTCAAGCCATGGTTCGACAGCCTGCGCAGCCATCTTGGCCCGTGCTGTTCGGATGCGGATGGTTTTGCCGTTGCCGATCCCGACTGGGAGTCGCACAACGGGCATTATCGGGTGCGGCTCGACGGGCAATGGGTCGAGGTGCCGGATGAAGCCGTTATTACCGAGCCGAACCGGGCCGGCCGCACCATGGTGTGGCCGGTGAAGACGGCGTTCGGGATTTCGATCCGCTGCTTCATGCCGGGCAGCATGATCTGACACGCACCGCCGCGAGCGCTAGGAGGATTTGCGCTTCGACGACCTCTTGGATGATTTCCTGGATGACTTCTTGGACGTCTTTTTCTTGGACGTCTTGCGCTTCGACGCCTTCTTCGGGACTTTCTTGCCCTTCTTGCGCGCCTTCGACAGTCCGATCGCGATCGCCTGCTTGCGGCTCTTCACGCGTCCGCCACGTCCGCCACGTCCGCTCTTCGCGGTGCCCTTCTTGTAGCGCCGCATCTCGCTTTCGACGTCGCTGCCGGAGCTGCGCGAGTAGCGGCGTTTCTTTGCCTTGCGTGCCATGCATTTTCTCCCTTGGCCGGGGAAAAACCATTGGACACAAGCAAGGTTCCCTGACCGTGCGGAGCGTTCCGCCTGCCTAGAAAGAATTCGCGAGCTCGATCTCCGCTTCGAGCGCGCGGATGCGCCGCGCAGCTTCAGCGGAGGACAGATCCCGATCGTATTGTGCCGGCTGGTAGGTCTCCTCGCTGAGTCGCTTCAACCTCAAACCTTGCGCGCGGGTCATCTGCTCCATGAGAAAAGCCTTGGCGTCGTATTTACCCTGAACCTGCATGTCACTGCTCCGTCCTGAAATCGTGACTTGACTATATGTTCTTATTTTGTTCTAACAAGCCATGGACAACAGAATTAATGAAATTCGACGTAAAATCAGTGCCTTGAGGCTAGAGATGGCCGATATCGAGGCGTCGGTCCGCGACCTCGTCAATCGCGATCGCGACTGCACCGAAAAGGCCCTGGCGCAGATGGATCTGCGCCGGAGGATCAATCTGCTGATCGGCGAATGGAAAGCCGCCGGCGGTGGCGACGTCCTGCCTGATGTCCGCGACCGGGTGCGCCTTCGTCCCGTGAAGACAGCCGTCAATCCGGTGCGCGCCATCGCGCGCCGCTGATAGTTCCGGAGGCGCGCGGTGGAGGAAGACCCGGACACGTACCGGACTCTAAGACTGCGCGCCGAAATCCTCGAGCTCGGCTCCGCGATCCGGCAATTGCAGCGCGAGGGGCTCGATGATGCTGCGGCCCAGCTCCTGATTGCACGCAAGCGAGCGCAGCTCGAGCAGCTCGTGAAAGCCAACGCTCCGGGGCGCCTTTAACATCCCTGACATCCGACGCAGCTAAAGCGAGCGCGCTACGCGAACACGCTGGAGCTCGCCGATGCACGATGCCGAAATGGCCGCTTTGATACAGGCCGTGCTGGACGACGTCTGCGCCGGGCTTCCTCTCTCCGAACTCGCGACGCGCGACCGTGTCGCCACGCGGCTGCGTGAGGCCGCGCAAACAGGTCGCCGCTCGATCGAGGATCTAAAACAGGCTGCGCGAGATGCTCTGGTCCGCGCACCGACGATGTGGCGCTAGCGCTCGGCGTGGTGATTTGACCGCCATCATGCCGCTGCGCGAAGCCGCACACCTCTTGCGTGTCGAGCCGAAGGCGCTGTCCTTCATCAAGGAGATCTTCAACGCCAAGAAGATCGTCGCCGCCATTTGCCACGCGCCCTGGCTCCTGATCGAGACCGGCATCGCCAAGGGTCGCAAGATGACGTCATACAAGTCGATCAAGACCGACGTCATCAACGCCGGCGCGACATGGGAAGACTCACAAGTCGTCGTCGACCAGGGCGTCATCACCTCGCGCAACCCCGGCGACCTCGACGCCTTCAGCGCCAAGATCATCGAAGAGGTGAAGGAAGGCCGTCACGTCCAGCGCAGCGCTGCGTGACTTTTGCTGCACTTTTTCGACGAAAAGCCCCGCATTGCCGCGGGGCTTTTGTTTGAGATGCGGCCGAAGCTATGTGAGCTTACTTGCTCATGCCGCCCTTGCTGTTCGTCATCGTGCCGCCCTGATCGGAGCCCGGGCCAGAACCGCCCTGGCCGGAGGCGTCGGGGCCTTTCGAGGGCTTGGTGTTCGCGCCGGTGGTCTGCGACGATGACATCGAGGATCCATGCTTGGCCTTGTGCGACTTGGCCTGCGCGGCGAACGGGGCGGCTGCAAGGCCGGTTGCCAGCATCACGGCGAGAGCGAGCTTGGTTGTCTTCATGCGGGGGAACTCCCTGGGTTAAAATGACGCAGGCTGCCAACCGCCGTTGGCCGCAGGAGTTCCCAACAAAGATTTCCCAGGTGTCAGGCAAACTTCAAGATTGCTTGTCCTCCGCGAGGATGAACACGACGCCGGTGAGCGTCGCGCCGATCGCGAAGGTCGTCACGAGCGTGAGGGTGAAGACGAGAACCGCCTGACGTCCGCCGTCATTCACGAGGTTGGCGACGGCTGGATTGGACAGGATGAGCGCAAGGCTGAAGGCGAGGCCGAGGGCTGCGCCCATCATCGCATGCGTCATCAGCTTGATGAGGCCAGTAGGAGAAATCAGATCCGACGACTTTTTCGTGCGCATGGAACCGCGTCCCGAATCCAGCAGACAAATGCGCGACACGTTCGTTGGTTCCCTCCGGATCAAGGAATTTCGTCGCGCGCTTCATCCGACGTTCATGCCGGGCTTGCGAGGATATGGGCCAGCAACACGGGAACATTCGATATGGGTAAGGTAGTTTTTCTTTACCGCTCGCTGGCTTATCGCAATGCCGCTGCGGACATCCTGCGCAAAGCACGCAAGCTGCCGCGCGGCGCGGAGCGAAGCGCGGCCCGCCGCTATGCGAAGGCGCTACGCGATCTCGCCCGAACGGAAGCCTGGCTCGAGGGGCGCGTCGCGCGCGAACCGCGGACGGCGCAGCGCAGGACCAGCGCGGCGTCAGGCTAACCGGATGCGCGCTGCAATTCGACGGAGCTGGGCGCCTCGAACTTGCCGGGTGTCGTCGTTGCTGCTGACTTGCGTGTCAGCGGCACGTCCAGGCGGCACAACAGGCCCTCGGCCCGCCAATCGAATTGCGCCTGTCCGCCGAGCTGGGACTCGACGCTGGCAAGCAGGCTCCGCGTGCCGAAGCCGCGCGATTTCGGCGTCCTGACCAGCGGGCCGCCGGATTCCTCCCAGGTCAGCTTGAGCAGGTCGTCGTCGACCTGCCAGCCGATCATGAGCCGCCCCGATCGCGTCGAGAGCGCGCCATACTTTGCCGAATTGGTGAAAAGCTCGTGCAGCGCCAGCGCGAGCGTCTGGGCGGTGGCCGGCAGCAACTGAACTTCGGGACCTGCGAGCTTGATCTGGCCGCCGAGCGAGTAGGGCGCTAGCTCTTCGTCGATCAGCCTGGAGAGCTCGGCGCCCTGCCAGCTCGACAGCGACAGGATCGTATGCACGCGCGCCAGCGCGTTGATGCGGCCCTCGACGGCGTTGACATAGGCCTTGACCTCATCGGCGCGGGTCAGACGCACGATCGATTGCGCCAGCGCCAGCGCATTCTTGGCGCGATGATCGACCTCCCGCGCCAGCAGATTCTGCCGCTCCTCGGCCCGCTTGCGTTCGGTGATATCAACCGTGACACCGCTCACGCGCACGACGCGGCCGCTATTGTCCGCCGTCGCGGCGGCCGTGCCGACGCACCAGCGCACTTCGCCGTCGGGCCGCACGATCCGGAACTCCGTCTCGTAAGCGCGCGTGCCTTTGTTGAATTCGGCGACGGCATTGCGCAGCTGATCGACGTCGTCGGGATGCAACAGGGCCTGAACGTTGGCGGGGTTGACGTCGAAACTCTCGGGGCTCACGCCGAAGATGCGGTACTGGCCCTCGTCCCACATCCAGTCGCCGGTGACCCAGTCCCAGTCCCAGGAGCCCATCTTGCCGGCGGCAATCGCCATGCTGCGCCGCTCTTCGCTCTCGCGCAGCTTCGCGGTGGAGTTCTCCAGTTCCGCGGTACGGGCGCGGACGCGGTCCTCGAGGTCCTGGTTCAGCCGCTCGAGCTCCCGCGTCTTGCGATAGAGCTCTGCAAATACCTTGACCTTCGCGCGCAGCACCTCGGGCACGACAGGCACGGGGACGTAGTCGACCGCGCCCATCTCGTAGCCACGCAGCCGGTCGATGTCGCTGACCTGGATCGCCGAGATGAAGATCATCGCGGTCTTCTGGAAGCGTGGATGCTCGCGGATCATCGCGGCGAGCTCGAAACCGTCGAGCTCGGGCATGCAGACGTCGACCAGGATCACCGCGATCTCGGTCTTGAGCAGCACCTCCAGCGCCTCGCGGCCGGACGAAGCGATCACGAGGTTCTCGCCGAGATCCTTCAAGATCACCTCGTAGGCGAGCAGCTTGGCCGGCTGGTCGTCGACGAGGAGGATGTTGACCTTTTCGTGGTCCATTCGCGGATCCAGCTCAACGATGCAGCCACATGCGGATCGCAAGCAGCAATTGATCGGTGTTGACGGGTTTGGCGAGGTAGTCGGACGCGCCGGCTTCCAGGCATTTTTCACGGTCGCCCTTCATCGCCTTGGCGGTCAGCGCGATGATCGGAAGCCGGGCGAAGGCCGGGTTTTCGCGAATGACGCCGATGGTCTGATAGCCATCCATCTGCGGCATCATGATGTCCATCAGCACGATGGCGATTTCCGGGTTGGATTCGACCAGCGTGACCGCCTCGCTGCCGGTCGTCGCCGTCAGCACCTTCATGCCGCGCCGTTCCAGCACGCTCGACAGCGCGAAGATGTTGCGGGCGTCGTCGTCGACCAATAGGGCGGTCTTGCCGATCAAATCCTCGTCGGAACTGTTCAGCTTCTCCAGCATGCGCTGCTTCTCGACCGGCAGTTCCGTGATCACGCGGTGCAGGAACAAAGCGGTCTCGTCGAGCAGGCGCTCCGGCGATTCCACGCCCTTGACCACGATGCTGCGCGCCATGGTGTGGAGTTCCGCGTCTTCCTCCGCGGAGAGCTCGCGGCCGGTGAAGACCACGACCGGAATGTTCGACAGCGCCTCGTCCTTGCGGATCTGGTCGAGCACCTCGAAGCCGCTCATGTCGGGCAGCCTGAGGTCGAGCACGACACAATCACAGGGCGCCTCGCGCAGCGTCGAGAGCGCGCCGGCTCCGGTGTCGGTCGCCACGATCTCGATGTCGTCATGATCCAGCAGCTCGCGGATCGAGAGCTGCTCGGCCTCGTTGTCTTCGACGATCAGCAGCCGCTTGCGCCGCGGCCGCGCATATTCCTTGATCTGCGACAGCGCGGCCGCCACGCCTTCCGTCGTGGTCGGCTTGTTGACGAAGGAGAAGGCGCCGCGAGCCAGTGCGTGCTGGCGGTCCTCGTCGAGCGTGATGATCTGAACGGGGATGTGGCGGGTCAGCGGATTGTGCTTGAGCTGGCTCAGCACCGTCCATCCGAGCATGTCGGGCAGGAACACGTCGAGCGAGACGGCCCGTGGCTGATACTGCTTGGCAAGCTCCAGCGCCTCCGCGCCACGCGCGGCGACCAGGACCTTGAAGCCCTTGTCGCGGGCGAGATCGACCAGCACGCGCGCGTAGTGCGGATCGTCCTCGACGATGAGCAGAATGGTGTCGCCGGGTTCGAGGTTGAGACGGTCGTCGGGCAATTGCTCGATGACGCGCTGCTGCTCGGGCGCGGACGGCTGGAGTGCGGGCGGCTGGCTGTAGGCCTGCGGCGCGGGCGCGCGCGGCGCCAGCGTCGGGCCGGAATATTTCAGCGGCAGATAGAGCGTGAAGGTCGAGCCCTTGCCCGGCGCGCTGCGCAGATGGATTTCGCCGCCGAGCAGGCTTGCGAGCTCGCGGCTGATGGCAAGACCAAGGCCGGTGCCGCCGTATTTGCGGCTGGTGCCGGCGTCGGCCTGCTGGAACGCCTCGAAGATCAGCTTCTGCTTCTCCAGGGGAATGCCGATGCCGGTATCGGACACTTCGAACGCGATCACGGCCGGCGCGGAGTTCAGCACCGGGTGATCCGTGCCCCAGCCGCCGACTGCGCCGGCGACCGTCAGACGCACCTCGCCTTCGGCGGTGAACTTGAAGGCGTTGGAGAGCAGGTTCTTCAGGACCTGTTGCAGCCGCTTGGAATCGGTGACGATGCTGCGCGCAAGGTTCGGATCGACGTCGATCTTGAACGACAGATTGCGGTTCTCCGCCTCGTGCCGGAACGGCCGGCCGACGGTCTCGAGAAGGTTCGCAGTCAGAATCTCCTCGGCGTCGACCGTCACCGTGCCGGACTCGATCTTGGAGAGATCGAGAATGTCGCTGATGAGATTGAGCAGGTCGGTGCCGGCGCCATGAATGGTGCGGGCGAATTCGACCTGCTTGGGGGTGAGGTTGCCGTCCGGGTTGTCGGTGAGCTGCTGCCCCAGGATCAGGATCGAGTTCAGCGGCGTGCGCAGCTCGTGGCTCATGTTGGCGAGGAATTCGGACTTGTACTTCGAGGTCAGCGCGAGCTCGGTCGCCTTTTCCTCCAGCGCGCGGCGGGCCTGCTCGATCTCCTGGTTCTTGCGCTCGACCTCGACGTTGCGCTCGGCGAGCTGCTGCGCCTTCTGCTCGAGCTGGTCGTTGGTCTGCTGCAATTCGCGCTGCTGGGTCTGGAGCTCGCCAGCCAGCTGCTGCGACTGCTTGAGCAGGCCTTCGGTCTGCATCGTCGCTTCGATCGAGTTGAGCACGATGCCGATGGAGTCAGTGAGCTGCTCCAGGAACGTCATCTGTGAGGTCGTGAACGAGACCAGCGAGGCGAGCTCGATCACGGCCTTGACCTGGCCCTCGAACAGAACCGGCAGCACGACGAGGTTCTTCGGTGCGACACGGAACAGCGCGGAGTTGATCGGCACGACGTCGGACGGAATGTCGGCCACCACGCGCGGCCGCTTGTCGAGGCCGCACTGGCCGATCAGGCCTTCGCCGAACTGGAGCACGCGCTGATAGGGATAGACTCCGTCGCTGGCGTAGGAGGCCAGCAGCAGGAGCTGCGGATTGTCCTCGCTCTCGACCTGGTAGATCACGCCGGTATGGGCGTTCACCAGCGGTGACAGCTCGGTGAGCAGAAGCCGGCCGACGGTGGCGAGGTCGCGCTGGCCCTGCAGCATGTTGGTGAATTTGGCGAGGTTGGTCTTCAGCCAGTCCTGCTCTGTGTTCACGTCCGTCGTCAGACGGAGGTTCGTGATCATCGTGTTGATGTTGTCTTTCAGCTCGGCCACTTCACCGCGGGCGTCGACCTGGATCGACCGCGTCAGGTCGCCCTTGGTCACGGCGGTCGCCACCTCCGCGATCGCGCGCACCTGCGAGGTGAGGTTGGCCGCCAGAAGGTTGACGTTACCCGTGAGGTCCTTCCAGGTGCCGGCGGCGCCGGGCACGTCGGCCTGACCGCCGAGGCGGCCCTCGACGCCGACCTCGCGCGCCACCGACGTCACCTGGTCGGCGAAGGTCGCGAGCGTCTCGGTCATGTTGTTGATGGTGTCGGCGAGGGCTGCGACCTCACCCTTCGATTTCACGGTGAGATTTTGCTTGAGATCGCCGTTGGCGACCGCCGTCACCACCTTGACGATGCCGCGGACCTGCTCGGTCAGGTTTGCCGCCATGAAGTTGACGGTGTCGGTGAGATCCTTCCAAGTGCCGGCGACGCCAGGCACCTGGGCCTGACCGCCGAGCTCGCCTTCGGTGCCGACTTCTCGGGCAACGCGCGTCACTTCGCCAGCGAAGGCATTGAGCTGGTCCACCATGGTGTTGATGGTGTTTTTCAGCTCGAGGATTTCGCCCTTCACGTCCACGGTGATCTTGCGGGACAAGTCGCCGCGCGCCACGGCGGTGGTGACTTCGGCGATGTTGCGGACTTGCGTCGTCAGGTTCGCGGCGAGCAGGTTGACGTTGTCGGTGAGGTCCTTCCAGGTGCCGCCGACGCCGGGCACGACGGCCTGACCGCCGAGCCGGCCTTCGGTGCCGACCTCGCGCGCCACGCGCGTCACTTCGGCGGCGAAGGAGCGGAGCTGCTCGACCATGGTATTCAAGGTGTCCTTGAGCAGCAGGATCTCGCCGCGCACGTCCACCGTGATCTTCTTCGACAGGTCGCCGCCGGCGATCGCGGTCGCGACCTCGGCGATGTTGCGGACCTGGGCCGTCAGGTTCGAGGCCATGAAGTTGACGTTGTCGGTGAGGTCCTTCCAGGTGCCGGCGACGCCGGGCACCTCGGCCTGACCGCCGAGCTTGCCTTCGGTGCCGACCTCGCGCGCGACGCGCGTCACTTCGCCGGCGAAGCCGTTGAGCTGATCCACCATGGTGTTGATGGTGTTCTTGAGCTCGAGGATTTCGCCCTTCACGTCCACGGTGATCTTGCGGGACAAGTCGCCGCGCGCCACGGCGGTGGTGACTTCGGCGATGTTGCGGACCTGGGCGGTCAGGTTGCCCGCCATCGAGTTCACGGAGTCGGTCAGATCCTTCCAGGTGCCGGCGACGCCGGGCACATTGGCTTGGCCGCCGAGACGGCCTTCGGTGCCGACCTCGCGCGCGACGCGCGTCACCTCGCCCGCGAAGCGGTTGAGCTGGTCGACCATCGTATTCAGCGTGTCCTTGAGCTGAAGGATCTCGCCGCGCACGTCCACCGTGATCTTGCGCGACAGGTCGCCGCCGGCGATCGCGGTCGCGACCTCGGCGATGTTACGGACCTGGGCGGTCAGGTTGCCCGCCATCGAGTTGACGTTGTCGGTGAGGTCTTTCCAGGTTCCGGCGACGCCGGTCACCTGGGCCTGGCCGCCGAGCTTGCCTTCGGTGCCGACTTCGCGCGCGACGCGCGTGACTTCGCCGGCGAAGGCGTTGAGCTGGTCGACCATGGTGTTGAGCGTCTCCTTCAGCTGAAGGATTTCGCCCGACACGTTCACGGTGATCTTCTTCGAAAGGTCACCCTTGGCGACCGCGGTCGCGACTTCGGCGATGTTGCGGACCTGGCCGGTCAGGTTCGAGGCCATCGAGTTGACGCTATCCGTCAAGTCCTTCCAGGTTCCGGCGACGCCGCGCACCTGGGCCTGGCCGCCGAGCTTGCCTTCGGTGCCGACCTCGCGCGCGACGCGCGTGACTTCGCCGGCGAAGGCGTTGAGCTGGTCCACCATGGTGTTAATGGTGTCCTTGAGCTCCAGGATCTCGCCGCGAACGTCCACGGTGATCTTCTTCGACAGGTCGCCGCCGGCGACCGCCGTCGTCACCTCGGCGATGTTGCGGACCTGTGCGGTCAGGTTCGACGCCATCGAGTTGACGCTTTCCGTCAGATCCTTCCAGGTGCCGGCGACGCCGAGCACGTTGGCCTGGCCGCCGAGCCGGCCTTCGGTGCCGACCTCGCGCGCGACACGCGTCACTTCGCCGGCGAAGGCGTTGAGCTGGTCGACCATGGTGTTGAGCGTTTCCTTCAGCTGAAGGATCTCGCCCGAGACGCTCACCGTGATCTTCTTCGAAAGGTCGCCGCTCGCGATCGCTGTGGCGACGTCGGCGATGTTGCGGACCTGCGCGGTCAGGTTCGACGCCATGAAGTTGACGTTGTCGGTGAGATCCTTCCAGGTGCCGGCCACACCGGGCACCTGGGCCTGGCCGCCGAGCTTGCCTTCGGTGCCGACCTCGCGCGCGACGCGCGTCACCTCCGAGGCAAAGGAGTTGAGCTGGTCCACCATGGTGTTGATGGTGTCCTTCAGCTCCAGGATCTCGCCGCGCACGTCGACCGTAATCTTGCGCGAGAGGTCGCCGCGCGCCACGGCCGTGGTGACGTTGGCGATGTTGCGGACCTGTGCGGTGAGGTTGCCGCACATCGCGTTGACGGAGTCGGTCAGGTCCTTCCAGGTGCCGGCGACGCCGGGCACGATCGCCTGGCCGCCGAGCTTGCCGTCGGTGCCGACCTCGCGCGCGACGCGCGTCACTTCGGAGGCGAAGGAGCGCAGCTGATCCACCATCGTGTTGATGGCTTCCTTGAGCTGAAGGATCTCGCCGCGCACGTCGACCGTGATCTTCTTCGACAAGTCGCCGTTGGCGACCGCGATCGTCACCTCGGCGATGTTGCGAACCTGGTTGGTCAGGTTGTTCGCCATCGAGTTGACGCTCTCGGTGAGGTCCTTCCAGACGCCGGTCACCTCGGGCACCTGGGCCTGACCGCCGAGCTTGCCCTCGGTGCCGACCTCGCGCGCGACGCGCGTCACCTCGGAGGTGAACACGCCGAGCTGCTTGATCATGGTGTTGACGATGGTTGCCGACTGCAGGAATTCGCCGCGGAGCGGCCGGCCGTCGACGTCGAGCTTGACGGTCTGGAGCAGGTCGCCTTGGGCGACGGCGGCGACCGCGCGGGTCACCTCGCGCGTCGGCCAGAGCAAATCGTCGATCAGCGTGTTGACCGAGCCTTCCATGTCGGCCCAGGAGCCCGAGGCGAGGCCGAATTTCACGCGCTGGCGGGTCTTGCCCTCGCGGCCGACCACTTGGCCGACCAGCTCGAGCTGCTGCGCCATGCGCTGGTTGGCGGCGATGATTTCGTTAAAAGTGTCGGCAATCTTGCCGTCGATGCCGAGATAGTCGCCGCTCATCCGCACGGAGAAATCGCCGCTGCGCATGGCCTGTAAGGCGAGTAGCAGTTCCGCGCGGGAATCCGGCTCTGACATACCGTTGGTTTTTGGTTTTGGGACGCGACGACCGGAGCGTGATGCAGTTCCGGGATCGAGGTCGCTCATACTGATTCCCCCGCAAGCATCGGCCGAATCCTGGCACGACGCGTTTGGTCAAAATAGAGCGTCAGCCAAATTCGAAATCAAGCGCCAAGGTTGCGACGCCGGGAAATGGAACCTGCTTTGCTCAGCCCGGCCGATTTAACCGCGATGAATCGGATTGGTTCCACGCGGCTTCGGAATAAATTGCCATAGGCGGGTGCGCCTCCAACACCGGCAATGCCTCGGAACGGAGCGTCGATCCTGCGGTTAGCCCGACAGAGAGGGAGAGAGCATATGAGAGCAGGAATTGCCGCGATCATCGTTCTATCGTTCGCCGCCGGATCGGCGTTTGCCCAGGGTACGCCCAGCGGGCGGGGGGCCGAGACCGGCGATCCTGCCGCCAGCTCCGCCACCCCGCATGCGGACACGTCAACCACAGGTCTGTCGACCAGGTCGAACCCGAGCGGCAGCGGCACCTCGACCTCGGGCGGCAAGGATGACAATGGCGATGCGGGCCGGGACAGGATGCCGGACAGCGACCGCACCGTGCGGCCGGAAAGCCAGCAACATCATCCGAACGACAAGTAGGAGCGGCTACTTGTCCGCCATGGTGCGCTCGGCGTCCCTGACCTGCTGCGCGCGCAGCCTCGGGAGCTGCTCGCGCGCGAAGGCGGCTAGTCCCGCATTGTCCGGTCCCTTCAGATAGTGCTCGAGCAGGCTGATGGCGGATTCATACTCGGGAATCTGCGCGGCATAGAAGCTTCTGACGTAAGTCGGACCGTCGGAATTCTCGGGTTCGACGAGACCTGCGCTCACCGACGTCGTCTTGCCGGCGCGCGGCTCCGTACCGATCGCCTCCTGGATCTGCTTCAGCGCCTTGTCGCGCTTGGCCGCCTCTTCGGCGCGCAAGGCGGCGAGGTTCTTGACCTCCGCGTTGCCCTTCAGATCGGTGCTCTCCAGAAGGCCCTGCTGGAAACGGCTGAAGCTGTAGAGGCCGCTGATGACATCGGTCGCGGTCGGCGTGCGGTCGCCGGCGGTTCGCTCACCCGTATTGTCGGCGAGCGCCGCGGTGCTGATGAAGGTCAGGACAATCGCGACAAGAATCCTCATGCAGCTCCAATAACTGGTGGCGTGCGAAGTTCCCTGGACGTTACGATCGAGTAAGGGCGGTTGCGACCCGGGAGTTCCATCCCCAGATCTTTGTGATGAAACAGTCCGACATTTTCAGGGATAACGCCGACAACTGTCTTCAGCTTGCCGAGCGGGCGGAAGGACTACCTGCCCACAAGCGCTACTCGCGCATGGCGGACGCCTGGACGGCGCTCGCCAACGAGCAGGATTGGCTTGATGGCGAAATCCCGCCCGTTACGATCCGGACCCCTCAAACGCGGAGTGCGTAAGCAACTCTCGCTTCGTAAACCCGCGTGTGAGACCGCTCACGGAATGCAAGCGACCAATTTGGGATCATTGGCAACAGTCGATCGCGCTGATTTTTCCGATTCCGGAAGGAGGTTTTGCGATGGCTCCACGTCTGGCTCTGCTTTCACTCATTCTCGCCTTCGGCGTCTCGGTCGCGTTCGCGGCCGTGACGACCGTCCGGCAGGTGCATCTGGAGAAGGCATCGGTCGCGGTCCACGCCGCGCATAGTTAGTGCCACGCCGGAACATTCGGCGCCGCGGTGCGTAAGCGCTTCGAGACATCGGAGAAGCGAGAGGACATCATGGCGCATTCCGACCACGGCATCGTCAGGGACAAGCGCGCTGAAGAGCAGCCCCGCGACAAGCAGCGCGCACAGACCGTGCACAAGACGGATCCCCAAACAACGAATCCGAAGGGCTCGCCGTCGCGTGAAGCGACGCGCGATCCCAAGCTCAACGACAACAGCAAGACACCGGGCTCGGGCATGACGCCGGATGATTCCGGCTCCGCACCGAGCGGCTAGGGCATGATCCGCAAAAGTGTGAAGCGGTTTTCCGAAGGGATCATGCTCCCAGAATAGCGCGAGGAACGAATCCCAGCGCGAAGAGTCGACGGAGTGCTTTCGGCTGTCATGCCCCCGGTGCGCCGGAAGCAATCTCCAAGGACGGCCCTGGCACCCCTGTGCCGGGGCCGTTTTGCTTGCGAGCTCCAGTAAGGCCGGTCAATCCTCGGCGTCGTGCTCACCGTTGGTCTGCGTGTGCCCCTCCGGCCCGCGGCCAAACACTCCGTAATCGCTGGACTTGATGCCGGCGCGGGCATCGACGCCCGCAGCCGCGAGCCCGAGCTTAAGCAGTTCGCGGACGGCCGCCGCGCGTGTCGGCATTCGATGCTTGAACCGGAAATCGTCGAGAGCGGACAGCTCCTCCGGCGAGAGCATTACCTGAAGCCGCTCGGCGCGAAGATCATTCATAGCAAACCACACCAAATGAGCAGTTTGAGTAGTTTACTCAACAAACCAACTTGGCAAGAGTTCCGCAGATGGCGATAAAGACTCCAAATGAGTAAAAAAATAAAGCAAAATCAATAAGATAGGTTATTGCATCTCGCTCGGAGAAGGCGCATCTTCGGCCAAAGGGCAGAAACGGGAGAGATGTGATGACGGACGAAGTCCGACTGCCCCGCAAGCTTTCCGAAGAGACCGATGCCTTCAAGCCGGTGCGACCAAGCCACCAGAAGATCATCGAGCAAGTGGAGCGCTGGGCCAACAGCCCCGGTCTTCAGCCGCCGACATCGCAGCCGTCGCGGGCGAAAGCGGGTTAAGCCTTCACGAGGAAAGGCCGTGGCTCTTTGCCGGATGCGCTGATCGCCGAGGGTGGCGGGAGACGATGCGAAGCTTGCGCCTGAGCCACCAGGCCGCCACGGAAACAATAGCCCAAACCGTCAGCGCGGCGATGAAAGCCGCCGCAGCGCTTGACCCGACCGCGAGATGGAACACCAGGGCGAATGCCGCAAGGCCGATACTGCCCAGCGCCGCACCTGCCGCATCGAGCGCCGCCGCCTTCTGTCCGCGCCGCCCCCCGCTCAGCCCGGCTTTCTCCTTGGCCTGACGCTCGTGGCTTTCGATCAGGGTCGCGCTGGCACAGAAGATGGCGGGAAGCGCGAGGAAGAGCCCGCCGACGGAGACACCGAAACGCGAGCCGATGAATCCCGCAAGCACCGTCGCAAGGCCGCCGAGCAGGAAGCGAACGGCGTATTCGTACCAACGCGCCTGTTTCAGCGCCGATGACGACAGCTTGACCAGCATCAGGCCGCACCTCCGAAGCCCGCGAGCAGGCCGAAGGCGACCACGAGCCATACCGCGAAGGCGGCAATGGTGGCCGGCAGCGCGGCGAGACCAAACCTCATCAGCAAATGGCAGACCGCGAGACTGTAGCAGGCGAGGGCAGTCGCACCGTAGATCATCGTCCAGCTCTCGGCCGCAGCATATTGCGGGCCATGCTGGACCACGGCGATGCCAAGGGTCGCCAGCGCGACCGAGGGTGCCGCGCCGAGAAGCCCGGCAAAGCTTTTCGGCCGCAGCATGTCGCCGCAGATCGCGAACACGGAGACGATCAGACCGCCGGCGATGAAACGCAGGAGATATTCCGTCATGGTCGGACTCGTGAACCTGAAGGCCGCGGCTGCCGTGACTTTCCAAGTGTGAATGGCCTGAGCAGTCGCTCGACGAGGACGCCGAGCGTGAAACCTGCCACCACGTCGCTGGTCCAATGCGCAAGCAGTGCCACGCGCGTCAACGACAGCGCCACCGCGAGCGCGCGCGCCACCTGGCGTCGCGCCGGCGGCAGCAGGCCGGCGGCGGAGGCGAGTGCGCCCATATGCACGGCGTGACCTGAGGGAAATGCGTCCCGGGATCGTCCGGAGAAGGGAATGCCGCGCCAATGGCCGCGCACCGTCAGCCGGTCCGGCCTTGTCTGATTGAACACCGACTTCAGGACGTGCGGCAGCACAGCTGTCGCCATCGACACGATCAGCACGTGATCGGCAAGTTGGCGCGTCTGCGGCTGCCGCAGCCTTGTGTAGAGCCATCCTGCCGCGGCGAGCGCGAGCAACACGTGCTCGTCGGCTCCCCACGTCAATGTCTCGGCAGTGTGCTCAAGCCCTGGGTTGGTGTGGTCCGCGATCTCGTTCGCGATCGCCGTATCGATCCGGGTGGGTTTGACTGTTACGAGCGCCATCGGTCCGCAGGCGGTGGTTCCTTTGTGTCAGTTGTGTAAAGCCGGAAGACGGCGATGGTTCCTGGACTTTACCCTGTCGTCGGCCCGCGGCGCCGAGACTATGGTTGCCCCGATCCGCCGGCGGATCCATACACCTGCCCGGTCGCGTAGCTCGCATCCGCCGCGGCCAGTTGCACGTAGATGGAGGCGAGCTCGGCAGGTTGGCCGGGGCGCCCGAGCGGTGTCATGCCGCCGAACTTCTCGAGCTTCTCCATCGATGCGCCGCCGGAGACCTGGAGCGGCGTCCAGATCGGGCCCGGCGCGACGCCGTTGACGCGGATGCCCTTCGAGGCGAGTTGCTTGGCCAGCGACTTCACGTAGTTCATCGTCGCCGCCTTGGTCTGCGCGTAATCATAGAGCTCCGGAGACGGATCGTAAGCCTGCTCGGATGTCGTGCCGATAATGCACGAGCCCGGCTTGAGATGCGGCAGCGCCGCCTTGATGATCCAGAACGGCGCGTAGATGTTCGTCTTCATGGTCGCGTCGAAATCCTCCGACGAAACGTCGAGGATGGACTCGCGGCTCTGCTGGCGCGCGGCGTTGCAGACGACGATATCGAGCCCGCCCAGCTGCTGCACGGCCTGCTCGACCAGCGTCTTGCAGAATGCCTCGTCGCGGAGATCGCCGGGGATGGCGACGCCGCTGCGCTCTTCTTTCCTGATCAGCGCGATCACGTCCTGCGCGTCCGCCTCCTCAGTCGGGAAGTAGTTGATGGCGATGTCGGCGCCCTCGCGCGCATAGGCAATTGCGGCGGCGCGGCCCATGCCGGAATCGCCGCCGGTGATCAGCGCCTTGCGGCCGCCGAGGCGGCCGGAGCCCTTGTAGCTGGTCTCGCCATGATCGGGGCGCGGCTCCATCTTGCCGGCAAGACCCGGCCAGGGCTGTGACTGCTTCTTGAACGGCGGCTTCGGATAGCGGCCGACGGGGTCAATCAGCTTCTGCTCGGACATGGATGTATCTCCTTTCGCTGACGAAGACGCCAGCGAAGCCGCCGCGAGCGTTGCGCTCGCGGCGTGGACGACGTGCCGGCGGGTGAATGAGGTCTTGTCTTGCTGTGTCACGATGATCTCCGCGATTTTGAGATCAATCCGCGGAGACGGGCATCGTTGCTAACCGGGAGGACGCCGGAAGGGCCGGCGTCCATCAGAAGATGGTTACTTCGACTGACCGACGCTCGGCGCCTTGCCGAGCTCCTTGGCCATGTCGCGATGGTGCTTGAGCGCCAGCAGCGTCTTGCCGGCCCAGTCCTTCAGCGCGGAATTGTCGCCGCCCTTGGCGTAGCGTTCGAACAGCGACACGGCGTCCTCGTGGGCACTGACCTGGTACGAATTGTAGTCAGAGCTGAAATCCTTGCCTGTCGCGCTCTTGAGCTTGTCGAGCTTGCTCTGATGCGGGCTGTCGAGCGCCGTCGGCAGCGTCGCCTGCACTTTGCCGTCGCTGACCAAGCCCTTCAGCTCGCCGCTGGTCTTGGTGTGGTCGGTCACCATCTGCTGGGCGAAGGCCTTCTCCTGTGCGTTGCCCTTCTGCTCGGCGAGCTTGCTCGATTCGATCTCGAACATGTCGCTGATCGCGACCTCCTTGGCAAAGTCGGCTGTGGTGGGCGCGACGCCGAGTGCCGAATTGACCCCGGTCTTCTCGCCCAGCGACTGGGCGAGCGCGGGGCCTGCAAGCACGCAGGCAATCGCGATGATGGTCCGTTTCATGGTCCGATCCCTCCAATGTGGGCGCGCAGCCTCCCGCCGCGCGACGTTGCGTCGACCAACACACCGCAGGGACCGAGGTTCCTAACGGCTAATCGGTGGGGTTGCGGCCGGTGCGCGGATTGATCGGATCGGTCGGCTTGCGCCGTAGTCGCTCGGGCAGAAACGGCTCGCTTGGCGAGGCCGAAGGCTCTGCACGCACGTCGGCATGGTGTTGTGCGCGCTCGTGGGGCGTCTTGTTGTCGTTGAAGTGCTGCTTCACGTCGACGCCATCGACGGGGTCGTTGACGCCATGCTGGATATCGCGGAAGTCGCTCATGGTTCACTCCTTTCCGGGCAGGATGGTTTCGAGCACCTGCCGTGCCGCGCCCTTGATGACGCTGCTCTCGTTCGGATCGCCCTTCATCAGCGCGAGCGAGAAGTTCTTGGCCTGCTGCAGCGTGATGTGCGGCGGCAGCGGCGGCACCTCGGGATCGGTCTTCACCTCCAGCACGACGGGCCTCTCGCTCGCCAGCGCCTGATCCCAGGCCGAGCCGATCAGCTGCGGACTATCCACGAAGATGCCGGTGAGGCCGATCATCTCGGCGAAGCGTGAATAGGACACGTCGGGAATGCGCTGCGAGGCCTCGAACTTGGGATCACCGTTGATGATGCGCTGCTCCCAGGTGACCTGGTTGAGATCCTCGTTGTTGAAGACGCAGACGATGAAGCGCGGGTCGCGCCAGGAGCGCCAGTATTTGGCGGCCGTGATCAGCTCGGCCATGTTGTTCATCTGCATCGCGCCGTCGCCGACCAGCGCGATCACCGGCCGGTCCGGATGAGCATATTTCGCGGCGAGCGCATAAGGCACTGCGGCGCCCATCGAGGCGAGGCCGCCGGAGAGCGAGGCGATCATGCCGCGGCGCATCTTCAGATCGCGCGCGAACCAGTTGGCGCAGGATCCGGAATCGCTGGTGATGATGGCGCGCTCGGGCAGGCGTGGGGACAATTCCCAGGCGACCAGTTGCGGATTGACTGGCGCGGCCGGCTGATGCGCGCGGTCGTCCAGCGTCTTCCACCATTTCGCGACGTCGTCCTCGATGCCCTTGCGCCAGGCGGCATCGGCCTTGGGAGCGAGCCGCGGCAGCAATGCGCGCAACGTCTCGGCGGCGTCGCCGACGAGGCCGACTTCCATGGGAAAGCGGATCGACATCATGCTGGCGTCGATGTCGATCTGCACGCCGCGCGCGGCGCCTTCTTTCGGCAAGAATTCGGCATAGGGAAAGGCGGAGCCGACCATCAGCAGCGTGTCGCAGCCCATCATCATGTTGTAGCTGGGCTCGGTGCCGAGCAGGCCGATCGAGCCGGTCACCCATGGCAGATCGTCCGGCAGCGCTGCCTTGCCGAGCAGCGCCTTGGCGCAGCCGGCCGACAAGCGGTCTGCGACCGCGATGACCTCGTCGGTCGCATGGAGCGCGCCGGCGCCGATCAGCATCGCGACCTTCTTGCCGGCGTTGAGCACCTCCGCGGCGCGGTCGAGGTCGGCGTCGCGCGGCATGATGCTGGGCGAATTGTAGCCGATGCCGGAATGCAGTGTGCCGTGCGCACGGGGCGGCGTTTCGTAGGGTTCCTCCTGGAGATCGTTGGGCAGGATGATCGCTGTGGGGGCGCGCCGAGCCAGTGCGGTCCGCACCGCGCGATCGATCAGATGCCGCACCTGCGCGGGCGAGGACGCCTGCATGACATAGGCGCCGGCGACATCCTTGAACATCGAGACCAAGTCGAGTTCCTGCTGGTAGTTCCCGCCGAGCGCATCGCGCGCCTGCTGGCCGACGATCGCCAGCACCGGCTGATGATCGAGCAGCGCATCGTAGAGGCCGGTAATGAGATGCGAGGCGCCGGGGCCGGAGGTCGCGATGCAGACGCCGAGCTCGCCCGAGAACTTCGCATAGGCGGTTGCCATGAACGCGGCCATCTCCTCGTGCCGCGCCTGCACAAAGCCGATCTTGCCGTCCGCCCGGTTCAGCGCGCCGAACACGCCGTTGATGCCGTCGCCGGGATAACCGAACAAGTGCCGCACGCCCCATTGATGCAGGCGCTGGACGATGAAGTCGGAGACGGTCTGGGACATCGAGGCGGCTCCCGGTTTCCTTTTCGGTGACGTTAGAGAACCGCGCGTTTCCGGCGATGTTCCTGATGTTGCGCAGGTTGCGCGCCGGAACGATCGCTCACCTGTGCGGTTGATTCACACATTGGCTGAGTGGAGAATTGATATGCTGAATCAAGGCGAACTGGACCGCAGCGAGATGGGCCGGTTGATCGGCAGCGACAAGGTCGAGGGAACATCGGTCTATGGCGCGGATCGCAACCGGATCGGCTCGATCGAGCGCGTGATGATCGACAAGATCAGCGGCAAGGTGTCCTACGCCGTGCTCGGCTTCGGCGGCTTCCTGGGGCTCGGCAATGATCACTATCCGTTGCCCTGGCAGTCGCTCAAATACGACAGGGAGCTCGGCGGCTATGTCACCGGCATCACCACCAAGGAACTGGAAGGCGCGCCGAAATACGGCGATCGGAGCGACTGGAACTGGGGTGATGACGCCGCGGTTCGCGGCATCAACTCCTATTACGGCGTTCCCTTCGCGTAGGAGCCAGCGAAGGAGCCTGCGATGAGCAAGGAACGACCCAACGACGATCCCCGGCAGCAGAACGATTGGGGTTCGCACAGTCAGACGGACACGCCCTGGAAGGGCACTCCGGAGAAGGAGCAGGGGTCGGGCAAGGTGAAGCCCGATCTCGAGAAATGGCACGAGACCAAGACGCACTGAGCCGAGACTCACTGAACCAAAACTCTCTGAACCAAGACGCACTGAACCAAGTGCGCCACATCGGCACTGCAGGCAAGCGCGGCACCGAGAGTGCCGCGCTTGTTCTTTGAGCCGTGCAATCACGAATGATAGTGAGCTTCTTCAAGCCGGAACCATGCCTCAGTGCTGCGGTTAGGCTCGCAGCGCGCGAGTTGCTCTTCTCTGCTCTCCCGCCGGTTTAGTCGCAAGATTCGCAAGAAAGGTGTTCACCGTGGATGCTCAGACACGGCAGCGCGATCCGTCCGCGGAGCAGCCGCAGAGGGCAAAGGAGGCTCCGAAATCCCCTCCTGATCAGACTCGCGACGCCGACGGCCAGAAGTCGGCGAAGACACCGTCGTTGCGCGACCGGCTGCGTGAGCATTGGCTGCTGGCAACCGTCGGCACCGTCGTGCTGATCGCGGCCCTCATCGGCGGCGTGCTCTATTGGCTCGAGGTCCGCCACTACGAGTCCACCGACGACGCCTTCGTCGCGGCGCGCAGCTTTTCCGTGGCCTCGAAGGTCGGCGGCTACGTGACCGACGTGCCGGTCAGCGACAACCAGCATGTCAGTGCCGGCGATCTGCTGGCGAAGATCGACGAGCGCGACTACCGGATCGCAGTCGATCAGGCCACGGCTCAGGTTGAAGTCTCCAAGGCCAACATCGGCAACGTCGAGGCGCAGATCGTCTCCCAGGAGGAGCAGATCAAGCAGGCCCAGGCGCAGCTCGATCAGGCGCAGGCCCAGCTCCAGTTCGCGCAGGAGGAGTTCAAGCGCGCAGAAGATCTCGTCGAGAAGGGCGCCGGCACCGTGCAGCGCCAGCAGCAGACACGCTCCGACCTTCAGGCGCAGCAGGCCAACACCGAGCGCGCCAAGACAGCGGTCACGACCGCACAGGTCGGCATCAAGACGCTGCAAGCCCAGCTCGCAGGCGCCAAGGCACAGCTGGAGCAGTCGCAGGCGCAGCTCGATCAGGCCAAATTGAATTTGCAGTACACCAATGTCGTCGCTGCGCAGTCCGGCCGCGTGGTGAAGCTGTCAGGCGCCAAAGGCACCTTCGTCACCGCAGGCCAGAGCCTGATGATGTTCGTGCCGGACGAGGTCTGGATCGTCGCCAACTACAAGGAGACGCAGCTCAACGACATGCGTCCGGGCCAGCCGGTCGAGGTCCGCATCGACGCCTATCCCGGGCGCAAGCTGACTGGCCATGTCGATTCCGTGCAGCCAGGCTCCGGCACCGCGTTCAGCCTGCTGCCGGCGGAGAACGCCACCGGCAATTACGTCAAGGTGGTGCAGCGCGTGCCGGTGAAGATCGTGGTCGACAAATGGCCGGCCGATCTGCCTGTCGGTCCCGGCATGTCGGTCGTGCCCTGGACCAGGGTGCGATGACCGACGCCACGCAAGCGGGCGCCGGAGGCTGGTCGCCGGAGCGCTCGGCGGCCGGCGGGCACAATCCCTATCTGATCGCCTTCGTGGTCTCGATCGCGACCTTCATGGAGGTGCTCGACACCACCATCGCCAATGTCGCGCTGCGTCACATCGCCGGCGGGCTCGCGGTGGGCCTCGACGAGAGCACCTACGTCATCACCAGCTATCTCGTTGCGAATGCCATCGTGCTGTCGATCTCGGGCTGGCTCTCGACCGTGATCGGCCGCAAGCGCTTCTACATGATGTGCGTGGCAACGTTCACGGTGGCATCGCTGCTGTGCGGCTTTGCCTGGAATCTGGAGGCGCTGGTGCTGTTCCGGATTCTCCAGGGCCTCGGTGGTGGCGGCATGGCGACCAGCGAGCAGGCGATCCTCGCTGACTCCTTCCCGCCGCACAAGCGCGGCCAGGCTTTTGCGATCTACGGCGTTGCCGTCGTGGTCGCGCCGGTGATCGGTCCGACGCTCGGCGGCTGGATCACCGACACCTACAGCTGGCACTGGGTGTTCCTGATCAACGTGCCGATGGGCTTGCTCTCGCTGTTCCTGGTGGGCACGCTGGTCAAGGAGCCCTCGGGCGCGGAGGAGGAGAGGCAGAAGCTGCTGAGCAGCGGGCTGCGGGTCGACTATGTCGGCTTCCTGCTGGTCGCGATCGGGCTCGGCTCGCTCGAATTCGTGCTCGACGAAGGCCAGCGCAACGATTGGTTCGGCTCGAACATGATTATCGTCTTCGCGGTTCTCGCGGCGGTCTCTCTGCTTGCGCTGATCCCGTGGGAGCTGACGCGCGAGGATCCCATTGTCGACCTCCGGTTGCTCGGCCGCCGCCAGTTCGGCGCCTGCTTCCTGGTCATGCTCGGCACCGGCGCGGTGCTGATCTCGACCACGCAGCTTTTGCCGCAACTGCTCCAGACCGAGCTGAACTACACGGCCACGCTGGCCGGTCTCGCGCTGTCCCCCGGCGGCATGGCGACGCTGGTGCTGATGCCCGTGGTCGGCCGTCTCGTCAGCACCGTGCAGCCGAAATACCTCATCATGTTCGGCGCCGCGATTGTCGCGTTCTCGATGTGGCATCTCACCGGGCTCAGCGGCGACATCACCTATGGCTATGCCGCATTGTCGCGCATCTTCCTCGCGCTGGGCCTGCCGTTCCTGTTCCTGCCGGTGACGACCGCGTCCTATGATGGCGTGCCGCCTGACAAGACCAACCAGGCTTCCGCCTTGATCAACGTCGCGCGCAACATCGGGGGATCCATGGGCGTTGCGCTGGCGCAGTCCATTCTGGCGCAGCGCCAGCAATTCCATCAGAGCCGTCTGATCGAGCACGCCGCACCGTCCGACCTCGGTTACCAGCAGACCATCGACGCCATGACACGCTACTTCCAGGCGCAGGGCTCGAATGCGAGCGATGCGGCGTCACAGGCGGTGGCCTGGGTGGGGAAGACCTTGCAGCAGCAGGTCGATTTCCTCGCCTATATCGACGTGTTCTGGACGCTTGCGATCGTCGCGGTGCTGATGATCCCCACCGCGGCGGTGCTGCGGCCGATCGATCTGCATGCGCCGGCGCGGGGGCATTGAGCTCGTGGCTGTTTGACGGCTCTATGCTGGGATTATAGCCTCCGGCCCGATCACGTATCTTCGGAGGAGGAGGCGACCTTGCCCAAGCGAAACGCGACAGCGGCCGTGATCGGCGCCGGCGATTTCATCGGTTCGGAGATCGCCAAGAAATTTGCCGCGGAAGGCTTTTCAATCTTCGCTGGCCGCCGCAACGGCGACAAGCTGGCGCCACTGGTGCAGGACATCGAAGCTGCCGGCGGCGAAATTCACGCGCGCTCGCTCGATGCGCGCAAGGAGGAGGAGGTCATTTCCTTCCTCGACGATGCCGACAAGCACGCGCCGCTCGAAGTCTGCATCTTCAACGTCGGTGCCAACGTCAATTTCCCGATCCTCGACACCACCGAACGCGTCTTCCGCAAGGTCTGGGAGATGGCCTGCTATTCCGGTTTCCTCGCCGGCCGTGAAGCGGCGCGGCTGATGCTGCCGCGCGGCGGCGGCAACATCTTCTTCACAGGGGCGACCGCGAGCTTGCGCGGCGGCAGCGGCTTTGCCGCCTTCGCCAGCGCGAAGTTCGGTCTGCGCGCCGTGGCGCAGGCGATGGCGCGCGAGCTTGGCCCGAAGAACATTCACGTCGCCCATCTCATCATCGATTCCGGTGTCGACACCGAATGGGTGCGGCAGCGCCGGCTCGAAGCGCTTGGCCCCAATGCGCTCGACAATCCCGATCTGCTGATGCCGCCGTCGGCTGTGGCCGACTCCTATTGGCAGCTCTACCAGCAGCCGAAGAGCGCCTGGACCTTCGAGATGGAGATCCGCCCGTTCGGAGAGAAATGGTGACCGCGGCGCAAAAGTCCGGCTAGACTGAAATCAACCTGATCAAATTCCGGGAGGAGGACTTACGTGAAGACCGCGATTACCGAACTGTTCGGCATCGAGCACCCGATCATCCAGGGCGGCATGCATTTCGTCGGCTTTGCCGAGCTGGCTGCCGCCGTCTCCAATGCCGGCGGGCTCGGCATCATCACCGGTCTCACGCAAAAGACGCCGGAGCTGCTTGCGAAGGAGATCGCGCGCTGCCGCGACATGACCGACAAGCCGTTCGGTGTGAACCTCACCTTCCTGCCGACCTTCTCAGCGCCGCCCTATCCGGAATACATCGCAGCCATCGTCGAAGGCGGCATCAAGGCCGTGGAGACCGCGGGCCGCAGCCCCGAACAATACATGCCCGCGCTGAAAGCCGCCGGCATCAAGGTCATCCACAAATGCACCTCGGTGCGGCATTCGCTGAAGGCCGAGAAGATCGGCTGCGACGCCGTCAGCGTCGATGGTTTCGAGTGCGGTGGCCATCCCGGCGAGGACGACATTCCGAACATGATTCTGCTGCCGCGCGCGGCCGAGGAATTGAAGATCCCGTTCGTCGCCTCCGGCGGCATGGCCGATGGGCGCAGCCTCGTCGCGGCGCTCTCGCTCGGTGCGGCCGGCATGAACATGGGCACGCGCTTCATCGCCACCAAGGAAGCGCCGGTGCATCAGAACGTGAAGAACGCGCTGGTCGCCGCCACCGAACTCGACACCCGCCTGATCATGCGCGCGCTGCGCAACACCGAGCGCGTCCTCAAGAACGCCAATGTCGACCGCCTGCTCGAGATCGAGCGCGAGAAGGGCGCCAAGCTCACCATCGATGACATCCACGACCAGGTCGCGGGCGTCTACCCAAGAATCATGCTGGACGGGCAGATGGACGCGGGCGCCTGGAGCTGCGGCATGGTCGCAGGGCTCATCCGCGACATTCCCACCTGCAAGGAACTTGTCGATCGCATCATGAGCGAGGCGGAAACCATCATCCGCAGCCGCCTGATGAGGTTCCTGGACGGGACAGGTGCGACGCGAAAGGTCGCTTGAGACCGTCAAACTTCTTAACCACGGCGGCAATTGGCCGCTGGAATTGCGCGAGACGCCTCCTAAATAGGGGTAAATTACCCCTTTAATCATTCAATTTCAGGAGGCGTCCGTGGTCCTGAAAAGCGTGCCTTTTGCAGTCATTGCCCTCGTGCTCGCATGGGGCGGTCTCGCACGCGCTGACGACTACAAGCCCGACGAATATCTCAGCCTCGACCTCTCCAAAGCCGTGCTGTCGCCGAAGCGGCTCGGACCCGAGACGCAGTTCGCGCCAGTGGCGCTCCAGGCCAAGGGCGGCAACGAGGCGCAGGCCCGTGTCGAGCCGATGGATGTGCCGAAGAAGGTCGCCGCCGAGCGTGTGCACGTACCCGAGCCGAAGGTCGCGCATGCCAGGAGCGCCCAGCCGCGCGGTGCAGCGCGCACCAAGCTAGCGCATCGGCGCGGCAATCCGCTCGACGCGCAGGCGATGGACACCCGCATCCAGACCTGGCCGTGCCGCTCCGGCGGCATCTGCAACTGGAAGCATTAGGCGCGCTGTCGCTGTGTCTTTACCTCGCCCCGCTTGCGGGGAGAGGTCGGAGTTCGCGCGTAGCGCGGATTCCGGGTGAGGGGGGACAGGTCCCGCGACGATCGCACGTGTGGATGGAGCCCCTCACCCCAACCCTCTCCCCGTAAGAACGGGGCGAGGAGTGGACCGCCGCTGCGGCTCCCGTTCAATGCGTCATCTCCGCGTCGCAAAACCGTAGGCGTGGAGTCAAGAAACCGTAAGCTTGGAGTCAAGGAGCGCAGGCACCTTCCGTCGCGATTCGACGAAGGTCTCCTGAATGGCATCGCTCCGCGCCTCGCGCGCATGGACCCGGCGGCAATTCCTGGTCCGCTCCGCCTCCAGCCTCGCCATCGCCGCGCTTGCGAAGCCCTCGATCAGTCGCGCCGCCGATCGCCCGCAGATCGCGGGCGGCATCCAGTCGGGCGATGTCTGCGATGGCTCCGCCGTGATCTGGGCGCGCGCGGATCGGCCTGCGCGCATGCAGGTGGAGTGCTCCACTGTCGAAAGCTTCAGGACAATCATTGCATCCGCCTCGCGCGACGCGCTGCCCGATGCCGACTTCACAGCAAAGCTGCAGCTCGACGATCTGCCGGCGGGGCAGGACATCTTCTATCGCGTGCGCTTCGACGACATCGCGACAGGCATCGCCAGCGAAAGCCGCACCGGGCATTTCCGCACCGCGCCGGCGGCCGGCCAGTCGATCTCGTTCGTGTGGTCCGGTGACGTCGCCGGGCAGGGCTGGGGCATCGACGTCTCGCGCGGCGGCTATCGCAGCTATCGTACCATGCTCGACAACCGCCCGGATTTCTTCATCCATTCCGGCGATCACATCTACGCCGATTGCACGATCCCGTCCGAGCAGAAGCTGCCGAACGGCGAGATCTGGCGCAATGTGGTGACGGAGGAGAAAGCCGAGGTCGCACACACGCTGGCGCAGTTCCGCGGCAACTACAAATACAACCATCTCGACGAGCACTTTCGCGCCTTCCACGCGGAGGTGCCGATGTTCGCGCAGTGGGACGATCACGAAGTCACCAACGACTGGTCGCCCATCGGCAGCTACGATGAAGCCGGCTTCGAGGGCGACGGCACCCCGCGCCTCGTTGCGCGTGCCCGGCGCGCGTTCTTCGATTTCATGCCGATCCGCGACATCGGCGCGCGCAAGCGCCGGGTCTATCGCAAGATCGGCTACGGCCCGCTGCTCGACGTCTTCATGATCGACATGCGCAGCTATCGCGACGAGAGCTGGAACAAGGGCGACGATCATCGCGGCTGGATTCTCGGCGCCGAGCAGCTCGCCTGGCTGAAGCGGGAGCTTGCCGCCTCGCGTGCGACCTGGAAGGTGATCGCGGCCGACCTGCCCATCGGCCTCGTCAGTCTCGATGCCGTCGCGCTTGGCGACGGCGCGCCCGACCGGCGCGAGCACGAGATTGCCGATCTGCTCAGTGCGATCAAGTGCGCAGGCGTGCGCAACATCGTCTGGCTCACCACCGACATGCACTACACGGCGGCGCACTACTACGATCCGAACAAAGCCCAGTTTAGGGAATTCGAGCCGTTCTGGGAGTTTGTCTCCGGCCCGCTGCACGCCGGCAGCTGGGGCCCGGGCGAGCTCGACAACACCTTTGGCCCGGTCGCGATGTACCAGAACGGATGCAGCGCGGCGCAGGGCGAGAATCTCGCGCCGTGCTTCGGCCTCCAGTTCTTCGGCCGTGTCGACATCGACGGCACCAGCGGCGTCATGACCGTGACCTTGAAGGACGTTGACAATCGCGACCTCTGGTCGGTCGACATCGTGCCGCAGCCGCAGGCGCGCCCTGCCGTGGTGGCGCAGCATTCGTGAGGGGCGGCTCTGCGCCCCCGGTCGTCATGGCCGGGCTTGACCCGGCCATCCACGCCCTGTTGCCGGGCACGAAGGACGTGGATGCCCGGGACAAGCCCGGGCATGACGGTGGGACCTAACCCGATCTTGATTGGCTGGCGCGCGCCTCACGCGCTACACTACCCGCTCCCGCCACCTCTTTTCCATCACCGAAGAGTCTGTCCCCCGCGGTCCCACCGCGTGTCTGGCGGCATGAAAGACGTCAGGAGTTAGCTCATGGATCATCTGAAGACACAGGGCATCAGCATGCCCAAGCTCGGCCTCGGCACCTTCCGCATGCAAGGCGACGTCTGCCGCGCCGCGGTCGAGAGCGCGGTTGCGATCGGCTATCGCCACATCGACACCGCCGAGATGTATGCCAACGAGGAAGCCATCGGTGCCGCGCTTGCCGCGGCCCGGCTGCCGCGTGGCGAGCTGCACGTCACCACCAAGGTCTGGCACGAAAATCTCAGCCCCGACGCCATCCGCCGGGCTTTCGACGCCAGCCTGACCAAGCTTCGGCTCGATCACGTCGACCTCTACCTCGTGCACTGGCCATCGAAGTCCGCGAACTGGGGCGCGGTGTTCGAGACCCTGATGAAGCTGAAAGAGGAGGGGCGCACGCGGGCGATTGGCGTTGCCAATTTCACCACGGCGCTGCTCAAGATCGCGGTCGAGGACATCAAGGCGCCGATCGCCTGCAACCAGATCGAATATCACGCGATGCTCGATCAATCGAAGGTGCTGGCCTATCTCAACGGCAAGTCGATCCCGCTGGTCGCCTATTGCCCGCTCGCGCAGGGGCGCATCGCCTCGGATCCGGTGCTGGCAGAGATCGGCGCCAAGCACGATGCGACCGCAGCCCAGGTCGCGCTGAAATGGCTGCTCGACCAGAACGGCGTCGCCGCAATTCCGAAAGCCTCGCGCCGCGAGAGCCAGCAGGCCAATCTCGACGCGCTGAAGATCACGCTCGACGATGCCGACCGCAAGAAGATCGCCGCGCTGCCGAAGGACAGGCGCTGCGTCAATCCGGGCTTTGCGCCTGCCTGGGATTAGTAGGCCGAGGCAGCCACTGTTTACCCTCTCCCCTTGCGGGAGAGGGTGGCTCGCCGCGAAGCGGCGAGACGGGTGAGGGGTATCTCTCCGCGCATGAATCTCTTGCGTTGGAGTTTCGCTGAGGCAACCCCTCATCCGGCGCTTTGCGCCACCTCCTCCCGCAAGGGGAGAAGGAAGAAAGCACACAAAGAAATGGCCCCGTGAGGGGCCATTTCCTCGTTGCGTTGCGCATTAGTCCCAGTGATGACGATGGCCGCGCTTGATCACGACGACCCGGTCGCGATGGTGCCAGCCGCGATGCCAGCCGTGGTCGCGATGCATGCCGTATTCGGCGCGCGCGCCGTACAGGCCGTTATGATGACCGCGCTTGACCACCACCGTCTCGGCGCTGGCCAGCGTCGGCGCCGCGATCACGAGCGCACCGAGGGCCGCAACCACATAACCAAGCTTCTTCATGATGTCCTCCTCCAATCGAATGCAAATCTAAACCGCGCATTCGCATGAACGTTCCGGAGGAACGGGAAGAGATTTCTGAATGGATATTCAGACAGAGTGATTCGAGAAGATCATGTTCGGACGCAATGGTTAATCGCAGAGCTGCTGCGCCGGCGTCGGCTCGCCCGTGCCGACGTATTTGCCGTCCCTGATCGTGTACACCCCTCGCTCGCTGCGATTGTAGATCGCGCGCAAGCCGCCGTCCTTCAACAGCAGCAGGCCGAACTCGCGCGTCTGCTGCATCGAAGGGAAGTACACCATCACATTGAGCAGGCCTTCGGCGTTGATCGTCGCCGACACGACCTCGTTCTCGTCCTTGGCTTCGCCAAAATTGCGCCGGTACATCACCCGGCCGTCCTTCCGGATTTCGTAAGTGAGTCGCGCGCCCTTCTCTCGGTCGGGCCTTGCTGCGCAATCGACAGCCCATGAGCCGAGCAGGCCCCATTGCTCGACCGTTACCGCCAGCGTCTCTGCGCCGGCCGTGGACGCGAACGCAATCCATAGCACCGCCGCCGTGGTCCAGCGGCTGAGACAACGCGTCATATCCTGGAAAACCCCGCCTCGAATAGTTCCAAAGTGTAGCATCCCGGGCGCGATCGTCCACGCCGGCTGCCGATCGCGCGCGAATTTGATCCGCGTCAATGAGGCCGGTCGCGTCGGGCGTAGGATGGCGCTCCCGAAGGCGATGCGTGGTGAGAGCGATGCTGAATCAAGTCATGGATTTCGCGGGCGAGGTGCTGCCGGGCAGCTGCGCCGTGCCGCCTTATTCCGAGGCCGCGTTTCTGGCCGAGCTCGGCGAGCGCTTGAGAACCTCGCGCACGCGTTGCGAGCTGTCGCGCCGGGAGCTGGCCCGCCGCTCCGGCATTTCCGAGCGCTACATCGCCCAGATCGAGGCCGGCAAGGGCAACGTCTCGATCGTGCTGCTGCTGCGGCTGGCCGCCGCGATCCACGGCAGCCAGCCCCAGGCGGCCTAACGCTCCAGCTTAGGCCCGCTTCTCCACATTGGCGCTGCGGGCCGGCACGCCGAACTCCTTGCGGCAGACCTCGGCCAGCACGGCGACGCCCTCGCGGATCTGCTGATGCGAGGGGCTTGCAAAGCACAGTCGCAACCGCGAGCTGGAATGGCTCTTGTTGGTCGACCATTCCGGCCCCGGATTGATCGAGACGCCGGCGGCGAGCGCGGCCTGATACAGTTTTAGCGTATCGACCTGGTCGGGCAGCTTGACCCAGAGGAAGATGCCGCCCTTCGGCTCCTCGAACTCGGCGGCGGTGCCGAACTGCTCGTTCAGCGCCTCCATCAGCGTATCGAGCTTGGTGCGCAGCGCCTTCGTCAGCGCCGGCACGTGGCTCGCAAAATGCGGCTTGCAATAGGCCGCGAGCACCATCTGCTCCAGCGCGCCGGAGCCGGCATCCGTCTTCAGCGCCAGCATCCGTGACATCACATCCCAGGGCGCCACGATGAAGCCGACGCGCAGCGCCGGCGCGATCGACTTCGAGAACGAGCCGATATGGATCACGCCGCCGTTCGGGCTCATCGCGTGGATCGCGGGCGGCCGCTGTCCCGACCAGACGAGGTCGGCATAGCAATCGTCCTCGAAGATCGGCACGCCGTACTCGGTCGCGAGCCGTACCAGCTCGGCGCGGCGGCTCTCCGGCATGATGGTGCCGGTCGGGTTCTGCACGGTGGGGATGGTGTAGATGTATTTGGGACGAATGCCGCGGCTTTTCAGATCGGCCAGCGTCGAGGCCAGCACGTCCATGCGCATGCCGTCCTTGTCGAGCGGGATGCCGACCACGTTGACACCGAGCCGCGCCAGGCGGGTCAACGAGCCCTGGTAGCTATCCTGCTCGAAGATGACGGTGTCGCCGCGCGCCAGGAGCGTGTTGTTGACGAGGTCGAGCGCCTGCAGCGAGCCGGACACGATCAGGAGATCGTCGACGGTGCAGTTGATGCCGGCATCGCGCTTGAGTTTCGTCACGAGGAACTCGCGCAGGGGCAAATAGCCTTGCGGGCCATGCGCCAGTCCGTAGGTGGCGAGCGAGCGGCCCTCGCGTTGCAGGGCCGAGTTCGTCGCCTCGATCAGGCCATCGAGTGGCAGTTGCTCGGAATCGTTATTGCCGCCGACAAAACTGTATTTGGCAAGGCCCGTCCAGCGCGCAGAAGGGGCCGGCAGCCCTGCGGGAAACAGGGGGGCGAAATCGAAGCTGGACGTCATGGGGCGTTCCTCGTTTCTGTTCTTGTTGAGCAGCCGGCATTGCGCCGGCCAGCCTTGTTTCTTCTTGCCGGTCGCCCGGGAGAGGCGGCCTTACTTCTTGCCGACCGTCCTGGTCGGACGGCCTTGGCTGATGAAAGCGTAATGCGCATTGGCGACGCCGCCAACCATCAAGGCCTCGACCACCGGCTCGGCGATCTCGCCCGTTGCGGCCCAGTCGACGAGGAAATTGGCCCCGGTCCCGCCGCGCACGTCGTCGGTCGCAATGAAGATCGAGACGGTGGCGAGGGGCTTGAGCGCGACTGGCGCCTTCAGATAGGTCTCGACCTGCTTGCCCGCGGTGTCGAAATAGGCGATGCGTTTGACCACGAGTGCTTGCGTCTCGGAGGCGTTGTGTACGCTCAGGGTCACCGAGAAGTCGACACGCAGCTTGCCCTGGCTCATCGCAATGCTGGAATAGGCCGGCACGTAGAACCCGCCGGAGACGGCCAGGTCCTCCTTCGGCAATGCGGTGAGCGAATCGGCAAAGGCCTGCTCGATATTGACCTTGGGCTGAGCGATTGCAGGCGCGAACGAACCTAGTAAGGCTATCAGCCAGAGCACGATCCGCATGTGACGAATTGCTCGCTTGCCGCGCTGCACTCGGTCACTAGGGTGCGGCAAAACGGACCGATTTGGCATGCACGAGCTCATTCGCGACATCACTCTTTGTATCCTGTTTGCCTGGATGCTGGGCCTTTTGGCCCATTTCTCCCGGCAACCGCTGATCCTGGCCTACCTTATCGCCGGCTTCTGCATAGGTCCATTCGGCGCCGGCTGGGTCAAGTCGCAGGAATCGATCAGCGTCATCTCCGAGCTCGGCCTGATCTTCATGCTGTTCATGATCGGCCTCGAGATCGACCTGAAGAAGATCGTGCGGGCGGGCAAGGTGATCCTGTTCGCGGCGGGGGGCCAGCTGCTGGGCGGCTGCCTGCTCGGGATGCTGTTCTTCGTCGGCATCGGCCTGTCGCTCGGCGGCGGCCATTTCGATGCGCTCTATCTCTGCGTCGCCTGCGCGCTGTCGAGCACGGTCATCATCGTCAAGGTGCTCTACGAGAAGCGCGAGCTCGACACGCTGCCGGGCCGCATCACCCTCGGCGTGTTGGTGCTCCAGGACATCTTCGCCATCCTGTTCCTGGCGGTGCAGCCGAGCCTCGCAAACCTGGAATTCACCGTCATCCTGCTCTCGATCGGCCGCGTCGCGGTGCTGGTTGCGGCTGCGCTCCTGGTCAGCCGCTACGTGCTGCCGCGTCTGTTCCACCAGATCGCCCGCCGGCCCGAGCTGATCCTGCTCGGCGCGCTGGCCTGGTGCTTTCTCGTCGCCGAGACCGCCGAGCGGCTGTCGCTGTCGCGCGAGATGGGCGCGCTGATCGCCGGCGTCTCGCTCTCGACCTTTCCCTACGCACTCGACGTCACCGCCAAGGTCACGACGCTCCGGGACTTCTTCATCACGCTGTTCTTCGTCGCGCTCGGCATGACCATTCCCGTGCCCGGTCTCTCCGTGATTGGGCTCGCGCTGATGATCGCGGCGTTCACGGTGGTGAGCCGGCTCGTCACCACCTTCACCCCGCTCTATCTGATGAAGCAGGGCCTGCGCGCCAGCCTGCTGCCGGCACTCAACCTCGCGCAGATCTCCGAGTTCTCGCTGGTGGTGATCCAGACCGGCGTCACCGACCACCACATCGCGCCCGAGACGGCGAATGCGGCCTCGTTCGCCTTCGTGGTGCTGGCGGTGCTCTCGACCTTCGCGATGAGCCGCAGCGACGAGATCACCCGCTGGGCGATCGGCCCCCTGAAGCGGATCGGCCTGAAGGACCTAGACGACGGCCAGGCGCGCGGCGAGGAGGGCCACGAGGGCGGCCATGGCGAGGCCCGCCGCATCGTCATCCTCGGCTTTTTCCGCGCGGCGAGCGCGCTGCTGGCCGAGATCGAACGGCAGACACCAGTGCTGCTCGAGCAGATCACGGTGGTTGATTTCAACCCCAATGTGTACCAGACGCTGCTGTCGCGCCGCCTGCACGTGATCTATGGCGACATCAGCAATGTCGACACGCTGCTTCATGCCGGCATCGCCAAGTCCGAGATGATCATCCTCAGCGTGCCGGACTCGCTGCTCAAGGGCGCCACCAACGAAAAACTGGTCCGCCACGTCCGCGCCCTCAACCCGACCGCCCTGATCGTGGCCACCGCCGACCTCCTGGCCGATGTCGGCGAGCTCTACGAGGCCGGTGCCAGCTACGTCACCGTGACCCGCCTCAGCGACGCTCATGAGCTGTTTACCGTGATCGAAGCCGCCCAGGCCGGGCTTCTGGCCGACAAGCGCGCCGAGCTTGACCTGCGGCTCGGCGAGCGGCGCGAAGTGCTGCCCTGACGGCGGTCTTCCCCCTGGGCCATCCGCGCCTATATCGCTGGTATCTGCGGTGCAAGCCTGAAAGCCGCGGGCAGGCCCGCGAGCCGGAATATGCGGTTGCGTCCAGGACACTAGCGCCCCGGCCGAAGTCCGGCTAAGCCTCCCGCTGATAACCGATAGAGATTGGGACATGCCCGATAGCGTTCAGGAAGTATTGCAAGCCTTTGCCCGGGGCGAGCTCGTGGTCGTCACCGATGACGAAGACCGCGAGGGCGAGGGCGATCTGATCGTCGCCGCTTCGCTCTGCACCGCCGAGAAGATGGCGTTCATCATCCGCCACACCTCCGGCATCGTCTGCGCCCCCGTGACCACCGAGGACGCCCGTCGCCTGCGGCTCGATCCGATGGTCGCCCACAACGATTCCGCGCACACCACCGCCTTCACGGTTTCGATCGACTACAAGCCCGACGGCGGCACCGGCATCTCGGCCGAGGAGCGCGCCTCGTGCTGCCGTGCGCTGTCCAATCCCAATGTCGGCGCCCACGACTTCGCCCGTCCGGGTCATATCTTCCCGCTGATCGCCAAGGATGGTGGCGTGCTGCTGCGGTCCGGCCATACCGAGGCCGCCGTCGATCTCTGCAAGCTCTCCGGCCTGCCGCCGGTCGGCGTCATCAGCGAACTGATGAACGACGACGGCAGCGTGATGAAGGGCGAGCAGGTCGCGCAGTTCGCGGCCAGGCACAAGCTCAAGCACGTCACCATCGCCGACATGATCGCCTACCGCCAGGCGCGCGAGAAGCTGATCGAGCGGGTCTCGACCTTCGTCACCGAGAGCCCGATCGGCCCCTTGCAGGGCTACGCCTACCGCTCGCCGTTCGACTCCATCGCCCATGTCGCCTTCGTCTACAACGGCGTCGGCGACGGCAAGAACGTGCTGACGCGCTTCCACAAGCCGAACATCGTCAAGGACACCTTTACCGGCCACAAGCGCATGGCGGCGGTGCTCGAGCATTTCAAGAAATCCGGCCGCGGCGTGCTGGTCTATCTGCGCGACGGTGCGGCCGGTGTTCCCGTGTCGCCGCTGCCGGACGAGTCTTCGACGGAGGCCGACCGCAACCGCCAGTGGCGCGAAGTCGGCGTCGGCGCGCAGATCCTGCGCGATCTCGGCGTCACCTCGATCCGCCATCTCACTTCCTCGGTGCACGACTACAAGGGCCTGTCGGGCTTTGGCATCGAGATCGTCGCCAACGAGCAGCTCGAGAGTTGACACGCAGTGTCGTTCCGGGATGGCGCTGAAAGCGCCAGACCCGGAATCTCGAAGCGGCGAGCAAAGGGATTCCGGGTCCGACGCTTCGTAACGGCCCGGAATGACCGAAACCAGGATGCAATTGCACTTGTTGCCGCGGCGCTTTAATTTGTCGGGCAATTATTTGACGGAACCAGACGCGAAAGGACGTTTCATGAGCGTGCGCCCTCAAACCAAGGACAAGCCGGCTGCGGCTTCCTTCCAGTGGGACGATCCGTTCCTGCTCGACGAGCAACTCACCGAAGACGAGCGCATGGTGCGCGACACCGCCCGCGCCTACGCCCAGGACAAGCTGCTGCCGCGCGTTTCCAAGGCCTATCTCGAAGAGAAGACCGACCGCGAGATCTTCAACGAGATGGGCGAGCTCGGCCTGATCGGCATCACGCTGCCCGAGGAATATGGCTGCGCCAACGCAAGCTACGTGGCCTACGGCCTCGTCGCGCGCGAGATCGAGCGGGTCGATTCCGGTTATCGCTCGATGAACTCGGTGCAGTCCTCGCTGGTGATGTATCCGATCTACGCCTATGGCGATGAGAACCAGCGTAAGAAGTATCTGCCGAAGCTCGCCAGCGGCGAGTGGGTCGGCTGCTTCGGCCTGACCGAGCCCGACGCCGGCTCCGACCCGGCCGGCATGAAGACCCGCGCCGAGAAGGTCTCGGACGGTTATCGCCTGACCGGCAGCAAGATGTGGATCTCGAACGCGCCGATCGCCGACGTGTTCGTGGTCTGGGCCAAGTCGGCCGAGCATGACAACCAGATCCGCGGCTTCGTGCTGGAGAAGGGCATGAAGGGCCTGTCCGCGCCGAAGATCGGCGGCAAGCTGTCGCTTCGCGCTTCGATTACCGGCGAGGTCGTGATGGACGGCGTCGTGGTTCCCGAGGACGCGCTGCTGCCGAACGTCTCCGGTCTGAAGGGCCCGTTCGGCTGCCTCAACCGCGCCCGCTACGGCATCTCCTGGGGCGCGCTCGGCGCCGCCGAGGACTGCATGCACCGCGCGCGTCAGTACACGCTCGACCGCAAGCAGTTCGGCAAGCCGCTCGCCGCAACGCAGCTGGTGCAGAAGAAGCTCGCCGACATGGAGACCGAGATCGCGCTCGGCCTCCAGGGCTCGCTTCGCGTCGGCCGCCTGATGGACGAGGGCAAGTTCGCGCCCGAGATGATCTCGATCATGAAGCGCAACAATTGCGGCAAGGCGCTCGACATCGCCCGCACTGCCCGCGACATGCACGGCGGCAACGGCATCTCGATCGAATACCACGTGATGCGCCACGTCCATAACCTCGAGACGGTGAACACCTACGAGGGCACCCACGACGTCCACGCCCTGATCCTGGGCCGCGCCATCACGGGCATTCAGGCGTTTTTCTGAGCGCCACGAATTCCGTGGTCGTTGTTTTTGCTCAGCTGTCATCGTCCGCGAAAGCGGACGATCCAGTATCCCAGAGACCTCGCCTTCGCCACTGACGCCACGGCGTACTGGATACCCCGCCTTCGCGGGGTATGACGGCGGGGGTGGGGCAGCAGTGCACAGGAAGTCTCATGTCCGACAACGACGACGTCCCGTTCAACCGCAACTTTCCGCTGAAGCCCGGAATCGTCGAGGAAGTCCGCCCCGGCGTGCGGCGCGTGCTTTGTAACAATCCGAGCCCGTTTACCTTCACGGGCACCGTCAGCTACATCGTCGGCAAGGGCAACGTCGCGATCATCGATCCCGGTCCTGACGATGCGGCGCATGCGGCCGCGCTGCTCGATGCCGTGCGCGGCGAGACCGTGAGCCACATCTTCGTCACCCACACCCACCGCGACCATTCGCCGAACACGGCGCGGATCAAGCAGGCGACCGGCGCGCCGGTCTATGCCGAGGGCCCGCACCGCGCCTCGCGTCCGCGTTTCGAGAGCGAGAAGCACAATCCGGAATCCGGTGCCGACCGCGATTTCGCGCCCGATATCAGGATCGCCCATGGCGACGTCGTCGAGGGCGACGGCTGGCGGCTCGAGGCGGTGGCAACGCCCGGCCACACCGCCAACCATCTGGCGTTCGCCTGGCCCGAGCGGAAGTTCAACTTCGTCGGCGATCACGTCATGGGCTGGTCGACCTCGATCGTGGCGCCGCCCGACGGTTCGATGATCGACTACATGGAATCGCTCGACCGTCTCGCCGCGCGCGATGAGGATTTGTATTTCTCCGGCCATGGCCCTGAGATCCCGGACGGACAGCGCTTCGTGCGTTTCCTGATCAGGCACCGCAAGGCGCGCGAGGCCTCGATCCTGCATCGCCTCGCCAAGGGCGAGACCGACATCCCGACCATGGTGCGCGCGATCTATATCGGCATCGACCCGCGCCTGACGACGGCCGCCGGCTATTCCGTGCTGGCGCATCTGGAGGATCTCGTCGCCCGCGGCGTGGTGGCCACGGATGGCGATCCCGTGATCACGGGATCGTACCGGATGGCCTGAGGGCGAATAGCGAATGGGGAGTAGCGAATAGGCGGTCTTCCACTCGCTATTCGCTACTCTCCATTCGCCCATCTCACTTCTTCACCGTCTTCGCCGGCGCCTTCGGCGGCGTCACCGGCGTCTTCTTCACCGGCTTCAGCGCGTCGGCATCGGCGGCCGTGTTGAGGTCCTCGATGAACTTGGTCACGCGCGCGGCGTTGCTGCCGAGGTCGCTGTCGAAATGGCGCGAGGCGGAGCGGATGTCGACGCGGGAATCGTCGCCATCGGGCACGACCCTGATGGAAATGTCCTCGCGCAACCCCATGATCGGCGTGCGCGCCACCGCCTCGATGCGGCCGATGCGGCGCGGCGGCCTCGGCTCACGTTCGTCGATGACGAGCCATTTGCGCTTGAGGACGAGCTGGCGCGCGATCGCATAGGCGCGGTCGACGGGGATCTCGAGCTCGATCGGCTCGATATCGGGATAGAACTGGCGCTGCTGTTCGGCCGAGTAGAGACCGGCATAAACCGCGGTGTTGGCGCCTTCGACGGCGCGCAGGGGCGCCAGCGCCTCGAAGCGCGGCGGGTCGATCGGGTCGGTGGTGATGTCGTGGATCGCTGGCAGCTTGCGGTATTGCAGGCCGAGATAGGCGGGGTAGGCGAGGATCGCGCCGTCGATCAGGAAGGCGAGCAGGATGCGCGCCATGCCGCGCGAGCCGTTCTGCCAGATCGCGGCAAAGCCGGCGAGACCGAACAGGATGGAGAGCCCGGCGATCGCAAGGCCCCCCAAGAAGGTGACGAGCGCCGGCTTCGGCTCCAGGAAGCCGAAGCGGACGATGAGGATCGACACCAGCACCGCCACCACCGCGAACACAGCCAGATTGCGCGCCCAGCTCGCGAGGCTGGACACGGGCTCCGACTGATAGGGAGCGGAAAACCTGCGGGCCATTGATGAAAACTGCCGGGTTGGGGCTTGGCCCGCCGCCAGGGGGGCCGATTGAAAACTGGCTGCTTGAGACCACGGCGGCCCGGCAATTTCAAGGTTTGCGGACGATACGGCACAGAGAACAGATGGGATTTTGCAACTTCATTGATTAACCATTCAATCTAAATGATCTTTAGTTGTAGATTGACTTGGTCGCAGTTTCGCCCCAAGGCTCTACTGCAGGTTGTCGGAACCGCCGAGGCGAGGGACCGTCCGGCGAAAGGTCAAAAAAAGAACAACGGCAAGGAACAACGGCGGGCGTCAGCCGGACACGTTGCAAGAGTGACCTCAGCTCCCGGTCGTGCCGCAAAGGCTGACCGGATGTGCGCGGTTGCGCCTCATGAGCTGCAAGGATCGCAAACAGCGTAGCCGGTGCCGACCAGCGCGGCTGGTGGGCCGCCCCATCAGGGCGAGTGTTCAGTATTAGTGGTGGACGGCACGAAGGCGATATCGATCCGCAAGATCCGATGTACTACGCGCCGCGCGACTTGCGCGAGCGGACGGTGCAGCCGACGGCGGCGCCAAGACGATCCACGGAGTCGACTGCCGGTGGCCCGCCCCTGCAATCGCCCGGCAACCCGCGACGTCGTGACCATTCGGATGTGTTCTCCAAAGCCGTCGCCCAAGCCATGCACGAGGCGATGGAGCCCATGGAGGTGCCGGCCGCCCTTCGTAACTCGGGAAGGAGCGCGCTGCTCAGCGTAGTGGTCAGGTTCGCGATCGCGGCAGCAGTTGCGGGAGGCATCGCGCTGATTCTCGTCATCGTCATTCCGGCATCGCAAAGGCCTGGAGTTCAATCGAACGACGCCACATCGATCTCGTCGCTTTGGCAATCAGTGAAAGCCGCGATCGGTCCGGCACCGCAACGCAAGCAGGTCGCGACCCTTGCGGTGGAGGACAGCAGCGGGCTTGCCAACGCCCCCTTGCCGCTCGGGATGCGCGTGGGTGCTCCCCCTTCCGGCGCTATCGTTGCCATCAACGGACTGCCAGCCGACGCACGGTTGACGTCTGGCAAGCGCGTCGCCAACGAGTGGCGCGTGCCGGCGTCGGAAGTTTCCGCCGTGTCGGTCATTCCGCCAGACGGTTTCGTCGGCCAGATGGTCGCGATGGCAGAATTGCGCGACAGCAACGGCGCCGTGCTCGTGGTTGGCTCGAGCCGACTTTCCTGGAAACCCGCCGCCAGAGACGCTCCGCAGCCGTCGACAGCCGTCACGGCCGTACCGCCCGCGCGCTCCTTGGTGGCCACCCCACCGCCGCAGACGGACGCCGTGCGTAGCCTGGATCCGAGGGAAATTTCTGGCCTCGTCAAACGTGGACAGGATTTGCTCACCAGCGGCGACGTCTCGGCGGCGAGGCTCCTGCTGCTGCGTGCGGCCGAAGCAGGAGACGCGCGCGCCGCGCTGCTGGTGGCCAGGACCTACGATCCGAACGTGCTCAAGCAGTTGGGCGCCAGCGGACCGCTCGCGGACCTCGCGCAGGCCCGCAACTGGTACCAGAGGGCAAAAGAATGGGGCGACCCCGAGGCGCAGCGACAGCTTGATACGCTCACGCCCGCCCGCTGATCCCGGCCGCGTGCGTCGCGCGCGCCTGTCAATCTCGACCATTCGGAGTTTCACGACATGATCATCCGACGTTTGACCGATCTGGCATTCGGCTGCGCGGCCGGGGTCGCGGTGCTGCTGGCGACGCCGGCCTTTTCCCAAGACAGGGGAGGCGAGATCGACCCGGCCGCAGTAAGCGAGGGCCTGAAGGCGATTTTCAGCTATTCCAGCACCAGCAAGAGCACGCGCGAGCGGCTCAACGCCAACACCGTGACGCTGATGTCAGGCACAATCGGCGGAACCTATGTCCAGTTCGGCGCCGATCTTGCCTCCGCGCTGGATGACGGCGACCGGATGCGGGTGCTGCCGATCATCGGGAGGGGCTCTGTCCAGAGCATCGCGGACATCCTTTTCCTCAAGGGGGTCGATCTAGGCATCGTGCGCGCCGACACGCTCGATTACCTGGAAAGGAAGGGCTACACCGGCAACATCCGCAACCAGTTCGTCTATATCACGAAGCTCTACAATGAGGAGATGCACGTCGTCGCGCGGTCGTCGATCCGCAGCCTTGCCGATCTGAACGGCCGGCGTGTTGCCGTCGACTTGCCGAACGGAGGCACTTTCGTCACCGCAATCACGATCTTCGAGAGGCTCGGCGTCAAGCCGGTCTACGCCTATATCGAGCAGCGCATCGCCTATGAAAAACTGAAGAACGGCGAACTCGACGCGGTGATCGCGGTGCAGGGAAGTCCCTCCAAGGCCGTGAGCCAGGTGAAGGGAGAAGACCTGCATTTCGTGCCGATCCCATATAGCGGGCCCTTGCAGAGCGACTATCTTCCATCCGTCCTCAAGGCGGAGGACTATCCTTCACTGATCCCACCTGGCGGCCGCGTTGACACGATCGCTGTGCCCGCCATCCTTGCGGCTTACAACTGGCCCGCAAAGACCGAGCGATACGGTAAGGTGGAGCATTTCGTTCAGGTCTTTTTCGACCGTCTGAAAGACCTGCAGCGGTCGCCCTTCCATCCGAAGTGGAAGGAGGTGGTGTTGAGCGCGCCACTGAAGGGATGGAATCGCTTCCCGCCGGCGCAGGAGTGGCTCGACCAGCATTCCGGTCCAGCCTCCGACACACGCGCGAGATTCGACCAATTCCTTGCCGCACAGACCCGCGAAACCGGCCAGCAGGGCGCGCGAACGCCGGAACAGGACGAAGCGCTCTATCAACAATTCCTGAAATGGCAGAAGGGCACCGGCCAGGCGGAGGCAAAGCGTTAGAGCATGATCCGGAAAAGTGCGCAGCGGTTTTCCGAAAAGATCATGCTCAAACAACAACCTAAAGCGCGATGACGTCAATCCTAATCTCATCGCGCTTTAGAGCATGATCTGCCGAAGGTCGCATCAGATCATGATCACTCTGCCCGACCTTGATACTTCCCGGAGGGCCAGAGGCCCTCACGAGATTGGATCGATTTGCGTTCGTGATGAAACCGAGCTCCCCCGCAAGCGGGGGAGATGAAGCGAATTCGCAACCGCAGGACCGACCAGGTCTTGGGGCAAGAAGGTCTTGGGGCAAGCTATTCCGGTCCGCTCACGCCGCCGCATTCGGGAAGCGGTAGTCCTTGAACTGGTCGCGGAGCGCCGTCTTCAGGATCTTGCCCGTCGCCGTATGCGGGATGCCGTCGACGAAGGCGACGTCATCGGGCATCCACCATTTGGCGATCTTGCCGTCCATGTATTTCAGGATGTCCTCGCGCGTAGCCTGCTGGCCCTGCTTGAGCTGCACGATCAGGAGCGGCCGCTCGTCCCATTTCGGGTGGAACACGCCGATCACCGCGGCCTCCGCCACGGCCGGATGGCCGATTGCGAGGTTTTCCAGGTCGATCGAGGAGATCCACTCGCCGCCGGACTTGATCACGTCCTTGGAGCGGTCGGTGATCCGCATGTAGCCGGCCTCGTCGATGGTCGAGACGTCGCCGGTGTCGAAGAAGCCTTCCTCGTCGAGGATGTTGGCGTCGACCCGGTAATAGGCCTTGGCGACGGCGGGCCCGGAGACCTTGAGGCGGCCGAAGGTCTTGCCGTCCCAGGGCAGCTCCTTGCCGGCATCGTCGGTGATCTTCATCTGCACGGCGAAGGGGGCATAGCCCTGCATCTGGAGCACGTCGAGCTTGGCATCGCCGGTCGCGTTCTGGAACGGTGGCTTCAGCGCCGCGACGCTGCCGATCGGGCTCATCTCGGTCATGCCCCAGGCGTGGCGGACGTTCGAGCCCATGTCGAGGAAGGCCTTGATCATCGAGCGCGGCATCGCCGAGCCGCCGCAGATCACCATCTTCAGTTCCGGCAGCTTCAGATTGTTGGCGGCCATGTGCTGGAGCAGCATCAGCCACACCGTGGGGACGCCGGCGGTGTGCGTGACCTTCTCGGTGGAGAGCAGCTCGTAGACCGAGGCGCCGTCGAGCTTGGCGCCGGGCATCACCAGCTTGGTGCCCTGCGAGGGCGCGGAGAAGGCGATCCCCCAGCTGTTGGCGTGGAACAGCGGCACCACCGGCAGCATCGTCTCGGAGGCGCTGGTGCCGAGCGCGTCAACATTGTTGGCCATCAGCGCGTGCAGCACGTTCGAGCGGTGCGAGTACAGCACGCCCTTCGGGTCGCCCGTGGTGCCAGAGGTGTAGCACATCGCCGCGGCCGTGTTCTCGTCAAAGTCCTTCCATTTGAATTTGCCGTCGGCCTGCGCGATCCAGTCCTCGTAGGCCATCGCGTTCTTCAGCGTGGTCTGCGGCATGTGCGCCTTGTCGGTGAGCACGATGTAGCGCTCGACGCTCGGGAGCTTGTCGGCGATCTTCTCCAGGATTGGAACGAAGGTGATGTCGGTCATCACGATGCGGTCCTGCGCATGGTTGATGATCCAGGCAATCTGCTCGGGGAAAAGACGGGGATTGACGGTATGGCAGATGGCGCCGATCCCCATGATGCCGTACCAGACTTCGAGATGGCGCCAGGTGTTCCAGGCGATCGTTGCGACGCGGTCGCCGAGCTTGATGCCGTCGCGCTCCAGCATCTGCGAGACCTTCAGCGCGCGCTTGTGGATTTCGCCATAGTTGGTGCGATGGATCGGTCCCTCGACCGATCGGGTAACCACCTCCTGCTTGCCATGAATCCTGGCGGCGTGTTCGATGATCCGGTGGCAAAGCAGGGGCCAATCTTGCATCAAACCGAGCATTCCGAAGTTCCTCCGAGAATTCGCTGGGCGGATTATAGCTCTCAGCGTTGGGCCAAAGAATTGTCATGAGTTTTAGCCTGCCGGACTTTCGCCGCAAATGGTCTTGTCGCGGCTATATGTCCGCCCGCGCGGCAATGGTTACCGCTGTAGTCGGATTGTCGCTCGTGCTGACTGAGCGGGCAGAGGCGCGCAAATATGCTGCGCCGCTCGATATCTTTGGTCTTGGTACACCACGGCCGCGCGCGGCGGTTCATTCGGTGAAGATACCGCTACCCAAACCTCGCCCTGACGAAGCCCCCAAGGCGACGGACGAGGCCGCGCCGGAGCCCGATGGCAGGCCTTCCCCGGACAAGGCTTCTCCCGACAAGCCCGGCGCCAACAAGCCCGCCGAGGCCGCGCCGCCCGAGAAGCAGCTCTCGGCGTGCCGGCTGGCGCTGACCGAGGAGATCGCTATCGCGCCCTCCATTCCCGACATCCGCGGTCCCGGCGCCTGCGGCGGCGAGGATCTGGTGCGGCTCGAGGCCATCGTGCTGCCGGACAAGCGCAAGGTTTCGGTCAAGCCGGCGGCGATCCTCCGCTGCACCATGGCCTCCGCGATCGCCGACTGGGTACGCAAGGACATGGTGCCGCTGGCGGCGAGCCTCGGCTCGACCATCAGCGATCTCGACAATTTCGACAGTTTTGAGTGCCGCGGTCGTAACCGCGTGGTCGGCGCAATGCTGTCCGAGCACGGCAAGGCCAATGCGCTCGACGTCCGCGCCATCAAGCTCGCCAGCGGGCAGTCGATCGGCCTCACCGACCGCACCATGTCGCGCGACGTGCGCGAGCGCGTGCTGCATTCGGTCTGTTCGCGGTTCTCCACAGTGCTCGGTCCGGGTTCGGACTGGTACCACGAGGACCACATCCATCTCGATCTGGCGCAGCGGCGCAACGACTACCGGATCTGCCAGTGGAACGTCTGGGATCCCATGCCGCAGGTCGCTCCGCTTCTGCCGGCGGAACGGCCCGAGGACGCGCCGCCGCGCGAGGTCGCGGCCAAGCCGGAGGATAAGGGTGCGGCTGATGACGAGGCGGCGGAGAAATCTCCGGCGCCGGCGGACAAGCCGGCGGCCGATGGCGACAAAGCTCGGCGGCACAAGCCGGCAACAAAAAAGCGCTGGTGAAACCGGCGCTTTTGGATTCGTCAGATCAGGAAGCGATCTTGGTTGTGTGCAAACGGATAGGTCGGACGCGGCGTGGTCGCCAATCATTGCAGGCGGCCGGTGCTGGCGCATCGGATCGTCCAATGACCGGCCAAAGTGGGTATCGCGACGGGGTATTGCGGTTTTGGACGCGCTTTCCGGCCTTCAGGCGGCGCGGATGGCTGCAATCAGGCGCGGTTTGCCGACGATGTTCATCACCCGTGTGAGGTTATAGGCGAGAACATGCAGCGCCATCTCAGCGGCGACATTCCGTAGGCGCTTCATCAGGAAGTGGGTCGCACCCATACGGGCTTTGATCGTGCCGAAGGGATGCTCGACTGTCTCACGTCGCGTCCGCATGGCGTCAGGATTGGAATCGAGCCGTCGCTGGACCTCCTCGACCACATGCTCATGCTCCCAGCGCGTGATCCGGCGCTCCTTGGACGGCGTACATTGGCTCTTGATCGCGCAGCCTTGGCATGCCGCCGTCGACCAGTAACGGCGCAGCGTCATTCCATGCTCGATGTTGGTGAAGTGATAGGGCAGCAGCTGGCCCGATGGGCAGCGGTAGACATCCTCATCAGGCAGGTAGGCGAAGTCCTGTTTGCCGAACCGGCCCTCCGCCTTGGCGTTCGACGTCATGGGCTTGGGCAAGGTGACTGCAACGCCAGCCTCTTCGCAGGCCAATATCTCCTCTCCGTCGAAGTAGCCACGATCGGCGACCGCATCGAGTTTGTCCACTGCGAGCACTTCTTTGGCCTGCTTCGACATCCGAGCAAGCTGCCCACGGTCGTTGCCGACGTTTATGACCTCGTGCGTCACAATCAGATGGTGTTCGGTGTCCACCGCGACCTGGACGTTGTAGCCGACGACACCCGATCCGCGTCCGCTGGTGGCCATCGAACGGGCATCCGGATCGGTCAGCGATATCTGTTGATCCGGCGTGTTGCGCATCTGCGCATCAAGCACTTCCAGGCGGCTCATCTCCTGCTTCAGCCGAGCGATCTTTTCCTTGATCCTCGTCGTCTTGATGCTGATCGCTTCCGATGGCTCCTGCCGATCGGCGCTATCGAGTTGACGCAGATATCGACCGACGCTTTCCTCGATCTGCGCCATCCGCCTTGCCATCTTGGCATGCGTGAAGTTGCGGTCGCGGTTGTTCACCGCCTTGAACTTGCTGCCGTCGATTGCGACGCTTGCGGTCTGCAACAGGCCCATTTGCCGGCATAGTGCAACGAACTTCGCGCAAACCTTCCGGATCGCCGCGCCGTTATCCTTCCGGAAATCGGCGATCGTCTTGTGATCGGGAGCCAGGCGCCCAATCAGCCACATTACCTCGACATTGCGGCACGTCTCACGTTCCAGGCGGCGACTGGATTGCAGCCGATTGAGATAACCGTAGATGTAAAGCTTCAGAAGGACTGCCGGATGATAGGAGGGCCGGCCCGTCTCCTTGGCGATCACACGCTCAAACCCCATTCCATGCAGGTCGAGCGCCTCGACGAACACATCGATCACGTGGACCGCGTTGTCCTCGCCTACCCAATCCTCCAGACATTCCGGCAAGAGCGTCAGCTGGGATCTGTCCGCGCCTTCAACGAAGCGTCCCATCCGTATCCCCCATCAGGAAACGGAAGAATCCTAGCCGACTCGTGACTTTTCACACAGCCAGGATCAGTAGCTGCCGGCCTGACCGGTCTGGCTGCTGCCGAGCGCGAGGCGCGAGTTGTACGGCGAGTCGCCGTGCTTCGGCTCGAGCACCACGACGATGGTGCCGACCTTGACGCGGTTGTAGAGGTCGATCGCGTCCTCGTTGGTCAGGCGGATGCAGCCCGACGAGATCGAGGCGCCGATATATTCCGGCTGGTTGGTGCCGTGGATGCGGAACAGCGTGTCCTTGCCGCCCGAGTAGAGATACATCGCGCGGGAGCCCATCGGATTGTCCGGACCCGGAGCGACATAGGTCGGAACGCCCAGGCGCGAAATCTCACCCGGGGTCGGATGCCAGGCCGGCCACTCGGTCATGCTGCCGACCTTGGCGATGCCCGACCAGGCCATGGCCTCTTCGCCGACGGTGATGCCGTAGCGGATCGCCTTGCCGCCATCCATGACCCAGTAGAGATAATGGTTGTCGGAATCGACCACGATCGAGCCCGGCGATTCCTTGCGGTGGTAATCGACGATGGCGCGGCGGAACGGCTCGGCGACGGGGGTGTTCTCGTACCGGACCTTGGCGAGAAGTTCCTTGTCCTTCGGCTTGAAGGCCTTGGTATCGGTCGCCTCAAAATGTGTGGCCTGCATGCAGCCCGACAGCATCAGGCCCGCGGCCAAAATACCCAACGTAACTTTCAGCGACGACATGATTTGGTTCCAATCGACAACAACAAGCTTTCCCGGGGCTTGAGCCAAGCTCAAACCACGACTCCGTTGGGCCCATTATGGTTGAAATCTGCCACAATTCCAGCGTTTCGGACCTTTTCCCGCGCTGCAAGACCCAAGCTGTGGCTTTTTTGCCGCAATTTTTGCGGTCTTGGGTTGGTTTTTGGGCGAGGAATGCCGAACTGTCGATTCCGTGCCACGGTTGGGTCACGGCGCCGCCACAAATGCAAACGCTCCATTAATGTGCTTGTCATCATGAACTTGTCAGAATCGCGCTAAGGGCTGCCATTCTGTCGCAGGCCCCTGCTGGAGTTGGTGCATGTTTTCTGTTTTCGTTCCCTCCGAGGGCACCCTCAAAAGGGCCGTGGTCGAGGATCTGGCGGCCGTGCCGGAGAATGCGGTGTGGGTCGACCTGGTCAGCCCGACCGCGGCCGAGGACAAGGCCGTGGAGCGGCTCCTGGGCATCGCCATCCCGACCCGGGAAGACATGCAGGAGATCGAGATCTCCAGCCGTCTCTATATAGAGAACAGCGCGCGCTACATGACGGCGACGCTGATGTGCCACTCCGATACCGACATGCCCCGGACCACGGCGGTGACCTTCATCCTCGGCGATCACCGCCTGGTGACGGTGCGTTACGACCTGCCGAAGCCCTTCGCCCTGGTCGAGGCCAAGCTCGCCCGCTCCTGTACCCCTTCCATCACCGGCGAGATGGTGCTGATGGAGCTGCTGGACGCCGTGATCGACCGCTGCGCCGACATCCTTGAGCGCTGCGGTTCCGACATCGACCAGGTCTCGCACGACATCTTCGAGCCGGAGAGCGAGCGCCACGGCCACGCCAAGCAATATTCCCAGATCCTGATCTCGATCGGCCGCAAGGGCGACCTGACCTCGAAGGTTCGCGAGAGCCTGGTCTCGATCGGCCGCGTCGTTACCTTCCTCTCTGCGGTGGTTGAGGGCGTGAAATGGTCCAAGGACATGCGCGAGCAGCTCAAGACCATGCAGCGCGACGTGGCGTCACTGACCGACCACGCCTCCTATCTCTCCAACAAGATCACCTTCGTGCTCGACGCCATGCTCGGCGTCGTCAATCTCGAGCAGAACAACATCATCAAGCTGTTTTCGGTCATGGCCGTTGTCCTGATGCCGCCGACGCTGATCGCCTCGATCTACGGCATGAACTTCAAGGTGATGCCGGAGCTCGAATGGGTCCATGGCTATCCGATGGCGCTGGTGATGATGCTGATCGCCGCGATTGTTCCGTACTGGATCTTCAAGTTGAAGAAGTGGCTGTAAAGCCGGAACTCGCTTGCGCTGAGATCATGCTGGAAACGTCAGCCTGACGTTCGTAGCGATACAGGATCGTCAGGCAAAGATACCTACCGATACCTTACGCCGTTCGCCGAGAGACGGTGTATCGTGTCGCAGAATAGAGCGGGATTGCGGCTGCGCGGTGATGTCTGCGCGCCGCCCCAATTCCTCCGGTAAAATTTGAGCGGTGGGCTGAACGTTTGCGCGAAACTTGTCTGCGATAAGCAGTGCGTAGCCGCGAGGAACAGCCATGGTTGAAAAACACATAACGTCGCCCCGCAACGTCATCGATCTGGCGAACTATCGTCAGGCCGTGGCGAGCGGCAAGGCGTCGTCGATGTCGGCACGCATGTGCCGGCACTGTGGTGCTCCGCTGCTCGACGGCGAGAACGACGACGACTGCTCGACTGCGTTCAGCACGGCGGCTCCGCGGCCGCGCGAGAGGTCACGTCGGATTCGACTCGATTGAGGAACGGAAGGCAAGGGCGATCCAGGTCTTGCGGCGGCGTTGTCTGGATCGCCTGCTTCCGTCTTTCGGCAAATCACCTAGCGCTTCACAATTTCTGCCGTCGAGACAAGACTCTCGGCGATCACGCCGTCGCGGCTGAACGATGCCAGGAATTGTCCGATATCGCGTAGCATCGCTTCGACATTGTCGCCCAAGGCGTCCGGCGAGGACGACGAGTAGGTGAGGGTGCGGTGTGTCAGGTCCTCCACGCTCACGTTGTGGCTGGTCTCGACCGCGACGAGCTCGGCCGGCCGAAACGCACTGCCGCGAAAGAACGCAGGCAGGTCGCGATGGGTCCGCGAGCCACGGCCGGCCTCTTCCCAGAGCTTGGCCGGCGACCAGCGGCGGCGGATCTCGTTGTAACCGTCGAGCCATGGGTTGCGGCCGTCGGCGGCCGGGAACGAGGCGCAGATCGCAATCGCACCGTCGGGCGCGACCAGCCGGTCGAGCCGCGCAAGCGTTGCCTCGCGATCCATCCAGTGCAGCGCGCGGCCGATCGTCACGACGTCGAAGCTGGCGATGTCGTCAGCAAGCGTCTCGGCCTTGCCCTCGATCAGCGCAACCGTGTGACCCGCGCTCGCAGCCGCGCGGCGCGCCGCATCGAGCATGGCAGGCTCGGGGTCGACGCCGACGAGCCGGCCGACATAGGGCGCAAAGCCGAGCGCCAGGAGGCCGGGTCCGGTGCCGAGGTCGATCAGGCTGCTCTGCTCGGTGACGCCGAGCTTGTGCGCGACGGCGCGAAAGAACTCGCGCGGGTAGGGCGGCCGCAAATGCTCGTAGAGCGAGGCCGTGCTCGCGAACCGGCCCATCCTTCACCTTACATCTTCGGCCTAGACGTGCTGGCCGCCGTTGATGTGGATCTCGGCGCCGTTGACGTAGGACGAGGTGTCCGTGCACAGCACGTAGATGATCTTGGCGACCTCGTCGGGCGTGCCGAGACGGTGCATCGGGATCTGCTGGTCGACGATCTTCTCGGTGCCCGGCGACAGGATCGAGGTGTCGATCTCGCCCGGCGCGATGGCGTTGACGCGCACGCCGACGCGGCCGAAATCGGAGGCCATCTCGCGCGTCAGCGCGGCGAGCGCGGCCTTCGAGGTGGCGTAGGCGGCGCCCGCGAAGGGATGCACGCGCGAGCCCGCGATCGAGGTGACGTTCACCACCGAGCCCTTGGCCGCCTTCAACTCCGCGATCAGCCCGCGCGCCATCATGATCGGCGCGAAGAAATTGACGTGGAAGACGTGGGTCCAGGTGTCGAGATCGGTGTCGACCGAGCCGAGCCGTCCGCCGCCGGGGCCCTTCGGCGAGATCGCGGCGTTGTTGACCAGCGCGTGCAGCGTGCCGCCCTCGAGACGGTTTCGGATCTCGGTGATGGCGCGCGCTGTGTCTTCAGGGTTGCCGAGGTCGACCTGGATGTGATCCTCGGGGCCGGCGTCCCACGGGCAGTCCTCGGGGAAGGGATGCCGCGAGCAGGTGATGACGCGCCAGCCCGCCGACGAGAAGCGGATCACGGTGGCGTGGCCGATGCCGCGGCTCGCTCCGGTCAGGAGCAGCGTGCGGCGCGGCGCGTTCGACGAATGCGGCATGGACATCTTTCAGGTCGGCCCGAGCTCAGGGGTACATCCGCGTCTTGGACCACGGCTGGCCGGCCGCGTCACGGCGAAATTCGATGCGGTCGTGCAGGCGGAATGGGCGGTCGTGCCAGAACTCGATGCGCACCGGCGTGATGCGCCAGCCGCTCCAGCCTGGCGGCCGGGGGACTTCGCCGATGACGTATCGGGCCGCGACTTTCGCGATCGCCTGCTCGAAGGCGAAGCGGCTCTCCAGCGCCTCGGACTGCTTGCTGGCCCAGGCGCCGATCTGCGCCTGCTTCGGCCGTGTCGCGAAATAGGCGTCGGCTTCGGCGTCGGTCACCGGCGTCACGTTGCCGCGGATGCGGACCTGGCGGCGCAGCGACTTCCAGTGAAAAAGTAAAGCGGCCTTAGGATTTGCGGCGAGTTCGCGGCCCTTCTGGCTTGCGATGTGGCTGTAGAAGACAAAACCCTCGGTGTCGAAGCCCTTCATCAGCACCATGCGCACATCAGGCAGCCCGTCGGGATCGACGGTTGCGAGCGCCATCGCGTTCGGATCGTTCGGCTCGCTCTTGATCGCCTCGTTGAGCCAAGCCTCGAACAGCGCAAAGGGCTCGTCGGCGGCGGTGAAATCACCGGATGTTAAGGGTGTCTGGTGTTTCATCGAGGTCGTGTCGGTCATGTCCGGAGTCCGAGTTGCGTCCCGCGGCCCAAAACGCGCTGTTGTCCGCTCCCACCCTATATAGGGCATGGGGACGCGTTGGCCTATCGGCGATCCGTCCGTCGGGCCTTGTCTTGACGATCATTCTGATCGGGCTCGGCGCGGGCGGCTGCAGCTTTTCCCGCAATGACAAGACTGCCTATGCCAAGGCCGACGATAGCGACCTCACCGGTTCGATCGCGCGGAAGGATGCCCCGCCGACCGAGACCGATCTCGCTTTCGCGCGCAACGCCGCCTCCGATGTCCTCAGCAAGGGCGACAAGGATTCGAGCCAGCACTGGGAGAACCCGGAGACCGGGGCGCGCGGCTCGGTGACGCCGATCGCGCAGTCCTATGCCGCCGAGGGCGGCCGCAAGTGCCGCGATTTCCTGGCGAGCTACGTCAACGGCAGCACCGAAAGCTGGCTCCAGGGCGCCGGCTGCCAAAGCAGCCATGGCCGTTGGGAGATTCATACGCTAAAGCCATGGCGGAGCTGAGCAGGATCCTGACCCGGAAGGACGGTTCGCAAAGAGTGTGAACCGGTTTTCCGATAAGATCGTGCTCGAATCGAAGCGGTCCGCTTCACCCGACTAGTTGCAAAAATGCCACTCCGCCCCCACATGGATCACAGCTGGGGTGGGGAGCCCTTTGAACAAATTCGAATTCTTGAAGGAGACGTGACGGATGCGCGACCCCTATGAGGTCTTGGGGGTGCCGCGGGGCGCCAATGCTGCCGCGATCAAGAGCGCCTATCGCAAGCTTGCCAAGAAGCACCATCCCGACAGCAACAAAGGCGATCCCAAGGCCGCCGAGCGCTTCGCCGAGATCAACTCGGCCAACGAGATCCTCGGCGACGAGGACAAGCGCAAGCAGTTCGACCGTGGCGAGATCGACGCCGACGGCAAGCCGCGCTTCCAGGGCTTTCCCGGCGGCGGCGGTCCGCGCGGCCGCGCCGGCCCCGGCGGCTTTGAAAGCTACACGTTCCGCAGCGGTGGTGGTGCGGGTGGCGGTCCGGGCGGCGGCGCGTTCGAGGACATTCTCAACAGCATGTTCGGCGGCGGGGTGCGGGGCGCGCGGCCCGGCGCAGGCGGCGGTGCCCAGTTCGAGTTCGACACCGGCGGGATCGGGCTCGATCTCGACGTCAATGTCGCCATGTCCGTCTCGCTGGAAGAGGCGGTCAAGGGCGGCGAGAAGCGGGTCCGGCTGCCGAATGGCAAGGAGCTCAACGTCAAGATTCCGGCCGGCGTCACCGAGGGCCAGCAGATCCGGCTCCGTGGGCAGGGCGAGAGCGCGCAGGGCCATCCGCCCGGCGACCTCCTGCTCACCATCAACATCGCGCCGCATCCCTACTTCAAGGTCGAGGGCGCGGACCTGCGGATCGATCTGCCGGTCACGCTCTATGAGGCGGTGCTCGGCGGCAAGGTCCGCGTGCCCACCCTCGGCAATGCCGTTGAGCTGTCGGTCCCGAAAAACACCTCCAGCGGCCGGACCTTCCGCCTCAAGGGCAAAGGCCTGCCGAAGGCCGGCGGAACCGGCGACCTCTTTGTCACCATCAGGATTATGCTACCAGACGGGAACGACGCCGAGCTTGAAGCATTGATGGAGAAGTGGCGGGACCAACATCCGTACAATCCGCGTAGCGGGCTCGGCTAAGGCATGATTCGGAAAAGTGCGTAGCGGTTTTCCGAAAAAATCATGCCCAAGAACTAGGGCGCTGTCCGAGACCGCGTCGACGATCGGAGCATTCTCTTCCCCACAAGGATGATGCTCAACACACGCCTGAAGCGCGGGCCGCGCTTCGACGCTGACGTCTAAGACGTGTCGGCTGTCCGGCGGGGCAGCCGATAAAAAGGTGCGGCCTCGAGAGGGGGACCAGCGCGGTACCAAAAACCCCAATCGAGGCCGCCCGCGTCGATCGGCGGATCGAACGCCACTCATAATCGCGTGATCACCCGGTGCGATAATGAGACGCACACATGTCTTGATTCGAAATTTTCGATGACGGAATCTAGGCACCGCGCTCGTGCAGTTGTTCAGCCGCCGTTTTTCTCTGCCTGGTCGTAAACGGCTTGCGCCACCTTGTTCAGCCTGTCGCGGTCGCCGCCGACGCCGCTGACGACGTAGCCGACGCCGCGCTCGGCCCAGAACAGCGCCCCGTCCTTGTCCGTCCTGGCGTAGCGCATCTGCGTTGCACCATTTTCGGTCTTGGCGCTGTAGATCGTGTAGCGTTCGCCCGAGGCGCCCTCATACATCAGGAACGAGGCCGGCCCGTTCGGCCCCGGCAGGAGCCGGCCGCCGACGAGCTTCAGCCCGCTCGCCTCCAGGTTCGGCGCGAACACCGTCCAGCCGCAGCGCCTGGTCAGCCAGGCCTGGAGGTGGTCGCGCTCGTTGCCCCCGACCTCGACCGGATGCCGGACCTCGACGACATAGAGGCGGTGGGCGTCGAGCGCGTCCGCGGTGAGGCTTTGGAAGGTCGAGGGGGCGTTGGCGGCGCCGTGCGCGAGCCAGCCGGCGGAGCCGCCGGCGACGAAAGCCACCAGCACAGCCGCTGCGGCGCCATAGAGCCATTGCCGGGGGCGGCGCTCCAGGCGCTCGAGCTCCAGCCGCGCCGGCACCGACTCCAGGGCGACGGCGTCGTAGCGGGCGTGCAGCATCTCGGCCATGGCGCGCCAGGATTGCACGCGCTCGGCATCTTCAGGGTGGGCGGCGAGCCAGGCCTCGACATCGGCGCGGCGCTCGGCCGGCAGTTCGCCGTCGACATAGGCGTGCAGTTCGTCCTCGGTCACTGGGATATTGCGGTCGTTCATATCGTTCGTCTCTGGCTCTGCGGCCCAAAATGTTCTTCGTGACTCAACTTTGCTCGCCTCATCGGCAGGCGGGACAAAACGCGATGCATCAACTCTGCCATCATTTCACCCGCCTGAGCGCCGGGCGCTCGCCCTCCAGTGAGGCTTTGACGTGGGCGCGGGCACGTGCGAGGCGCGACATCACGGTGCCGATCGGCACGCCCTGGATGTCGGCGACTTCGCGGTAGCTCATGCCTTCCAGCATCACCAGCAGCAGCACCGAGCGTTGCTCCTCGACCAGCGTCGCCAGCGCCTTCTCGATGTCGCGCCCTTCGGCTTCGGTCCCGCTGGCATCCGGGTTGTTCTCCGTCAGTTGCATGAATTGCGGCCGCCTTGCCAGCGAGCGCCGCCGGTTCTTGTTGAGGTTGGTCAGGATCGTGTAGAGCCAGCTCCTGACGTCGCCTCCGAGGAACAGGCGCTCCGAACGCAGCGCCCGCACCAAGGTGTCCTGCACAAGATCGTCGGCCGCATCCGCATCGCGCGTCAACGCGCGGGCGTAGCGGCGCAGCGCCGGAATCATGGCCTCCACACTCTGGCGAAACGCACTCATTGCCGTCTTGACGTCCCTCACATCAGGCGCGAACGCCTCGATCATCATAACACCCGAATGGAACGGCTATTCCGGCGCTCGAAACAGCGTTAACGCCGCGTATTAGGGCTGTACCGCAGGGGAGGGCTGGTGTACCTCCAAACCTCAACCCGCTCGATGGGACGTGAAGAAATGGCGCAGAATTCAGGTCTGATGCAAGGCAAGCGCGGAGTGATCCTCGGCGTCGCCAACAACCGCTCGATCGCCTGGGGCATTGCCAAGGCATGCCACGCCGCCGGCGCCGAGCTCGCCTTCACCTATCAGGGCGATGCGCTGAAGAAGCGCGTCGAGCCGCTCGCCGCCGAGATCGGCGGCCTCGTGCTCGGCCATTGCGATGTCACCGACGCTGCGACCATCGACGCGGCGTTCGCGGTGCTGAAGGAGAAGTGGGGCAAGATCGACTTCCTGGTGCACGCGATCGCCTATGGCGAGCAGCTCGACGGCCGCTATGTCGACACCACGCAGGAGAATTTTTCGAAGTCGATGCTGATCTCCTGCTATTCGTTCACGGCGGTGGCGCAGCGCGCCGAGAAGCTGATGACGGACGGCGGCTCGCTGATCACGCTCTCTTATTACGGCGCCGAGAAGTGGATGCCGCATTACAACGTGATGGGCGTCGCCAAGGCGGCGCTGGAAGCCAGCGTGCGCTATCTCGCTGCCGATCTCGGCGAGAAGAACATCCGCGTCAACGCGATCTCGGCAGGGCCGATCAAGACGCTCGCCGCGTCCGGCATCGGCGACTTCCGCTATATCCTGAAATGGAACGAGTACAACGCGCCGATGCGGCGCAACGTGTCGACCGAGGACGTCGGCGGCAGCGCGCTGTATTTCCTCTCCGATCTCTCGCGCGGCGTCACCGGCGAGGTGCATCACGTCGATTCCGGCTATCACGTGCTCGGCATGAAGCGGCCGGACGCGCCGGACATTTCGCTCGGTGGCAAGGACTGATTTTCAGCTGGAATGCCCGTGCCTACGATCTACTACCTTCGCCACGGCGAGACCGAGTGGAATGCGCTCGGCAGGCTTCAGGGCACCAAGGACGTTCCGCTGAACGCGCGCGGCCGCGCTCAGGCCGTGCAGGCCGGCAGCGTGCTGGCCGATCTGTTCAGGCGTGACGGCCGTGACAAGGCCGCGCTGCCCTATGTATCCAGCCCGCTCGGCCGCGCGCGCCAGACCATGGAGCTCGCGCGCGGCAAGCTCGAATTGCCGCCTGCCGACTATGCGCTCGATGACCGTCTGCGCGAGATCGGCTACGGCAGCTGGGAGGGGCTGACGCTGGCCGAGAGCGAGGCGAAGGATCCAGACATCTATGCGAGGCGCCTTGCCGACAAATGGACCGTCGGCCCCGCGGGCGGGGAGACCTATGCCGACGTGCAGGTCCGCGTTCGCGCCTGGTACGACGAGCTCCGGACCGACACTGTCGCGGTCGCCCATGGCGGCACCTGCCGGGCCCTGATGGTGGCCTTGGGGCTCGAGACCCCCGCCAGCGCCGCTGAGCTCTATATCGAGCAGGGCGCCGTCTACGTGTTCCGCGACGGCCGGCTGGAAAAGTTTAGTTAAGCCCGGCTCGCCGCCCCGCCCCCCGCCGTCATGCCCGGGCTTGTCCCGGGCATCCACGTGTTTTCTTGCTTGCCGTGACCAAGAACGTGGATGGCCGGGACAAGCCCGGCCATGACGAGCTTGGCGACCATTTGACCCCCCATCCAGATCGCGTTACGTCACGTTCAGCAAAAGCGTTGTCATCCAACGTTAGGCAGCAGTTCGGTATGTCCTTCAACACCTTCGGCCACATGTTCCGCGTCACCACCTTTGGCGAGAGCCATGGGGTGGCGATCGGCTGCGTGGTCGACGGCTGCCCGCCGATGATCCCGCTGACCGAAGCCGATATCCAAAAGGATCTTGACCGCCGCCGGCCCGGCCAGTCGCGCTTCACCACCCAGCGCCAGGAGCCGGACCAGGTCAAAATCCTGTCCGGCGTAATGGCGCATCCGGAGACCGGCGTGCAGGTGACGACCGGCACGCCGATCGGCCTGCTGATCGAGAACACCGACCAGCGCTCGAAGGACTATTCGGAGATCAAGGACAAGTTTCGCCCGGGTCATGCCGACTTCACCTATGAGGCCAAGTACGGCCTGCGCGACTATCGCGGCGGCGGCCGCTCCTCGGCGCGCGAGACCGCGATGCGGGTCGCTGCCGGCGCCATCGCGCGAAAAGTGCTGCCCGACGTGAAGGTGCGCGGCGCGCTGGTGCAGATCGGCCCGCACAAGATCGACCGCGCGAAATGGGACTGGGACGAGATCGCCAAAAATCCGTTCTTCTGTCCGGACAAGGACAAGGCCGCCTTCTTCGAGACCTATCTCGACGGCATCCGCAAGAGCGGCTCCTCGATCGGCGCGGTGCTGGAGATCGTCGCCGAGGGCGTGCCGGCGGGCTTAGGTGCGCCGATCTACGCAAAACTCGATTCCGATCTCGCGGGCGCGATGATGACCATCAACGCCGTGAAGGGCGTCGAGATCGGCGCCGGCTTTGGCGCCGCCGAGCTCACTGGCGAGGAGAATGCCGACGAGATGCGCACCGGCAATGACGGCACGCGCTTCCTCTCCAATCATGCCGGCGGCATTCTGGGCGGCATCTCGACGGGACAGCCGGTGGTGGTGCGTTTTGCGGTGAAGCCGACCTCGTCGATCCTGCAGCCGCGCCTCACCGTCGACCGCAAGGGCGCCGACACCGAGATTTTTACGAAGGGCCGCCACGATCCCTGCGTCGGCATCCGCGCCGTCCCCGTCGGCGAGGCCATGATGGCCTGCGTGCTGGCCGACCACTTTTTGCGCGATCGCGGGCAGGTGGGGCGCTAGTTCTTCACCTCTCCCCGCCGGCGAGAGGTGAAGGCACGGTGCTTGGAACTCTCATCTCGCGGTACCAGCCCACCGCGCAGCTTGACGTCAGCACAACTTCGTCCGCAAATGCGCGCATGGAAACCTCCGAGCTCCAGCGCATCACCAACTGGCTGATCGACGGCGCGCGGTCGTCCAGGACCCCGGCCGAGATGATCGCCGACGTCTGCGAACATCTGGTCGAGGCCGGGCTGCCATTGTGGCGGTTCGGCGTCTTCATCCGCACGCTGCATCCGGAGATCTTCGGCCGCAACTTCATCTGGCGGCAGGGCGAGGAGGTCGAGATCGGCACCGTCGATTTCGAGATCCTGGAGACGCCCGAATTCGCCAAGAGCCCGCTCCGGATCGTGTTCGAGCAGGGCCTGCAGGTCCGCGGACGGATGGACGATCCGGACAGCAAGCGGTTTCCGTTTCTCGACGACATGCGGGCCGAAGGGGCGACCGACTATATCGCGGTGCCGCTACCGTTCCTCGACGGCTCGGTGCATGCGACGAGCTGGGTGACACGACATCCCGGCGGCTTCAGCGACGACCACGTCGCGGCCATCCGCTCCATCGTGACGCCGCTTGCGCGCGTCGCCGAGATCATCAGCCTGCGCCGCACCGCCGAGATGCTGCTCGACACCTATGTCGGCAACCGCGCCGGCGCGCGAATCCTCGGCGGCCAGATCCGCCGCGGCCACAACGACACCATGCAGGCCGCGATCTGGCTGTCCGATCTGCGCGGCTTCACCGCGCTGTCGGACCGGTTGCCGGCCGAGACCGTGGTCGAGATCCTCAACCAGTATTTCGACTGCCAGGTCACCGCAATCCGCGGCCATGGCGGCGAGGTGCTGAAATTCATGGGCGACGGCCTGCTCGCGGTATTCCCGATCGACGAATATGTCGGCGATGCCCAGCATGTCTGCGGCCGCGTGCTGGAGGCCGCGCGCGAATCCCGCGCCAGCGTCGAGGCGCTCGCCTTTCCGGTCGGCGGCGTCGTCGAGCGCTTCCGCTTCGGCGTCGCGCTTCACGTCGGCAACATCCTCTACGGCAATATCGGCGGCGGCAACCGCCTCGACTTCACCTGCATCGGCCCCGCCGTCAATCTCGCCGCGCGGCTGGAGAAGATCGCCGGCCGGCTCGGCCGCACCGTCGTCGCCTCGGAAGGCTTTGCCAATGTCTGCCGCCACGACTGGCGCGCGCTCGGCGATTTTCCGATCGCGGGATTTTCGAAAGCCCAGCGCGTCTACGGGCTTGGCGAGGAGACGCCGGTGGTGATGGCGTGAGCGCGTTCAGGCCGACGATCGCGCGGATCGGCTGAGCAGAGCACTGCGGCCGCCGCTCTCGGCTGCCGCGCGCCTCAGTCCGTCCGCTCCAGATTGTCGCGCACGCGCCACTTCAGTGCGTCGATGTCGATCTGATGCACGCTGCCGCTGCCGGCGAGGTCGAGCGCGTGCGCTGCGGCGGCGCCCATCGCCATGCAGGGTCCCATCACCCGAACGCTGGAGAGTGCGGCCTTGTCGGCATCGATGCAGCGGCCGGCCGCGACGATGTTGTCGGCCTCCTGCGGCGCCAGGCTGCCGAACGGCACATAGTGGACGTGGTCCTTGTCGAAGACGTGCCAGTGATGGCCGGAGCCGTGGTCGTGCAGTTCGATCGGCCACGCCGTACGGCCGATCGCGTCTTCGAATTTGGTGCCGGCGCGGACGTCATCGACCGACAATTGCTGGCGGCCGACGATCCAGCGCGTCTGGCGGATCCCCGGAAAGCCATAGGCGCGGATGCGCGCTTTGCCGAAGCAGGCGGGGAATTCGTTCCTGAGGAAAGCGAAGGCGCGGTCGGCCTGGTCCTTGCCCTCGATGCCCTTGCGGCTCGCCTCCAGTGGCTCCAGCGGCGTTTCGACATGGGTCATGTTCATGGCGGCAACGCCGCGCCCGGGAATGACGAAGGACAGGCCCTCGCGCCGCAACAGGCCGTAGTCGCCGGCCTTCTCTCGCATGCGCGCCGGCAATTCCTCTCGGCTCGGCACCTTGCTCTCGTCGATATTCTCCACGATCAGCATTTGCGTGCCGTAGATCGGGCCGTCGTCCGGCTCGCGGCAGGCAAAACCCGCCTGCCACACCAGCGCGGCGTCGCCGGAGGCGTCGACGAAGCCGTTTGCCTCGACCTCGACGTCGCCGTAGCGGGTGGAGAGATCGATCCCGGTCACGCGCCGGCCGGCGACGCGGACGTTGCGCATGACGGCGCCGACGATCACGGTGACGCCGGCCGCAAGCATCGCCTTCTCGACCCAGCGTCCGAGTGCGACCTCGTCGTAATAGACGACGGTGGTGTGCGGCCCACGGCGGTAGAACAGCGCGTTCTCCTGCGCACCGAGGTCGCCCAGCAGATCGTCGGCGATACCGTGGGTGAACTGGTAGCCGTCGCTGCCGTTCGAGAACAGGCCGCAGAAGGTGCCGATGATGGAGTTGACCGCCTGGCCGCCGAGCGCTGGCAGGCTATCGACCAGCACCACCTTGCGTCCGGCGCGCGCGCCCTCGATTGCCGCCGACATGCCGGCTGCACCCGAACCGACCACGCAGATGTCGGCGACGACGCGCGACGGCTTCTGGTTTGCGGCACGCCGGACAATTTTGGTGCCCGCGGTGACTTCGCTCGTGCTCATGGCTCGCTCCGTGTTCTTGTTGTCGTTGTCGTCAGTCATCTCGGCGTCGTCGGCCGGTCCGGGACGAAGGATTTGTCGATGATCTTCTCGGCATCGATGTCGGGTTCGATCATCTTCTGGCGCTTGAACCAGGCGATCTGACGGGCGATGTCGGCGCTGTCGAGCGCGGGATCGACGACCGAGAGCCCGATGCGGAGCTGCTCGACCTTCTGCTCTGTGTATTTGGAGATGATCGCAAGCATCGCGTCGCCTTCCTCGCTGCGGACGAACTTGCCGTCCGCATCGCGTTTCAACAGCACGCGCGCATAGTCGTCGGCGCCGCGGCGATAGGCGGCCAGCACCTTCTCGACCAGCTTGCGGTTCTTCTCGATCGTCGCGTTCGAAGCCACGACGCAGCCGAGCATCCAGGGCGTCTCGTCGCCGACGAAGCCGAGAATGATCGCGTCGCCAGAGGCGACCACCGGGCTGATCGTGGTCGTGGCGGTAAGCGCCGCGTCGAGCTGGCCGCCCTTGATGGCAGCGGCGACATTCGGCAACGATTGGAGCGGAACGACCCGGACGGAGGTCACGTCGAATTTCAGCTTGTCGGAGATCAGGCCGAGCGAATAATGGAAAGTCGAGCCGATTTGCGTGATGCCGACGGAATGGCCCGGCAAATCCTTCAGCGCCTTCAGGCCCGAATCATACGCGCGCTTGGAGGCGACGTAAGCGGTATTCTGGAAGCCGGGTGCCTCGCGCGCCGTGCCGGCAATCACCTTCAGTCCGCCCTTGCCCGCGAGGTTGTAGAAAGCGGCCGTGAAGCCGGTGAAACCGATGTCGATATCGCCGGAGACGCTGGCCACCGCGATCGGCACGGCAGCGTCGAAGAACTTTAGATCGGCCTCGATCCCTTCTTGCTCGAAATAGCCGCGCTCCTTGGCGAGGAACAACGGGGCGGCCGAGGAGAGTTTCAGCAGCCCGATGCGGACCCGTTCGGCCGCTTGCGCCATACTGCTAGCGAGGACGGTGATCGCCGTCAGCGTCAGAACCAGTCGGCCTCTTGTCACGAAGCTTCTTCTTGATATGCCCACTTCCGTCGTTTCCCGCCCTGCTTATTGACCGGCCTGCGCCGGTTTTGCGGCATTGTCGGCGATCTCTGGCGGGAATGCAAAGTCGGAAAGCGCGGATGGCCTATTCCTCCGGCTCCGTGGTGAACAGCAGCGGATAGCCCTTGGCGCGGCCGGCGTCGGTGGCGCGCGTCGCCTTGGTCTCGGCGACGTCCTTGGTGAACACGGCGACCACGCAGGCGCCGAGCTTGTGCGCGGTGATCATCACCTTGTAGGCCTGATCCTCGGTCATGCGGAATTCGGCCTTCAGGACCATGGTCACGAATTCGCGCGGCGTGTAGTCGTCGTTGATCAGGATGACCTTGTGCAGCCGCGGCCGCTCGACCTTGGTCTTGGTCTTGGTTTTGGTTTTCGGCGTCGTGACGGTGTCGTTCATTCCGCCTCCCCGGACAGGGCGGGCTCGGGTTCCTGCCGGAGCGATCAGCTCGCGGCCTTCGCACCATATTGCAGGACCTGCACCTTCTCCAAGGTGATCAGGCCGCTCGACATCATGCCATCCAGGATGGGCAGGAATGCGTTGATGTTGTCCTCGCTGTCGACGATCTCGATCAGGAGCGGCAGGTCCTCGGACAGCCGCAGGATTTTGGAAGTGTGCAGTCGGCTCGATTTGCCGAACCCCATGGGGCCACGCAGCACGGTCGCGCCGGCGAGGTGCCGCTCGCGCGCCGTCGTCACGATCGCTTCATAAAGCGGCTTGCCGTCATAATGGTCGCTCTCGCCGATGAAGATCCGGAGCGAAACCGCCTGATTGGGAATCTGCATAGTCAGCTCCTTTTCAGGCGATTATAGCGGCTCGCCAGCATATGGCCGAGCCAAACCGACACCAGCCAGCAGACGACCGACGCGGCGATATAGGCCAGCGCCGTATATTTCATGCCGCCGTGGAACAGGCGGAAGGTTTCCAGGCTGAAAGTGGAGAAGGTGGTGTAGCCGCCGCAGAACCCGGTCATCACGAATTGCCGGTGCTCGGGCCGCGCCAGCACGCGGCCGTCGGGGCCGGTCAGCGCCGCGTAGAAGCCGATGATCAGCGAGCCCGTGGCGTTGATGAACAGCGTCGCGATGGGGAAGCCGGGCCCGGTGTCGAGCGCGAGCCCGACCAGGTAGCGCGTCAGCCCGCCAATGATGCTGCCGGCGGCCACCCAGGCATAGAGCGTCGCGGTGCGCCAGCGCTCGGCGGAGGAGGGGGACTTCATCTGCCGTTAGCCTCCAAAACTGTCCGCGAGCAGGAAGCCGCAACTGACGGCGGCGAGGCAGAGCCCGACCGAGAACACGACATTGCCGAGCGCGTGCATCGGCTCGCCGTTGCGGGCGAGCGTCAGCGTTTGCAGGCTGAACGAGGACACCGTGGTGTAGCAGCCGAGGAAGCCGGTCACCGCGAATAGCCAGGGATTGGGCGCGGCGAACACCGAGCCGGGATGCGTTGCCAGCGCGCCGAAGATGCCGATCAGGAAGGCGCCGGTGACGTTGATGGTCATGGTGCCCCACGGAAACGTCTCGCCCATCCGCCGGGCGATCGCGCCGGAGACGAAATAGCGTGCGCAGCCGCCGAGCACGCTGCCGATCACGATCGCGATCACTCCGCTCAGCATCACTTGTCCTCCGCGACGAGGCCGTTGCCCACAGTGAGCAGCCCCACGAGCGCCACCAGCGCGAAGCCGAGCCCGGCGAGGAACGTGCCCGCAGGACCATAGGCATCCCACAGCGCGCCGGCGATCACGCTTGCGGCGAGCAAGGCAATCCCCGTGAACAGGTTGAAATAGCCGAAGGCGGTGCCGCGCAGGCTCGGAGGCGCAGCGTCGGCGACCTGGGCCGAGAGCAGGCCTTGCGTCAATCCCATGTGCAGCCCCCACAGCACGACGCCGAGCGCGAGGCCCCCAAGACTCGGCAGCAAGGCGAGCGCGAGGTCGGCGCCGGCAAGAAAGAGGAGGCCGAGCGCGAGCAGGGCGGTCCGGTTGATCCGGTCGGAGAGCACGCCGGCCGGATAGGCCGACAGCGCGTAGGTGATGTTCATCAGCACCAGCACCGCCGGCACCCACATCGCATTGAGCCCAATGTTCTGCGCGCGGAGGATCAGGAAGGCCTCGCTGAAGCGGGCCAGCGTGAAGACGACGCCGACCGCGACGACGCGCCAGTACACCGATCCGAGCTGCCGCATCGCCGTCAGATTCAGCGGATTGGTCGCGGGCTCCCGGCTCGGGTCCGGCTCCGGCTCGTGGACCGCGAGCGCGATCAGGGCGAAGGACAGGAAGGCCGGCAGCACGGCCATCCAGAACACGAGGGTGAAATTATCCGCCGTCCACCACATCAAGCCGATCGCCGCGAGCGGCCCGACGAAGGCGCCGATGGTGTCGAGCGACTGCCGCAGGCCGAAGCTCGCGCCGCGCAGGCCTGCAGGCGCTATGTCGGCGATCAGCGCATCCCGCGGTGCACCGCGAATGCCCTTGCCGACCCGGTCGATGAAGCGCGCTGCGACCAGCCATCCGACGCTGGGGGCGAGCGGGAAGAGCGGCTTCGTCATCGCGGCCAGCCCATAGCCGAGGGCGGCGAGCAGCTTGCGGCGGCCGAGCCAGTCGGACAGTGCGCCCGAAAAGATCTTGGTGATCGAGGCGGTCGCCTCCGCGACGCCCTCGATGAAGCCGACGGTGAGCGTGGAGGCGCCGAGCACGGTGACGAGATAGACCGGCAGCAGTGCGTGGATCATCTCGGAGGAGACGTCCATCAGCATCGAGACGAAGCCGAGCACCCAGATCCCCCTGGGCAACGCGCTGCGCGCAGCATTCGGTGTCGTCGTCACGCCTTCTCCTTCGTCGGGCTTCAGGCAACAAAAAACCCGCCATCGGCGGGTCTGTCCATGCTCCCGCCAAAGGCGGAGGCTCAATGATTGCCCCACCTCAAGCAGGAGTCATCAGCCCATTACGGTCCAGGTACAATCTGAGCCGCCGGGCGGTTGTCGGGGGACTCCATCCCCATCTGTGCGTCCAGCCTAGCATGGAAATCGCGCCGGACAAGTGGGCGGGGGAGTAGCTCCACTAACGCCGTCATTCCGGGCCTCGCGAAGCGAGAACTCTGGCGCGCCCTTGCGCGCCAGAGAATCTCGAGATTCCGGGTTCGGCTCTTCGAGCCGCCCCGGAATGACGGAGCCCGTGGTCGCACGCGTTCCGATGACGCAAGCGCGGCAACACCGCGGCGGCTTTGCGTAAAGCGCGAAATTCCTAACTCGAATGTGAAGCGGAAGCGATCTTCGCGCTTTGCGGCAAGGCGATTGCATGTCACCATCGCGTCATACGACGGGAGACTGCGATGCGCTTGCTGTTCTCGATCGGGGCTGTGCTGGTGGCCGGCATGTTGGCCGGAGGGGAGGTCGCGGGAATCGCGGCACCAGGACCCAAATTTGAGCCGTCCAGACATCAGCCGCAACGCCTTGCAGCCGACAAGGATGCGCAGACCGTCGACGTCGAGCTGATCCTCGCGGTCGACGTCTCCTACTCCATGGACATGGACGAACTCGCGGTGCAGCGCGAAGGTTATGCGCAGGCGATCCAGTCGAAGGAATTCCTCCAGGCGCTGAAGCTCGGTCCGAACGGCCGGATCGCGGTGACCTATTTCGAATGGGCGGCCTCCAGCGACCAGAAGGTCATCATCCCCTGGCGGCTGATCGACGGACCGGAGACTGCCGATCCGGTCGCGGCCGAAATCATGAAGACGCCGATCCGGCGCGCCTCGCGCACGTCGATCTCCGGCGCGATCAATTTCGCGATGCCGCTGTTCGAGGAGGATCCCTATCGCGGCCTGCGCCGCGTGATCGACATCTCGGGCGACGGGCCCAACAACAATGGCGGCCCCGTGACGGTGGCGCGCGACGCCGCGCTCGAGAAGGGCATCGTCATCAACGGCCTGCCGATCATGGTCAAGGAGCCGTCCTACTCGACCATGGATATCGACAATCTCGACTACTATTACGAAGACTGCGTCATCGGCGGTCCTGGCGCCTTCGTGATCTCGATCAAGGATCGCGAGAAGTTCAAGGAAGCGATCCGCACGAAACTCCTGATGGAGGTGGCGGGCCGCACGCCGGAGCGACCCGTGGTGCCCGTTGCCGACAAGGACAAGGAGCCGCGGGTCAATTGCATGATCGGCGAGAAGATCTGGTCGGACCGCTGGGGCCGCTGAGCCGCGCGACCTGTCGAATGGGACCGTTTGCCTCACTCGCGCAGCGGTTGAATTTAACGGCTCGTTAACCAGCGCGTGGTCCTAATCCAATTGTTTCCAGCTGTTTCAGGATCATGTCCTGATACTGTGTGCCGACATGCGAACGAAAGCGTCCTTGTCAGGATCGTCCGCCGAGCAATCCAATGGCCGTCATCTCGTCTAGCACCAACCAGATCTCGCCCGCCAACGAGCGGATGTATCACCAGAGCAACCTGGTCGGTGACTGGAAAGGGAATTGGGCGGGCAACAACCAGCAAGTCGGCTTCAAGGTTGTGAACATCCGGGGAGCCCGGGCCCAGATCGAGTATACCCATAATGGGCATACCGAGCGCGGTTTCGGCCAGGTCAATGGTGCGACCATCACCTACGGCAACGTCACTGTCGGCACCAAGGATGGCAAGAATCTCGCGCTGGTGTTCTCCGCCGGCGGCGGCCAGGCGACCGCCACTCTCGCAAAGCAGGCGCCTCCCGGCTCCGACAGCAACCTCATGGGAACCTGGGGCGGCTATTCGGCCGACAATGGCAAGAGCGCAAGCTTTCGCGTCCTTGCCATCAACGGCAAGGAAGCCACGGTCAGCGTCACCACCGACGGCATCACCCGCCAGGGCACCGGCTACGTCTACAAGAACGTGATCACGTTCGGCCAGTCGCAGATCGCGACCGACGACGGCAAGAACGGCAAGATCATCTACCAGGTCGGCACCAAGTCCTTCATGGTGCCGGTGACGAAGTACCCGCCGACGAACGGTTCGTCCTCGGTGGACAAGACGGCCTAGCCGCTACGGCTCGTTGTCGCGGACTGCGTCAGCGCTTTCAATTGCCGGTCGATTTCACGCAAGACATCGCAGGCGGACGCAAAGGCACCATCGCCGATCAATCGCCAGACCTCTTTCGTCTGCTCGTTCAGATGCGAAATCGTCAGCGGCAGGCGTGCGGCTTCCCCCAGTGCGCCTTTTTCGTTGATGAGATAGCGATCGTTCAACGCAAACAGAACCTGTGCGACGCAAGCCAGCGACTGGTAGGCGCATCCGGCGACATGGGTCCATTCGTCGCGCGCGATGGCCAGCTCTGCGTTCTCGATGGCGAACAGCACTTCCCACTGGAAGCGCCGGATCAGAGCGCACCGCAACGGCTGCGGGTAGGGCAGCGCGGCAGACTTCAGCCGGGCGATCAGGGCCTCTGGATCGTGCAGCGGCTGGCAACAGGCGATCTCGCCCATCCAGATCGCCGAGCAGAAGCCATGTGGATGGCCGGGCTGGTAATCCATGGTGACGACGCCTGCTTGGCAGGATGCCATCACGGCCTCGACCGCATCGATGTTGCGGTAGAGCAGATCGACCTTGTTTCCTTCGACCGACAGCCAGGCGCCGCCGACGATCCACGGTCCCCATTCTCCGATCGGCGTCACCGACGTAGTGGCCGGGTCGTCAGCGATCGTCTTCGCCGCCGCCAGGAGCCGTTCCGTGTCCAGCGGGCTCGCCGCCGTGAAGTAGAGCCCGATGTCGTAGTCCGACCCCGGATGTGCACTGCCCCGCGCACGCGAGCCGCCGAGCACGATGGCCGCGATGCCCGGCACTTCGGCGAGAGCGGATGTCAGGCGCGTGAGCAGGGGATCGTGCGGCATGGAGGGCAATTTTGCTGATGCTACTTCGCAGCCAGCGGCGGCAAGGGCGGGACGCTGTCGTTCGGCGCTTCCGCCTGCATCGTGATCAGCGTCATCGAGACCAGGTCGTAATAGCCGATCAGGCCGATGATATCCATGATGCCGCGCTCGCCGAATTTCTGCTGGGCGGCGCGATAGACCTCATCGGACACCTTCTTGTCGCGGTAGAGCGCCATCGCGAGATCATAGAGCGCGGCTTCATCATCCTTCATCGTCTGCGGCCGCACGCCGTTCGCGACGTCCTTGGCGACCTGCGGATCGAGGCCGGCTTTCATCGCCAGCGGATAATGCGCGAACCATTCGTACTGCGCCGTCCATTGCCGTGCCGTGATCAGGATCGCGAATTCGCTGAGGCGCGCCGGCAGCGACGAATTCCAGCGCAGATAGTCAGACATCGCCGAGAGCTTTGGCGCCAGCTCGGGGTTGCGGATATAGGCGCGATAGGGCGGGTTGGTGAACTTGGCGTTGCGCGGCGGCACCGCGATCGCATCGGCCCATTCCTTCTGCGGCGGCGTGAGTTCGTCCGGCTTGAGCGGTGTGAAGCGCGTCGGCTCGGCCGCGTGGCCCGCGCGGGAGATCGTCACGGCAAGCAGCACAACCAGCGCCAGGCCGGAATATTTCATGGTCATCCTCCCATGTTGGCGGACTCATGCCGCCTTGTTCGATCGCCAGCTTACGTTGCAGCCTGGCCCATGCAAGACCTCGGGCGCGCATGCTACACTGCGCGCTGGAGATTGCTTGCGATGGAGAGGGACCGATGACCGACGAACCCGTGATGATGGCGGGCTCAGCCACCGTTTTCGTCGTCTCCGACATCGCCGCGAGCCTTGCCTATTACCGCGACGTGCTCGGCTTCGAGGTCACCTTCGAATATGGCCAGCCTCCGTCCTATGCCTGCCTCTGCCGGGACGAGGTCGGCCTGCATCTGCTCGCGGCGGCCGCAACGAAACGGCTGCCCGGACATGGCGGTCTCTGCGTTTTCGTCCGCGACGTCGACGAGATTTATGCCGAAGTCTCGCGGCGCGGTGCCAGGCTGCTCAACCGGCCGGAGGACCGCGATTACGGCATGCGAGATTTCGACGTCGTCGATGCCGACGGCAACCAGATCACGTTCGGAATGGGCGTGGGCGACGCGGCCTGACATCGTCGGCCGCGGCGCTTGCGCGCGTTCAGATCCGTGCCTCCAGGATCAGGTTGAACGGGGTCTCGGCGGCGCGGCGGAAGCGCGACAGGCCGCCTTCGCCCGCGACCTTGCGCAGCCTCGCCTCGCCGGCTTGGGCGCCGAGCGCCAGGCCCACCTCCTGATCGAGCGAGGCCGGCGTGCAGATCATGGTCGACGCCGCGTAATAGACGCGCCCGACCGGGTTGAGGTTGTCCTCGAGGCGGTCGCCCGCGAACGGCTCGACCAGCATGCAGGTGCCGTCCTTGGCCATGCTTTCGCGCACGTGGCGGATGGCGCCGACCGGATCGCCCATGTCGTGCAGGCAATCGAAGAAGCAGACGAGATCGTAGCCCTCGGCCGGATAGGACTTGGCCGAGTGCACCGCGAAGCTGACGCGATCGCCGAGCTTTGCTTCGGCTGCAGCCTTTCGCGCCGCCTCGATCGAGCCCTCGTGATAGTCGAAGCCGTAGAAGCGCGAATTGGGGAAGGCCTCCGCCATCAGCCGCGTCGAGACGCCGTGACCGCAGCCGACGTCGGCGACCTTGGCACCGCGCTTGAGCTTGTCCACGACGCCGTCCAGCGCCGGCAGCCACTCCTGCACCAGATGATGCATGTAACCGGTGCGGAAGAAGCGGGCGGTGCCGCAGAACAGGCACTCGCTGCGCCGATTCCAGCCGACACCCTTGCCGGTCTTGAACGCGTCCGTGATCTTCGGCTCGTCGAGAAACGCTGCGGCAATGACGTTGCCGACGGCGCCGAGGAACACCGGGCTGTCCGGGTCGGCAAGCGCCATCGCCTGCTCTGGCAGCATCGAGAATTTTCCGGATGCTGAGTCAAATTCGACGTAGCCGGACGCCGCCTGGCTCGAGAGCCATTCGCGGACATAACGCTCAGTCGTTCCGGTGGCGCTCGCCAGCTCGGCGGAGTTCATCGGTCCCTTGGCGGCGAGGGTGCGGTAAAGGCCGAGCTTGTCGCCCAGCAGGACCAGCGATGCGTTCATCGCCGCCCCGACCTCGGTGATCATCTTGCCCATAAAGGCATTCAACCTGTCGGTATCGACGTCCATGATAGCCTCCATGCGATGGCGGACATTTCGAGGGTCCGCGCACATCCACTGTCGGGAGCGCGCTGCATGCCCTGTAAATGGGTCCGCGCGTCGGAGGGGAGGTTCATGGCGTCAGGAAAAGGTGATGGCCGGAACCGGATCGCGTGAGCCCAGGCATTGCGTCGCTGGCATTTGCACGATCATGGGCATATAATCTGCGAGGTTTCTGACGGTCACCTGAATGTCCAGCTTCACTCGGTCCTGCGCTCTTGCAACTCTGTTCGCGGTGCTCTGCCTCGGCGATGCGCCGGCCCATGCGCAGGCGGCCCCGCTGCAATATTGGATTCCGGGCGGGCCTTTCGGCTTCGGCGGCAGCGCTGTCCAGAGCGCCGACGCTTACGGCAATTTTCCGAGCTTCAATGCGGCCGATGCCAATGGCGGCTATGATTTTCGTCCCGGTTTCTTTGTCGGCGGCGCGCGCGGCAATCTTGGTTTGAGCGGCCTCAGCCAGTCCGTCCCGGCCGGCAATTTCAGCGCGCTGTCCTATGACAGCACGCAGTTCGGTTACAACACCAAGACTGCGGGCGGCATGCCGGTCACGTTCTTTGCCGGTTTCAACTCGCTGAAATATGGCGACGGCATCGGCAGCTCGCTTGCGCCGCTCACCTCTGGTGCCTCTCCCGGCTATAGCGCGTTCGCGGGGGTCGAGTTCAAGCCGACCTCCAATCTCAGCCTGTCGTTCGGCGCCGGTGTCGTCCAGCAGGATTCGGGCCGCATGGACAGCGATATCCGATCGAACATGCTGCCCGGCGAGTCGCCGGCGTTGAGCGGGTTGCGGCGCTAGAGCATGACCCGGGAAAGTGTGCAGCGGTTTCCCGAAAGGTCATGCTCAAACAAAAAGACTACCGCGTAAATCGCGCCACCAGCTCCACATGCGGCGTATGGCGGAACTGGTCCACCGGCACCACGTTCTCGATCTTGTAACCACCATCGATCAAGAGCCGCGCATCGCGGGCGAAGGTCGCGCTGTTGCAGGACACTGCAATCACCACAGGCACCTTGCTCGCGGCAAGCTTCAGCGCCTGCGCCTGCGCGCCCTGGCGCGGCGGATCGAACACGACCGCGTCGAAATCGCGCAGCTCCTGCGGCACCAGCGGGCGGCGGAACAAATCGCGCGGCTCGCACCTGATCGGCTTCAGGCCGGGCGTGCGCGCGGCTTTCGCGAGTGCGGCGATCGCGCCGGCATCGTTGTCATAGGCGGTGAGGCGCGCCTTCTCAGCAAGCCTAAGCGCGAACGGGCCGACGCCGCAGAAGAGGTCGAGAACCTCCTTGGCCTTGCCGACGCGCTCGGCGACGAGCGCGGCCAGCGTCTCTTCGCCCGCAACCGTCGCCTGCAAGAACGAGCCGGGCGGCAACGTCACGTCAGCGCGACCCATCTTCACGATCGGTAGCAGACGTTGCAGCACCAGCTCGCCATGCCGCGTCAGCCGCGCCAGGCGGTGCTGCTCGGCGACGCGCGACAGCGCGGTGACGATCGGTGTCGGCAGCGGGCCGGAGCCGCGCACGTCGACATCGAGGCCGTTGACGGTCGCGGTGACCTGGATGTCGAGCGGTTTCGTCACCGGCATTTTCGATGTCAACGGCTCAGCCAGCGCCCAGGCGGCGTCGAGTGCACCTTCGAGGCCGGGATCGAGGATCGGGCAGCGATGGATCGGGATGACGTCGTGCGAGCTCGCCGCCGAGAAGCCGACCTTGAGCACGTCATGTGTGCCAAATCTTCCATGCAGCGTGACGCGACGGCGGCCGGCGCCGTGGGCATCGACCAGCGGCGCCACCTCGCAATCGATGCCGGCCTGCGCCAGCGTCTCGACCACGATGCTGCGCTTCCAGGCGCGGTACGGCTCGGCTGCCCAGTGCTGGATCGCGCAGCCGCCGCAGATGCCGAAATGCGGGCAGAACGGTTCGATGCGCTCGGGGCTGGCGACATCGACCGCCAGAAGCTTGCGGCGATCAGGATGGTTGCCCGCGACGTGATCGACCTCGACGGTCTCGCCGCCAAGCGTGTAAGGCACATAGATCGCTTCGCCGGCGTCGAGGCAGACGCCGTCGCCGCGATGGCCGACGTGATCGATCCTCAAGCGTTCAACCACGGCGCGCGCCCAGGAAGAATTCGATGTTGCCGTCGCCGCCCGTAATCGGCGAGGGGAAGATTTCGATGTCGGTGCAGCCGAGCGAAGCGGCGAAGGCGGCGATGTCGTCGCAGATCTCCTGATGCACGGCGGTGTCGCGGATGATGCCTTTCTTGTTGTGCTTCCGCTCCGCCTCGAATTGCGGCTTGATCAGCGCGAGCAGGCTCATCGGCGCTGCCGCCAGCGACAGCGCCACCGGCAGCACGGTTTTCAGCGAGATGAAGCTGACGTCGATGACGACGACATCGGGCCGCGCCGGCAGGCGCTTGCCGTCGTAGCTGCGAATGTCCGTTTCCTCCATCGACACGATCTTGGGATGACCGCGCAGCGAGGGATGCAGCTGGCTGGTGCCGACATCGACGGCAAAGACGAGGCCCGCGCCGTTCGCCAGCAGCACTTCTGTAAAACCACCGGTGGAAGCGCCGACGTCGAGGCAGACATGGTCCTCGATCTCGATCGGGTAGCGCTCCAGCGCGCCGGCGAGCTTGACGCCGCCGCGCGAGACGTAGGGGTGCGCGGGTTCGGCCTGGATCACGGCATCCTCGGCGATCGTCTCCGACGGTTTTGAAACCTGCTTGTCGTCGGCCGTGACGAGGCCGGCCTCGATCGCCGCGCGCGCCCGCGCCCGGCTCTCGAACAGGCCGCGCTCGACCAGCAGAACATCCGCACGCTTGCGGGCAGGGGACATCGTTCTCTCCGGAAGCGACTGAGCGCTTATGTAGCGATCAATTGCGCGGCCGCCATCCGGACGCAAGTCTCGAACGCGGCGAGGTCGTGCCAGACGTCGTTAGGCATCTGCACCGGCGTTACCAAGGGGCAGCCGTGCAGCTCCAGCGCATGGATCATCATGAGGTTGTCGACGAGGCCGAAGTCCTCGACCGTCAGCCCCTGCGCATCGACCAGCCGCCCGTCCTCGGAGGTGACGTGCGCGAGGCGGCCGAGACGGTCGGCATAGGTGGCGGGATCGTTGGAATAGGCGAGACAGAACTTGCGGCGGCCGGCCATGTAGCCGAGCTCGTAGACGGTGCCGGGATCGGCGCCGGCGCCGCGGAACGGGATGAGATTGGCAATGATGGCGTCGGCCTCGTCCATCATCGCCTCGTTGCCGCAGAAAATCTGCCGCGCGGCGTCGGGTGCGTCGAGGTCGACGGCATTGTCGAGCGGATAGAGGCCGGTGAGCCCGTGCGCCGCGCAGATCTCGACCTTGCGCCGGCCGATCCCAACCGCATCCGGCAGGAACACGTCGGGGCCTGCCAGATAGATTTTCATGGGTGAGGTCTGCCGATGCGAAGCGCGGTGCCACACCTCTCCCATCGGGAGAGGTCGGCGCGAAGCGCCGGGTGAGGGGTTACGCTCTCACGTGGGACCTGAACGCCTCACCCGGATTACTTGCGCAATCCGACCTCTCCCGATGGGAGAGGTGGGTCCAGCGTCTGTCGCGATGGCTTAGGCCAGCTTGACCGTCTCGGTCTTCACGTCCTTGCCGAGCGCCTCGAACACCTTGGCGACGATGCCCTTGGCGTCGAGACCGGCGCGGCCGTACATCGCCGCCGGCGTGTCGTGGTCCTGGAACACGTCAGGCAGCACCATCGAGCGGAACTTGACCATTCCGCTGTCGAGCACGCCCTGGTCGGTCAGGAACTGCGCGACATGCGAGCCGAAGCCGCCGACCGAGCCTTCCTCGATCGTGATCAGGATCTCGTGGTCGCGGGCGAGCTTGAGCACCAGCTCGGTGTCGAGCGGCTTCATGAAGCGCGCGTCCGCGATCGAGGTGGAGAGGCCGAGGGCGGCGAGCTCGTCGGCGGCCTTCTCGCATTCGGCGAGGCGGGTGCCGAAGGAGAGCAGGGCGATCTTGCTGCCCTGGCGGATCATGCGGCCCTTGCCGACCTCGAGCGGAACGCCGACGTCGGGCATCTCGATGCCGCGGCCTTCGCCGCGCGGATAGCGCAGCGAGCTCGGACGGTCGTCGATCGCGACCTGCGTCGCCACCATGTGCACCAGCTCGGCCTCGTCCGCCGCCGCCATGATCACCATGTTGGGCAGACAGCCGAGATAGGCGTTGTCGAACGACCCGGCATGGGTCGCACCGTCAGCGCCGACGAGGCCGGCGCGGTCGATGGCGAAGCGCACGGGCAGGTTCTGGATCGCCACGTCATGCACGATCTGGTCGTAGCCGCGCTGCAGGAAGGTCGAGTAGATCGCACAGAACGGCTTGTAGCCTTCGCTGGCAAGACCGGCGGCAAAGGTCACCGCGTGCTGCTCGGCGATGCCGACGTCGAAGGTGCGGTCCGGGAACGCCTTGTTGAAGATGTCGACACCGGTGCCGGACGGCATCGCCGCGGTGATGGCGACGATCTTGTCGTCTTTCTGGGCTTCCTTGACGAGGCTCTGGCCGAACACGTTCTGGTAGGCCGGCGCGTTCGGCTTGGCCTTGGCTTGCGTGCCCGTCGCGACGTCGAACTTGACGACGGCGTGGTACTTGTCGGCGGAGGCTTCCGCCGGGCCGTAGCCCTTGCCCTTCTGCGTCACGACGTGGACCAGGATCGGGCCTTCCTCCATGTCGCGCACGTTCTTCAGCACGGGCAGCAGATGGTCGAGGTTATGGCCGTCGATCGGGCCGACGTAATAGAAGCCGAGCTCCTCGAACAGCGTGCCGCCGTCCATCATGAAGCCGCGGGAATATTCCTCGACGCGGTTGGCGCGGTTGGCGATGATCTTGGGCAGGCGCTTGTTGATCTGCTTGGCCGCGTCGCGCAGCGTGCGATAGGTCTTGCCGGAGTAGAGGCGCGACAGATAGGCGCTCATGGCGCCGACCGGCGGCGCGATCGACATGTCGTTGTCGTTGAGGATGACGATCAGGCGCGAGTTCATGGCGCCGGCGTTGTTCATGGCCTCATAAGCCATGCCCGCCGACATCGCACCGTCACCGATCACTGCGATAACGTTGTTCTTGCCGCCGGAGAGGTCGCGCGCGACGGCCATGCCGAGACCGGCCGAGATCGAGGTCGAGGAATGCGCGGCGCCGAACGGATCGTAATCGCTCTCGCTGCGCTTGGTGAAGCCGGAGAGGCCGCCGCCGGTGCGCAGCGTGCGGATGCGGTCGCGGCGGCCGGTGAGGATCTTGTGCGGATAGGCCTGATGGCCGACGTCCCAGATCAGCCGGTCGCGCGGCGTGTCGAAGACGTAGTGGATCGCGGTGGTGAGCTCGACCACGCCGAGGCCCGCGCCGAAGTGACCGCCGGTCACCGAGACGGCATCGATGGTCTCCTGCCGCAGCTCGTCGGCGACCTGGCGAACCTGCTCGATCTTGAGCTTGCGCAGGTCGTCCGGGGTCCGGATGGTGTCGAGAAGCGGCGTCTTACTGTATGCGTTCACGGCGATTTCCAATTTGTCAGCGCCGGAAGGTCGTTCCGGTGCGCGATGGGTTTGCACAATATCGGCGCAGCGCGAATCCTAAAACCGTCGGAGCCACCTGCCTGGGGCACGGCCCCGTCTTCAAGCTTAGGTGAGCTTAGGTGCGCTCCGGTTCAGTCTCTGTGATCCCTGTCACTTAGATCGGCTTCGTCCGTCCCAGCCAATTCACCAGCAGTTTGAAGCGCTTGTCGTCGGTAATCAGTGCCCACGCAAGGCTTGCAAAAAGCCACACTCCGCGCAGCTTTACACCAAAGCTTGGGCCAAAGCCAACCCGCCCCGCCGATTACGGCCATGCAGCTGCAACCGGCGGGCCAGATTGGTTAACCTTGGGCAGGGACCGGCGGTTCCTCCCCAACTGCTTCGTTGGCAGCGCTTTTCGGTGAAAATATGTACTTTTTGCCCGCTTGTGGCCTGGTTCCGGCCTGCGGAGGCGTTGGATTTGACCGGTTCCGCAGCCGGAACGCCCGCGGAACTACCCCGCCACGGAAAATACGGACGGAACTCCCGCATGAAGCCCTTCATGCAGGCGGCGCCGGGCAGAATGGAATTGGGCGTGTCGGCCTTACTGCACGTCGAGCGGCGCGGTGCCTGTGGCCTGGCCGCTGGCATCGGTGGTGATCTTGTCGACGCGGGCCTCGGCCTGGCGCAGCAGGTCCTCGCAGCGACGCTTCAAGGCTTCGCCACGCTCGTAGATCGTCACGGATTCCTCGAGCGGCACCTTGCCGTCCTCGAGCCGCTTGACGATCGTTTCGAGTTCCTCGATCGCGCGCTCGAAGGTGAGCCTGGAGACGTCGACTTGGGTGTTTTCGGCCATATCCGTTTCCGATTGCCCTATTCGCTTTCCTTGGAGTGAAGGCAGGTTTTGCGGGCTCAATGTGGCGATTGTCGTCAGGCGCCCATGAGGGCGCCGACATGCGCCGTAACAGATTCTTTCAATCCTTGCAGGTCATAGCCGCCTTCGAGCACGGAGACAACGCGCCCGCCTGCGGACTTGTCGGCAAGGTCCATCAGCTTGCGCGTGACCCAGGTGTAGTCCTCGGCGCGCAAATTCAGGGACGCCAGCGGATCGCGGTAATGCGCATCGAAGCCGGCGGAGATGATCAGCAGCTCGGGGCTGAACTTTTCCAGCCGCGGCAGGATCAGACTCTCGAACGCGGAGCGGAATTCAGGGCCGCCGTCCTCGGAAGCGAGCGGTGCATTGACGATGGTGTCGTGATCGCCGCGTTCGCCCTTCGCGCCGGTGCCCGGGAACAGCGGCATCTGGTGCGTCGAGCAGTACATCACGGTCGGGTCCGACCAGAAGATGTCCTGCGTGCCGTTGCCGTGATGCACGTCGAAATCGACGATCGCCGCGCGCTTGATGCCATATTTGCGCTGCGCATGGCGCGCGGCGATCGCGACATTGTCGAAGAAGCAGAAGCCCATCGGCTTGCCGATCTCGGCGTGATGGCCGGGCGGGCGCACCGCGACGAAGGCGTTGCGGTGCTCGCCGTTCATCACCGCTTCGGTCGCCGCCACCGCGCCGCCGACGCCGCGCATCACCGCTTCCCACGTGCCGGGTGACATCGAGGTGTCGCCGTCGATATAGACCTGGCCGCTGGTCGGCGCGATGTGGCGCAGCTCGGTGACGTAATGCTCGTTGTGGCACAGCGTCACGAGATCGAGATCGCCCTCCGGCGCCTGGTCGCGCACCAGGAACTGGAAGCGCTCATGCGACAGCGCTTCCTCCACCGCGCGCAGGCGGTCGGGCCGTTCAGGATGTCCCGGCGGCGTGACGTGGTCGAGGCAGGCCTTGTGGGAGAGGAGAAGCGTGCTCATCAGGTCGGCCTCACAGAATACGGGCTCTCGACGTCGTTGACGCATCCGGCGCCAAAACGCAATGCAAATCCCAATCTAGTCACGTGAATCTAAAGTTCGCCACATAAAGTCTGCTGGGCTTTGTGGCAGAAGCGTTTGACGGAAGCCAAAATCTGGTCTGCGGACTTGGTCCATTTGAAGGGCTTGGGATTTTTGTTGTGCAGGTCGATGAAGGTACGGATGTCGGCCTCGAGCTGCCTGACGGAGGTGTGAACACCTCGCTGGATCTGCTTTCGGGTGAGCTCAGCGAACCAGCGTTCGACCTGATTGATCCATGACGCGGAAGTCGGCGTGAAGTGGACATGATAATGCGGCCGACGGGCGAGCCACGCTTTGATCTTGGGTGTTTTGTGAGTGGCGTAGTTGTCCATGACGATATGGACATCGATCCCTTCAGGGACTTGAGCGTCGATCTCTTTGAGGAACTTCAAGAACTCGACTGCCCGGTGGCGCTTGTAGCATTTGCCGATGACGAATCCAGAGGCGACATCGAGCGCGGCAAACAGCGAGGTCGTACCATGCCGCACATAGCTGTGCGTGCGCCGTTCCGGTACGCCCGGCATCATCGGCAGGACCGGCTGCTCGCGATCCAGGGCCTGGATCTGGCTTTTCTCATCGACACTGAGGACAAGGGCTCGGTTCGGTGGGGAAAGGTAAAGGCCGACGATATCGCGGACCTTGTCGACGAACAGCGGGTCGCTCGACAGCTTGAATGTCTGGCTGCGGTGCGGCTGCAGGCCGAACGCCGTCCACATTCGGCGGATCGTGGTGTGGGAAAAGCCAGTTTCCGCAGCCATTGAGCGGATCGACCAGTGCGTCGCGTCGGGTGGCGTTGTACGCAATGTCCGCTCAATTACCTCAGCAACCTGATCGTCGTTGATGGTTCGAGGGCGGCCCGGGCGGGCCTCGTCAAGCAGGCCATCACAGCGATCCTTCAAAAATCGGCGGCGCCACTTGCCGACGGTGTGTTCGTGGAGGCCGAGTTCGACAGCCACAGACTTGCTTGGCAAGCCATCCGCACACCGCAGGATCGCGCGGCAGCGCTCAGATAGCGATCGGGCAACGCGATGACGACGAACTTGTCTCTCCAAGTACGCCCGCTCCGGCGGACTAAGCACCAACGGCGCGATCGGCCGGCCTCGCTCACCTGCATTCGCCACAAGCTCTCTCCTCTGTAGAGATTCGAGCTATCAACTAATGTGACGAACTTGCGTTCCAGATGACTAGGTGTTCCCTGCAGAATGGCAAACGGCGGGCCAGTCCGTTTGATCCGGATCAATTCACCCGCAGGATGCGGGTCGGTGGCAACGGCCCAATCGGCCCGTGCGCCCGGAAGAAGGCGAACAGCGCGTCCGCGTCATAGCCGCCATATTGCGGCGAGGTGCCTTGCTTGGCGACGGTGAAACCGTCGCCGCCGACGGCGAGGTAATCGTTGAGGGTGACGCGGTAACCGCTGCCGGCTTCGATGGGCGTGCCGTTGAGTGTCATCTTGTCGAGGCTGACGCGCTCGCCGAACGGCTTCGATGCGTCCCAGGCGTAACTGAACCCGTTCGAGACCTGGAGGATCCGCGGCCGCTTCGGATCGAGCCATTGCTGCTCGAGCATGTCCTTGAGCTGGCTCCCGGTCAGCGTCATGGTGACGAGACGGTTGCGGAACGGCTGGCTGGAGAACACGTCGCCGAAGGTGATCGCGCCGTTCTCCTTTGGCACGATATCGGTGCGGATGCCGCCGGGATTGGTGAGCGCGATGACTGCGCTGCCGTCCTTGGTGTCCTTGGTTGCGGCGAGCTGCGCATCGGCGATGACGTCGCCGAGCGCGCTCTCGCCGGCCTCGTTCGGCACGCGCGACAGCGTCTGCGTGACCGAGCCGGCCGGGCGATTGGCGATCGGCGCTGCGAGCTTGTCGTAGGACTCGATCAGCGCGGTCTGCTCGGGGTCTTTCGCCAGCGAGGCGTTGGCGACGATGACGTTCTCGGCTTTCGCGCCGACGATGTCGCGGGTAACAGGATCGAGCTTGAGATCGATCGCGGTGACCAGCGTGCCGTATTTGTCGCCGCTGGTGACGAGCCGTCCGTCGATGTCGCAGACATAGGCGCGGTGGGTGTGGCCGCTGACGACGATGTCGACGGCGCGGTCGAATTTCCTGACGATGTCGACGATCGGGCCCGTGATCGCCGGGCATTCATTGTAGTCGCCCGAGGGCTCGCCGCCCTGGTGGATCAGCACCACGATCGCCTCGACGCCGCGCGCCTTCAGCTGCGGCACCAGCGCGTTCACCGTCTCGGCCTCGTCGCGGAATTCGAGCCCGGCAATGCCTGACGGCGAGACGATGCCCGCGGTCTCTCTCAAGGTGAGGCCGATGAAGGCGACGGGAATGCCGTCGAATTCCCGGATCTCGTAAGGCGGCAGCACGCTCTTGCCGGTCGCGGTCTCCACGGTGGAGGCCGCGAGATAGTGGAATTTGGCGCCGGTGAACGGATGCGGCCCCTGGCAACCGTCGAGCGGATGGCAGCCGCCGTTCTGCATCCGCAAGAGCTCGGTCTTGCCCTCGTCGAACTCGTGATTGCCGACGGAGGTGATCGCGAGCCCCATCATCGACAGCGCCTCGACCGTGGGCTCGTCGTGAAACATCGCCGACAGGAACGGGCTCGCGCCGATCAGATCGCCGGCAGCGACGAAGATCGTGTTCTTGTGTCCCTCGCGCAGCTGCTTGACCAGCGTTGCCATGTACTCGGCCCCGCCGGCGGCGACCATGACCTTCTTGCTCTTGTCCTCGGGATCGCCGATGCGGATGCCGCCCGGCGGCGGCCGCAGATTGCCGTGAAAATCGTTGATCGCGAGAATGCGCAGCTCGACCGGCGCTGTGGTTTGGGCCGCGGAGGGCAGGGCGGAGATGAGCGCGAGCGCGGCAAGGATGGATCGGTATCGCATGGAACCAGACTAGTCGGTCCGCGCGAAGATTTCACGAAGCATTGTCGTGAACGCGCTCTGCTTTCTTCCTTCTCCCCTTGTGGGAGAAGGTGGCGCGAAGCGTCGGATGAGGGGTTGTCTCCGCGAATTACGTTGAGAGAGGAGCCTGCGGAGACAACCCCTCACCCGTCTCGCCGCTCCGCGGCGATCCACCCTCTCCCACAAGGGGAGAGGGGACAAGCTCCTCAGCGCTTCTTCCTGTTCGCGAACGCGTTGAACGCGGCGACGGCTTCGTCCGACTTGAGCCGCTCGCCGAACAGATGGGCTTCCTGGTCGATGCGGCGGGTGAGCGCTTCCGGGGCCGCGCGCAGCAATTTGCGCGAGGTCGCGACCGCCTCGGCCGGCAGCCTGCAGATCTCGCGCGCCACCTTGCGGGCCTCGACCTCGGTATGTCCCGGCGAGACCACGGTGTTGACGAAGCCTGCGGCTTCGGCCTGCTCGGCGGTGAAGGTCCGGCCCATGATCAGCATGGCGAAGGCGCGCTGGTAGCCCATCGTGTTCGGCATCAACAGGCTGGCTGCGCCGACCGGCACAAGCCCGAGATTGATGTAGGGCGCCGAAAAGGTCGCTGCAGTGGAGGCCAGCACGTAATCGCAATGGAACAGCATCACGGTGCCCATGCCGATCGAGGCGCCGTCGACCGCCGCGATGATCGGCTTGACGTTGAGCGCGAGCGAATAGAGAAATTTTGCGCCGTTCGACAGCGTCTCCGGGCGCGCCGCGTCGGCTTTCAGGAAGTCGTCGATGTCGTCGCCCGCGGTGAACACGCCCGAGCCGCCGGTGATGATCATGCAGCGGATGTCGGGATTGTTCTGCGCGGTGTCGATCGCGCGGCTCATCTCGCGGTACATGTCCTGCGTGATCGCGTTCTTCTTGCCGGGGCGGCGCAGGGTGATCACGCGGGTTCCGCGCTCTTCGGTGACGATGATATTGCCATTCGCCATAACAACCCCCTGCACCCGCCGCGCCGCTGCTGGCGAGTCTCTCAAGCCTCAGCCTACATGATCTTGCAGGCGTGCCAATGCGGCAGCTCGACCTTTTCGGGAACGACCCCGTGAGGCGGGCGTATGGCGCTCGCCGCATGGTGTCTCACGAGCCGTTGCGCATTGCAACAATTGGCTACAATGTTTCATTTGAAAAACCGTTGGTTGTGGGGGAGGGTTGCGCATGTCGTTCATCTTGGCCGATCGCTCGACCGATGATTGCCGCAACGGGAGTTGACGAATCCTCGCTGCGTTATCGCGGCTGGCGCGTGGTGCTGGCCTGCTTCCTGATGGCCTTCTTCACGTTCGGCTTCGGCCTTTACGGCCAGGGCGTCTATCTTGCCGAGCTGCAGCGCGCTCATGGCTGGCCGGGCACGCTGGTCTCCGCCGCCAGCACCTTCTCGTTCCTGCTGACCTCCGTCCTCGTCATCTTCACCGACGATCTGCTCGCCCGCATCGGGCTGCGCGCGCTGATCCTGTGCGGCCTGTCGGCGCTCGGCGCTTCAACCGCGCTGCTGGCGCTGATGCAGACGCCGTGGCAGCTCTATCTCGCCTATGCGCTGATGGCGGTCGGCTGGGCCGGCATGGGCACCGTGGTGATCGCGACGGTGCTGAACGCCTGGTTCGAGCGGCGCCGCGGGCTCGCGCTCAGCCTCGCGTTCAACGGCGCAACTTGCGGCGGCATCATCCTCGTGCCACTGCTGCTGTCGCTGACGAGCAGCATCGGCTTCCGCTCGGCGATGCTCGCGGCGACGATCGTGATGGTGGGGCTGGTGCTGCCGGTGGTCGTGGGCTTCATCGGCTGGCCCGCAGGGATGTCGCCGGCCCCCGGTGGGCGTGCGGCCGCGGGCGGTGTGGCCGCGCCGGCGCATTCACGCAGGACCCTGCTCGCCAACGCGGCGTTCTGGACCATGGTGCTGCCGATCGCCATCGCGCTGCTGGCGCAGATGGGATTCATCATCCACCAGGTGGCGTTCCTCGAGCCGCTGATCGGCCGTCACGCCGCCGGCCTTGCGGTCACCATCATGGCGGCGATGGCGGTGGTCGGCCGCCTATCGCTCGGCCTGTTCGTGGACCGGCTCGATCCCCGGCTCGCTTGCGCGGCGTCGATGACGAGCCAGGCGGCGGCGCTGTTCGTGCTCCTGCAGACCACCAGCCCGACGGTGCTGCTGCTGTGCTGCGCCGTCTATGGCTTCTCGATCGGCAACATGATCACGTTCCCACCGCTGATCATCCAGCGCGAGATCGGCTCCACCGCCTTCGCGGCGGCGATGGGATTGGGCACCTCGATCAGCGGTATCGTCAGCGCCTTCGGCCCCGGCATCGTCGGCCTCGTGCACAGTTTTACCGGCAATTACACGACGGCGTTTTCGATGTGCGTGATGCTGGATCTGGTGGCCGCGGGCATCGTGCTGTGGCGGCCGGGGAGACGCGTGAAGGTCGTGGCTTCGTAGCCCGGATGGAGCGAAGCGCGATCCGGGAAAGCTTCGCTTGTGGTAGGCGCTTAGCACACACGCGATGTCGTCGCCCGACTTGATCGGGCGATCCAGTACTCCGAGACATCGGTGATTGACCGAGAAGCCACGGCGTACTGGATTCCCCGCCGGAGCCTGTCATCGGGCTCGCCGAAGGCGAGACCCGGTGGCGGGGAATGACAGCGGGGAGTGGAGATGCCTCCCATTACATCGCAGTCAAAGCGGAACGTCGCCTACAACAACACCGCATCCGCCGCCGCGACCGAGTCCGCGCTCTCCGTCACGGTGCGCTCGAGCGCGCCGGCCTGCACGGCGATGTTCTCGGCGAAGAAGCGTGCGAGCGAGACGTAGCGTGGCGCATCGCCAAGGCCGTCGGCCTTCGCGGCGAGCGCTTCGGAGGCCAGCATACAGCCGCCGAGCGTCGCGCCGAACTGCTGCAGATACGGGGTTGCGCCGGCGAGCGCCTCGTTCGGCGCGGAGGTCACGCGCTCGAGCAGCCATTTGCTGGTGCGCGTCAAGGCCTCCAGCGCCTCGCGCAATTTTACGCCCGTGGTGCCGAAAGCGGGATCGTTGGACGTCTCCACCTGCTTGACGGTCGCTGCGAGTTCGTCGAGCAGCGCCCACACCGCAGCGCCGCCATTGGCCGCGAGCTTGCGCGTCACGAGATCGATCGCCTGGATGCCGTTGGTGCCCTCGTAGATCGCGGTGATGCGCGCATCGCGATAGTGCTGCGCAGCGCCAGTTTCCTCGATGAAGCCCATGCCGCCATGCACCTGCACGCCGAGATAGGCGACCTCGTTGCCGATGTCGGTGGAATAGCCCTTTGCCATCGGCGTCAGCAGCGCCGCGCGCGCGGCAGCATCGGCACGAACCTTGGGATCCCTGGCGCGGATGGAGACGTCCAGTGCCACGGCGGTGGCATAGCAGATGGTGCGCGCGGCCGCCGTCTGCGCCCGCATCCGCATCAGCATGCGCTTGACGTCGGGATGCACGAAGATCGGGTCCGAGCCGTCGCCCTTCTTGCCGACGGCGCGGCCCTGCTTGCGCTCCTGGGCATAGGCGAGGGCCTGCTGATAGGCGCGGTCGGCAACGCCGACGCCCTCGAGGCCAACGCCGAGGCGGGCCTGGTTCATCATCGTGAACATGCAGCGCATGCCTTGGTTCTCTTCGCCGATCAAAAAGCCGATGGCGCCGCCATGATCGCCCATGGTCATGGTGCAGGTCGGCGAGGCATGCATGCCGAGCTTGTGCTCGACGCCAGAGGCGAAGATGTCGTTGCGCTGCCCCAGCGAGCCGTCGGAATTGACCATGAACTTCGGCACCAGGAACAGCGAGATCCCCTTGGTGCCGGCGGGCGCATCGGGCAGGCGCGCCAGCACGAAATGCACGATGTTGTCGGTCATGTCGTGCTCACCATAGGTGATGAAGATCTTCGTCCCCTTGATGCGATAGGTGCCGTCGGCCTGCTTCTCCGCGCGGGTGCGCAGCGCGCCGACATCGGAGCCGGCCTGCGGCTCGGTGAGCTGCATCGTGCCGGTCCATTCGCCGGTGACGAGCTTCTCGAGATAGATTGTCTTCAGCTCGTCGCTGCCATGCGCTTCCAGCGCCTCGATCGCGGAGGCCGTCAGCAGCGGGCAGAGGCCGAAGGCGACGTTGGAGGCGCTCCAGATCTCGGTGCAGGCCGCGTTGATCGCGAGCGGCAGGCCCTGGCCGCCGAAACCTTCCGGGCCCGAGACCGCGTTCCAGCCGCCATCGGTCCAGCGCTTGTAGGCGTCCGGCCAGCCCGGCGCGGTCGTGACCTTGCCGTCATCGAGCTTGATGCCGTGCTCGTCGCCGACCTTGTTGAGCGGCGCCAGCACGTCGGTTGCGAACTTGCCGGCTTCCTCCAGCACGGCCGCGGCGATGTCGGCGTCGAAATCGCCGTAATGGCCGGCTTCCACGGCAGCCTTCAGGCCGGCGCCATGGTTGAGCGACAGCAGCATGTCGGAAATCGGCGCGCGGTAGGTCATGGCTCACTCCCCGTGGACATCATTGGCGCCGTATTCCCATGAAACGGCGGAGGTCTCAATGGGCGGCAGGCGGGGGCGGAACGGGCGCCGCCCGGTCCTATAATAGAGTGGGGCGCGGCCGCCCCCGGCCCGGTGGTATTTTGCCCCTCCAGGCGGTTGAAATGCCGCGCCGCTCCCTATAGACCGGCTGCGACCGAAGGGAATCTGCGGTAGCCCGCGCTTCCACCAGTTCCGGTCGCCAGTTGGGGCGTAGCCAAGCGGTAAGGCAGCGGATTTTGATTCCGCCATTCGGAGGTTCGATCCCTCCCGCCCCAGCCAAAGCCAACGCGCTGATCTTGTTATGAAAACGGTCCTGCTCAAAGCAGAATTTCCAGCGCATTTGGAAATTCCGTTTGCCTCGCATTTGGAAATTCTGTGCTGGTTTCGTTTTTGGTCGACGACCGATGCGAAGTCGTCGGGGGTTGAACGCCGCTCAACTTATCAAAATACGAATTGAGCGGATGAACGCTGTCTACGCGTTGCAAGCTTCCGACCGCTGCCGTTGACGTCGCGTGCGGGATCGACAGTTGCAGAAGCCCGCCGCCTTTTGCAGCGTTCAACGAAGCGCCAAGTCTATCCTTGGGATCGGACGCTAGTCTTCGAAGTTGGGGAGGTCTGCATTTCGTCTCGCGGTGATGCTGCTCCATCAGCATTCTGCTGATCGAGCTCCTTCTGCGCCGAGAGATGTGCATGCCGCTTACGGGTCGCAGCCAACGCTCGCATCATCGTTTCCTTAGCATAGCCGCGATAGGCCTGTGCGGTCTTGTGGCCCGAGAGTGCACGACCCTGGCCGTCCGTCAGTTCGGCTTCCTCGAGTTCGGTCATGCCGCCGTGTCGACAGGCATCAAGCGTGAACAGCTTTGACACGCCGTCGATCTTCTTGCGCATCTGCTGCACCACTTTTTCCATGCCAGGGTAGGACCACACCTTGGCATCGCCCTTGCGTTCACCCTTTTGGATCCGACGCATGATCATCGGGACGCCGAGCTTGGGCAGATGGCTCAAGACGTCCTCCGCTTCGGCGTAAAACTTGATGGTCTCTCCGTCGAGAGTCTCTTCGAGCGGATGCCAGACCAACGCCTTGTTCTTGTGGTGCTCGATGCGCACGGCGTGTGGCCAGTTCTTGCTGCGATAGTCGGGCCAAGTCAAAAACCTGGCCACCACGTTCTCCGGTCGTTGTAGCCATTCAAAGCAGATCACCGCGACGGCCGCTGGTTCAGGCCGCCCTTCTTTGATGCAGCCCCATGCAAATTTATAGACCTCTTCTCGAGTGACCGCGTGCTTCTTGGTCTTGGTGCGGCTCTTGAGGGTGAAATCGTCCCATGGGTTCGGGTGCTTCTTATCGAACAGCTCCGGGTGTAGCCGACGCATGATCCGCCATACCTTTCGGCAGAGCCCAACCACCTTTTCTCCCTGCCGCAGTCTGATGCCGTTCGGGCCGTTGATGATTTTGTCGTAGATCTTATCGGCGGCTCGTGGCGTAACTTCCATGATCTGCCGTTCGCCGATCCGCCGTCCGCTCTTACCGACGGTGTCGCAGATCATTTGCATGATCCGTTCGTAGTCGGGGCGCGACCGAGCTGAGACCTTCTCAGTATACGCCTTCTCCGTCTTGTATTGTCGGAACAGCCAATCGATCGTGCCATAGCGCGCGATCTTTCCCTGCTCACCCGGCTGGCCTCTGCGCTAGTTGTTCCATTCATCGAACAAGGCATTGAGTGTGGCGGCGCGTCCGCCTTTTCCGTCGTCGCCGCATGCAGTTTCGTAGCTCGTCCCAAGTGGCTCATTTGCCATCTCGCAGCCGAGTTTGCGGTCCGGAAATAGAATGCGACCGAACCGCGGGCAAGCCGACGCACCTCCACAAAGCGTGGAAGCGGCCGCTCCAACGTCACAAATCCTCGGCGAGGTCGCCCGGCACTATGTCCGGGGCGATAGCTCGGTCCAGATCGTCTCTCAACCACAGCTGACGCCTCCCTTCTTTCACACGTGGTCGAGGATACTCCTTACCGACTCGTTTGAGAAAGGCCTCTACAGTTGTTCGCCGCAATACCCGGCTGCGATTGCGGCTGGCATACGACGCGGCCAAGAACCTGCTGGAATTATGGCAGAACGTACCATCGCAAAGGGTCAACGGGAGCTATAGGAATCGGATCGAGCATTTTGCTCGTCTGGCGACGGCCGATGATGCCAATCACCAGCCACGCTTGAAACGGCCCCAGCAGGCAAATCGTAGAAAAAGACAGCGCGGCGTGCTTACAATTGTGTTGGCGTGCTATCCCCCGCGCCATAGCCCTCGTCCGACTAGGCGATTAATGAGAGCGCCCTGTGTCCCGTATGGCTAAGGTAACTATCTGATATTACGCCATGAAACTCAGCGCTGCAGGTGAGTGTGTCAGAGAGTGTGTAAATTCAGCCCAAATTTCAGCTCCAAATGGGCTAAGAGAGCTGCCAAATGAAAATCTTCTGGTCTTGGCAGTCCGATACGCCGGGTAGGATTGGCCGCCACTTCGTGCGCGACGCGCTAAAGCTCGTCATTGAGGAGCTAAAGCAGGCGCGCGATGTTGAGGAGCCCACGGCCGCCGAGACGTGCGAAGGCATTCACCTGGACCATGATCGGCAAGGTGTCTCGGGCAGCCCCGATCTCGCCCGTACCATCTTCGACAAGATCGACCGTTCCGCCGTCTTCGTTGCAGATGTTACCTCGGTCGGGACATCGATTGACGGCAAGAAGAAGCTGATCAAGTCTTTTAGATCTTTCACGCAGTTAGCTATCGGTTCGACGCCTTCCGCGACGACCGTGATGTTGAATTGCTGTGTGATGCCGACGATACATCTGGCGGGCGCTTCATAGTCAGAAGCTTCGTCACATCATGCAGATCATCTGCCGATGAGATAGCAACCGTCAGCCATTTCCCGTCGATGTATGTTTTGGCTTCATCGTAGAGCTTGACCAATTGCGGCCGCCAGACATAGCGCCGCTCCTCAAACTTCTCTCGTTCCGCGCCACCCATCACCACCACAGCCGAAAACCTTCGGTATTCCGGCGCCAAGGTGCAGAACGCCTTGGTTTTCTTGTAGCGCAGAGACCAACCGCGGTTCTTGCCACCGTAGAGCCAGTCCGGCGCGAAAATTCCAGGGTAGAATTCGTCGATCCAGTTCCGCAGCTCAGCCCAATGCGCGAACGCATCTGGTCCGAGCCATTTGCGTACGGCGCTGTCATCGGGCGGTGCTGATTTGTCGGTGATCCTGTCGCCGACCTGGGGAAGCGTACCGGCAGGTAAAATCATCGAAAGACCTCGTGTTCATAGTCCGGCGGAGGCCGGCGGGTTATGATGCGAGCGTACCAAGAGGCGCGCTCTTGAATGCTGCTGGTGCGACCGTCCCCAGAGCAGGAGGGCATCACGAGAGCACTGCAGGCCGCTCGAGGACGCCTCGAAGCTCTCCCATGAGCGTAAGGTCGATGGCGGCAAGAGCGTTGTCCCTCGCTGAGGTGGCCTTGTCCCCGTCAAGAAACGCAGTGGCCTGTACCGGGAGGAATTGCAGGGTTTTCAGCCCAATGGAGTTCAGCGCCAGCGTCAGGTACGGCGTGAGGAAATCCGGCTGATTGGCTCGCTCGCCAGAAAAGACGGCACCGGAAGCGACGCCGATGAAAACCGGACGATCCCGGAGCATTCCCACCTTTCCGGACGGCGTCGACTTCATCGTGCGACCGACGCGCAGAATTTGATCGATCCAGGCCTTGAGGACCGAGGGAATGGTGAAGTTGTGCATCGGCGTTCCCATGACGATCACATCGGCCGCCTCGACTTCCTGAATAAGCGCTTCGGAAACGTCCAGAGCACCCTTCAGCGGAGCCGCCAACGTGGCCAGCGAAGACAGCGTGACCGCGTAATCCGCCACGGCGTGAGGCAAGGGTTCAGTCCCCAAATCACGCCGAGTGATGCTCGCCCCGGGCGCAACCTCGAGAAGCTCTTCGACGATCGCCGCCGAAAGCTGGCGGCTATGCGAATCCTGACGCGGACTGCAATCAATATGGAGGATGTTCATGCGATCGATTCCAATTGCTTCGTGAGATTGCGACGCGACCAAGTTCAGATCGAGCCGGCCGGGGCGACGGCCGGAAAGTCCTTCTCGTGATCGAAAACGTTGTTGAAGAAGTTCGTCAGCGAGTACATGGCCACCAATGCTACGATCTCGATGATGTTCGCATCGGTGTAGCCGACCTCGCGGACCGCTTTCAGATCGGCATCGCTGACGTGCCCGCGCGTCCCGATGACTTTGCGTGCGAACTGGACGGCGGCGTCCCGCTTCGGGTCGTTGGCATGGCCCTTTCGGGCAAGAATGATGTCATCGGCCGATAGCTTCGCCATGCGTTCGGCTGTGAAGCTGTGAACCGTCAGGCAATAGTTGCAACCATTCACCTCGGAGACCGCGAGTCCGATACTGTCGCGTGTCTTCACGTCGAGCGCTTTGCTCAGGGAGCCGAGCAGAGTGGCCCAGGAGTTGAATGCGATTGGGCTCTGCGCGAAGGCCGCCATCATATTTGGGGTGAACCCGATGTTCTTGGTGAACGCATCAAGGGTCGATTTCGATTCAACCGGCACCTGTTCTTGCTTCAGGGCAACAGTCCTTGCCATCGTAGTCTCCATAGGTTCTCGAGTTGATTTGGAACTATGCGAAGTCGAGCACGTCAGCCACCGGCATGCGGGGCTTCTGCGGCCAGTTGCCTGCTCGCTCCGGCCCGACGGTCAGCAGCATGACCGGCACTTCGTCTTCGGCCAGACCGAACTCGCGGTGCACGGCTTCGGCGTCGAAGCCGATCATCGGCGTCGAACCCAAATCCAAAGAGCGAGCCGCATAGATGATCGCCGCGGCGCCGAAGGTCGCGGAGCGTACCGCCTCATCGCGCTGCCGCTGGGGCTGATCGTCATACAGTCCGCGCGCAGGGATTTCCCAATCCGGCACTAGGTGCGCCGGCATGATTCCGGCTTCCACGACAGGCGCCAGACGATCGGGAACGGTGCTGGCATCGGCCAGTTGCCCGATGATGATAAAGGTAACGGCAGCGTCGAGGATCGCGGGCTGCTTCCAGGCAATCGGATGGAGCCGAGCCTTGGCCTCGGGCGTACGGACGGCGATGAACCGCCAGTTCTGCAGGTGGAAGGATGTCGGCGCGGACGTGCCGATCCGCACCAACTCGCGGATCTGATCGTCGCGCAGAATGGCGGTAGGGTCGTAGTACTTGGCGGCACTGCGGCTCAGAATGGTTTCAATGACGACGTTCGTCGGCATCGGCTGGGCGAGCGAATGGGAAGGTCGGGATGCGGGAGTATTTCCGCTCGTCTTGGCCTGCGGGAAGATCTCAGTGGTTGCGCTGGTTGCGGGATCGGCGGCGACTGTGGTGGTGCAGTTCATTAGGTGGCTCCTTCATCAAGTGATGACGGAGCCCAATTTACGGTTGGTCGTGGAAACTTCGAGACTGAATCAGCTCGATTCGATGCGCGAAAGGATCAAACTGGCGCGCGTCCGACCCAAGTCGCAGGTCTATTCATCCTTGTGCGCCACTCGGCGCCACTCCCCCGGTGTCATCCCCATTCTCTCGGCAAATACACGCCGGAATGCCGAAACGGATTGATACCCAACTGTCTCGGCCACAGCCTCGGTGCTGATGGCAGGTTTTTTCAACTCGTTGGCGGCCAGGCTCATGCGGAGATCGGTCAACAGGTCGAGGGCGGAGCAACCTAGCCTGTCTTGAAAGTGCCTCATGAACGTAGCGCGCGACATGCCGCACATCTCCGCCAGATCAGGCAGTTTCCAGGACCGCGCTGGATCGGCAAACATCGCCGCAATGGCTGGAGCCAGTCGCGGATGACCGGCGAGGGCCAAGAGGCCTTCGGGTGCTTTCTCGGCTTCGCTCGCCGAGCGCAATACCAGGGTGAACAGGGCTGAAGAAAGTGCGTCGAGAATAGCGCGTCCTCCCGCTCTGTCACCGGCGGACTCCATTCGCATCAGCCTCACCAAGCTGGCCAGTTGGCTGGATGCGGGACCGGTTTCGTCTTCTCCATTGCTGTTCATGGCCCGCGCGACCAGTTCGGCGGGCATGTAGTTGCGGATCAGCCGATCATGGGGTGGCGCAATGAAAAATCGCCCACACATCAGATCCAGTTGCTCGCCCTGCCCGTCGTTCTCGCTCAACATCCATCCGGCGGAGCCTACGCTTTCGTGTGTACGGATTGGCGTCTGCCCACTCCCGTCGTGCAGCACATGCGCCGCACCATGAGGAAGTAGCACGATATCCCCGCTCACCAGCTCCCGCGCCGTTCTCGTCTCCGGATTCTCTAAAATGGCCCGGCCCTTCACTATGACGTGGTAAGGGATCTCGTTCGCCGCTGCCCGGCCCCAGGTAAGACGCCACGGCGCACCGTACGCGCAGCGGACCTCGAGCTGGCCGGTGACGGTGATCAGTTGCAGGAGATGGCTAAGCCAATCGATTTGGGACATAAGATCTCGCTACCTTGGCCGGATCGCGTAGTATATCGGAATTCGCGATATCCAGACCGATTGTCGAAATTGACTGCATAGCTTGCGCCTCCGAATCGTGGGAGCCTCAAACGGCGCGTCATCGTCATTGACCGCAAGCTCTTCGAATGCGGTCGCGTCAATTCGAATGATGCTGGTCGAGATCATCGATGAGGACGGACATTCGGTCGTTGCGGAGGCGGCGGATGTCAGGAAAGGTGGTGCCCTTTGCGATAGCCCTCAACATTTCTGGAGGCTACTCGCTACTCTTGCCCAGCAGAGGCCGCCGCCGTGCTCACGAAGATTCTCTGTAGCGATTTGGGCGCCAGCTCGACCACCGCTGCGTTGGTGCTGCCCAGCCGAGCAACTTTGTCGGTAGTGATAAGATTAGTCGCTCGCAATTCCTCCCGAGAGAGTTCATGTAAATCTTCCCACGGCGGAACGTTGAGCGACAGTGACAACAAATCACCCGCGCCTCCCATGTCGAAGGTATATTTGGCGAGACGTCCGATATCGCGCTCAACGGTCATGAGATCATATGCGCTGTAGCTCGCGGCTCGAGCATTGTCGGCGCGGTCGCCCATCCAGATCTGATGCACGCGGACATGCGCTTGTTCAGGCACGGAACGCGACTTGCCCGACAGCAGCAGAAAAACGCACATTGATTCGCAGTAGGCCTCCGGCGACACGTGGGCGCGCTCGTCACGTGCGCTGGGGGTAAGCACGCTTACTCCGACGGTCGTGAACATTTCGAGCGCCCGGAACCGCCGTCCGAGCGCAATCGCGTCGTTGACCGAGCCGCCGCCGGAATCCAGCACGACGGTTTCGCCCTTGAGCCGATAATCGCGTGCGAATGCATCGAAATCGCCTGGGGTCTCGGCGGTGACGATGCCGACTGCGCTGATCCAGCCTCGGCAATTCGGCTGGCAAGCAACCCAGCTGAACTTCATGGGCAATTGGCGTTCCTCGAGGGCGGCGCCGGCGTACGCCGAGCGGCCCGGAATGGCCACAAGGCCGAGCAATGCGATGCAACAGGTGGCGACGCTGAGCAACGTCCAAGCTCGGGTAGTCGCTCGGCGAGCGAGCATGAATCTCTTTCCTGGGCTAGCTATCGGGTGGAATGAGCCGCGTCACAACGGCTTGGGTACAGCGGCGACACCTGGTGCCGCCGGGTTGGTCGGTACAGATCCAGAATCGAATCTTAGCCGGGACTGATGTTTGGCGCGCCATTTCGGGCCGGGGCCACGCATGTAGTGCAGCTCGGGTCGGTAGCTGTCGCGCACGTCCATAATCAGGTTGTGAATGACACTGGCGAAGTCGGAAGCAAACTCAGTCATCCTACGAGCAAAACATGAAAATGCGGTTGCACCCATTGTTATCATCGATGAACCTCTCCTATTTCTCTCGCAGCTAAACACATCGGCCGTTAGGCCCAAGCGTAGGCTCCGAGAGATGGGCCAAGCCATTGCACAGAGGTTGATCCTCCCCTGACCTTTGGCTGAGAAGAGCACACCAAGGCTTAGGCCCTGCGCACGAGGGTCCTGCGACTGATGGGAAGGTCGCAGGCCAGCCGCATGCGAAGACGGCCCTTGTTCATCTCAATGCGCCTAAAGGTTCATTTGATGGGCGTGGTCAGAGGGCCGTCGTAGGTATCGAGGACGAAGACAGCGAGCAGCTTTGCTGACTCGGTGTTGCTCGCGTTGCGGCTGGTTGAATGGATAGCGCCCGGCGGTTCGGACCAGCTCTCGCCTGCCCGATAGATTCGCGTCTCGCCGTCATTCACCTTCGACTCGATCGCGCCCGAAATCACATAGGCGTAGATGAAAGCCGACTTCGCGTGGGTGTGGGGCAGGGAGGCCGCGCCGGGCGCGTAATCGACTTCCACGGCGATCAGCGACTTGCCAGGGACATTGGGAATAGCCGCCTCGAAGTTCTTCGTGACGGTTTGCGCTTCGCTATCATGGGCGTTGGTGGGGCCGGCCATCGAGAAAGCGAGGGCGGTGCAGGTGGCGGCGATGATGATTCGGATCTTCATGGGCTTTCTCCTTCTGCCTATAGGTTGGTCTTCGTTCTTCATTTTTTCTCATCCCGGCCTTGCCGGCCTGCTGATTACGAACACCGAACGGGTCAGTCTCGCGGGATGAAGTCGACGTGGCGCCCCGGCTCGATAATGAACACCGCGAGCGTGGCAAGAACGCACGCGACCGCGGCGACAGCCATCGCCATGTGGAATCCTGAGAACAGCCGAGGACCGCCTTGCTGCAGGACGCCGCCGAGCAGGGCGATGGCGAAGAGGGACCCGGCGCGCGAAACTGCGCTGTTGACGCCAGATGCGGTTCCGGCGCGATCGGACTCGACGGAGGTGAGGACGAGGGTCGTCAACGGCGCGATCGTCAGGCTCATGCCCAGCGCCAGCAACAGGATGGGGGGGAAGATATCCGCCCAATAGGTCGCGTTTGAACTGACACGGAGCGCCATGGCGCATCCCAAGGCGACGACGGCGCCGCCGGCGAACAATGGCAAGCGCCGGCCGAATCCGCGGCAGAGCATGCCGGCAAGCGGTGAGATGACCGTGATCAGCACTTGCAGGGGAATGAAGGCCAGGCCCGCCACCAGCGTCGGCAGGTGCGCGCCCCGGATCATCACGAACGGGATCAAGGTTAGCACGACCGTGAACGCTCCGTAGAGGAGCGCGGTGAACAGGTTTGCGCCGATGACCGACCGCGAGGCGAAGAGGGACGGGGGCAGCATGGCGTTGTCGCCTAATCGCCGTTCGGTCACGATGAGGCAGGCTAAGCCGCCCAGACCGACGATTAGGGTGACGAGCACCCAAAAATTCACACCGGAACCGTTGGTCAGGCTGGTCAGCCCCGCGCCCAGCCCGCCGAGCCCGACTGTCGAAAAGACCGCGCCACCGATGTCGATCCGGGCGTGGCTGGTCGGGGAGTCCTTGGGTATCCACGCGGTACCGATAGCCAGCGCGCCGGCGACGACGGGCAGGAGCATCAAAAAGGTCGTCCGCCAGGAGCCGTGATCGAGGATCGCGCCGGCGATTGCGGGCGCGATGCCGCTGGCGACAGCCGCGGCGGCGGACCAGATGCCGACCGCACGTGCTTTTTTGTCGGCGGGAAAGGCCTGCCCAAGCACGGACAGGCCGTTGGGCAAAATCAAGGCTTCGCCCAAGCCTTGCAGGAAGCGGCCGACGATGAGTGGGGCGAAACTCGGCGCGAACCCGATCGCGGTAGCGCCCAGGCCATAGAGAGCGATCCCGGCGAGGAAGATCCGCTTCTGTCCGAACCGGTCACCCAGGGCGCCGGCGACCAAGGTCAAGGCTGCGAGCGGCAGGAGCTCGGCGTTCAACACCCACTGCAAGTCGAGTGGCGACAGGCGCATGTCTCGGCCAATCGCCGCGAGCGCGACGGTGACGACGGCGCTGCTGACGAACACGAGGCCGCTACCCAGGCTCGACGCGGCGAGCACCTTCGTGCTGCCCTGTGCGCCAACAGCCTTAGGCTCGGTGAGCGCCAGGCTGCGGTCGGTCACGATCAGGGACGTGCTGCTCACGACCTAATCCTCAGGTTGGGTCGAGCGCTGCGCGGCGCGAGCTCGAAGCCGACGAGCTCGACGCCGGCACAGCCGTTCAACCCGCCGTGCGCGTGTCCAATCGCGAACGCGCCGCGACGGGCTTATCCGGCGCGTTAAGGACTGACGTCGTGAGCAGGACGGCGGCGGCGAGGACCCAGTAGTACCAGGCGTCGAGCCCAACGAATTTGAAGGCAAACGGAGCGATGATAAACTGCAGCTAGGTCAGTGCCAGTTCTGCGGCCATTGCGGCTCCGCCTGCACCCGCCCGCTCAGGCTCGGGTGCGCGCCATCACGCCGGCTCCGCCAACCCCGATGGCAGGCGGCTTGACGAGGACGACTTCGCGGCAGCTACGGCCGCGTACCTTAACAAGCTCAGCCTGGACGGGACCATAAAACACCTAGTCGTCATCTCCGACCCCAGGACCCTGGGGGAGATGCGCAAGCACTTCCACCGCGACCTGAGAGGCAAGATCATGGGCGAGTTCGCGAAGGACTTCAGCCGGCGGCCGCTCGAGGACATCGCCTCATTGATCGCTGACGCCTGACGCGCCTCTGGAAGCGGCTGCTGGCGCAAGTCAGTCCAGTCACAACCCGCGCGAATAACTCAAAGTTACCGGCCACGACTACTGCTCTCGACCAATCTGAACTAACCCGTCTAAATGGATCAGCAATGGACAAGATAGTCAAAGCTGCCTCTGGCATTCTAAGCAGCATCAAGAGGAAGCAACGTTCTGCTGACTGCTCGGTGTCACGTTCCAATCTCTCGACTAACCCGCATCTCGCATTAGGAGGAGCCTCCGCATGACCTATTACCTAATCGCCTCACGCGCCGCGATCATCTTCTGGACGAGCCTTGCAATGGTGCCAACCGAGATCCTCTTTGACGCGTTAAAGACTGAATTGAAGCGCCGCGGCGTGGAGCCATAGAGCTCCCTACTTGGTCCTGCGGCACGTGCCAGAGAGAAAGATCGTTGGCGCCTGAAATGACAACGCACATTGCACCGTTCCCCAATCCCGATGGATCTTTGCTTCTTCGCGAGTTGAACCACGATGAACGAAGCACCGTCGTCGCAAAAAGGGGCCCCAACTCGCTGGCGGGCTGAGTTGAGGCCGAAGGATCCGCCAGCCCAAGCTCACCATGCATCTGGCGCCGGGTCGCTGGCGATATGGCAAGCGAACTAGGCCAGTGACCTGATCTGCCAGCACGGATGTCCGCGGCGCGCCATCGATGCGACCCGCGCCCGGATCACCATCGCTCGCGCGGAGTGTGCTTCGGCTTGAACGAACTGGGCGACCAACAATTCGACCCGATCAAGAGCAAAGCGCCCCGTGATGGCGTGTGGGAGACGCCGCCCTTCATGCACAACGGCTCGGTGCCCAACCTGTACGAGATGCTGATGCCGGCTGCAGAACGAACAAAAAAATTCTGGCTCGGCGGCGACTTTGATCCCGTAAAGGTTGGTTTAGCCGCAAGCAGCGGGCCTCCGCCAGATGAGGCGCAACTTCGCTGATGGGCCAAAACCCGACATGTTCTATAGAAATGGTTAGGTCGAGACCAGATGGACGGCGGGATGCATCATGCCGAGCATTCCGACAATGGCGAGGATCGTCAGTCCGAGCGCGATCTCGATAACGCTGTTGCGCGTGAGTTGCCGGAGTGAGTCCGACTGCACTCCGGTGGCGGATGGCAGGGCGAGCCGCGGCATCAGGTAGAATCGGTTAATCGCGGCAACTGCGAGCATGGCGGCGAATATGCCGAGCTTGAGCATCAACACCCGGCCATATTCGGTTGTAAACAGCCCACGAAACGAGCCGACCAGGATCCAGGCGTTGACAATGCCGGTGACGGAAAGCGTGGCCACGCTGACCATGCCCAAGATCGAAAAGCGTTCGGCCGCATCGCCCGCAACCGGTGCCCAGGCGGTCGCCTGATTCCGGGCTGCAGCGAAGAAAAGAACCAGCGACACGAGACCACCGATCCAGGTCGCGGCGGCGATCAAATGCAGTGCATCTGCAGCGAGATGCACGTCGCCCATTGCCCCAAGGGTCGAGCCGGCATGGCCGGTCCAGGCAAGGCTGGCGGCGAGGCCGAGCCCCGCCGCGAGCGCAAGCCACTCCGCGAGTGCCGCGCGATCAAACGCGAGGCAGGCCGCCAGAGCGACTGCCAGGCCAGCGCGGACCTCCATGAGTCGCCCGAACTGGGTTTCGTTCAATACCGTCGACAGGACGTCCGCGCTTACCGCCTCGCCGAATGGCAGCCCGCTCATCGAGACTGCTTGCAGCAATAGCCAGACGAGCCCGGAGATCACCCCGACGGCAAGACAAGCCCACAGCAGGTGCAGCGTTTGTGTCCAGAACGGAATTGCGACGTTTTCTTTCGAGCGCAATGCCGCCTTCGCGATGTTGGTCCGGAAGACCAGGGTTCCGACTATCACCGCAGTCGCGGCGAAGTGGATCGCACGCGCCGCGACCATTGCTACGCCTGTCGCGGACCAGTCCATCGGCAGCGCCGATCTCCTATTGGCCGACCTGGAAGGTAAAGCTGCCATCGGTCGTATGTGTGTCAACCGACAGCACGCGCCAGTTCACGTGATACGTTCCGGTGCCACTCGGCTTCAACGAGACCGACATCTGCTCGCCGCTGACACGAGCCTTGCCAGTATCGACCCGCTGGCCACCTGGCCCGGTGACGGTGACGCTGCTGAAAGCGGGCTCCAGCTTTTGAGTGAACCAGAGCGTCACCTGACGCGGCGGCGTCGCGACCTTGTTGCCGACGCGCGGCTCGGCGTGGTCGAGAAACGCATGTGCTCTGACTTCAGCGGCCGTGACCAGGAGCAGCAGCGAGGCGACCGGAATCAGACGTGAGGGTTGCATGGATTGTTACCTTGCAAAGGGGCTCGCCGGCTGCACCGGCCCGCCAAAGATCGGCTTGCCAATACCGCGCGGATCGATGTCGTCGAGGTAGAGGTGCAATTGAGCAATCACGCCGACGTTGGTCCCGCTTTGTCGGTTGATCGGGATCAGCGCCTCGATGCCCACCTGAAACTTGTTGCCGACCCAGAGCACGCCGGGGTTGATTGTACCCGTCGTTGTCGTGCCCGAGGTGAGCGTGTTCGCCACCGGGGTCTGCAAATTTACTTCGACCAGCGGGATCAGGTGATTGACGAACTCGGACAAGCCCAGATCCACGACCGAGGATTTGAGATAGGGCATGCTGTACTGGATCGTTCCGCCCCAGTTCAGCACGCGCGGGTGGAATTCGGTATCGGCAGTAAGCTCGCCGGTATCGGGGTCGATCCCAAACGTCGTCGTGAAGTTCCTGGCCGGAATCGCGTAGCCGACCTGGCCGGTGACAGCCACCGGGCGCAGCCATGAAAACGTGTCCGGCAGGTCGCCGAAGCCTTTGCCAAACCACAGCATCGGCGTGTAGGTGTTGAACGGATCGGCCCCGACGTTCTGAGAGCCGGTGCCGCCCCATTCGATGCTGAGGCCGACCGACATGACGAACTCATGCGCAGGGTCCCTGAACACGCGGTATTTGAACGTGGTCTCCAGGTTCTGAAATCCGTTGGCGCCGGGAATGGTCGGATCTGTTGGACTGAGAAAGGTGTAGGTCGAGCCAAGCGCGATCGCGAAGTCCTCGGTGATCCGTTTGGAAAACTCGCCGGACACATCCCGTTGTCGAACTGGCGGAACGTCGCCGGTCTTGAAACTATCGACCGTGGGAATCGACAGTTCATCGTTCACGCCGGGATCATCGATGCTGAGGGTTGCCGGGAAGAAGCGGTTGCCCACAATCTCGTGGGCCAGGCTTCCGGAAAGGGGAACAAGCGCGATTGCGGCACCCCAAAGGCCCGCTTGCGCACGAAAGATGGACATGAAAGGTCTCCACAAGTGTCGACGTGCAGATGCAGCAGCGCAGGCCGCCATGCTCACGCCAACGCCGGAGGCCCACGCGCTTGAATGTTCGAGGCGATCCGGGCCCATGCGGGCGCTGCCTGTGCCGGCCATTGAACAATCAGGACCTGCTCTGGATGAGCCGCGACGGTGTGCGCTCTTGGCGCATCGACGGCTCCTCCTGCATGCGACACGCACACCGCGCAAAGTCCATCGTGCGCAAAACTTCCGCGGTCCTGGTCGCCCGAACGGTTGCCGGCGCTGCCGTGGCAAATGCTGGCCGTTTGCAGCGGATCGACTATCGCGACGGTGGTAGCCCAGCACGCCGCAATTGGCGCCAGGATCTGCATCACCAGCGCGAGCAGGACGATGGGAAGAAATCGTTCTAGTCCTCGACGCATCGGTCAACCATGCGCCACAGGCTAGCCCAAGGTGGGGCCGTGGTCGAGGCAACTGACAATGCCGGGGCGCAGGGACGAGGGCTTTAGCGATTTAGTTACCGCGTGTTGTGCGCCGGCAACGGCGCCCGCACTCGCTCACCGCGGTTCTCCATTAGGCCAACGGTAGCCCGTTCCTTCCGCCTTGGCGGCGGCGGCACCTCGCCGAGGATGTCCGCCTGAGATGCCTTTTGGAGGATGCACCCACTTGCTTCTGGGGTACAATTTCATGCTGGTCGACCACTATAGGAGGTAAGCCATGAACAGGCTCTACGCTCTCGCTTCGGCTGGGTTCTGCGTAGCTTCGGCAGCCCTCATCACGTCCGCATCGGCATTTCCAAGCGAGGAAGTCCCGAAGAGCGAACCAGAGTACATCGCCAAGGCGAAGACCGCCGCCCCGGCGTCGGTCGTGAACAACGCGACGATCACCATGCCGCAGCCGGATGGATCTTCTAAGACCGTCCAAGCCGGATCGAACGGTTTCACGTGTTTTATCGGCAAGGACGGAACGCCCGAATGCGATGACCAGAACGCCATGGAATGGCGCAAAGCTCTGCAGGCCAATCAAGCCCCGCCGAACAAGATTGGCTTCATCTTCATGCTGGCCGGGGACACTGGCACGAGCAATCATGATTCCACCGAACGGCACACCCACCAGCATTGGGTCCAGACCGGGCCACATGTGATGATCGTCGGCGGCGCAGCACACGAGATGCTCAGTCCCTATCCGCGCGATGTGGATGTCAAAGACGCGACGCAGCCTTTCGTCATGTACCCCGGCAAACCCAACGAGCACCTGATGATCCCGGTGCACTCGCAAGAGATTACGACGGGCAGCACGCGGTGACGCGCGGGAACTCCGCCGTGGCTGATAGCGCCGGGTCGCTGGAAGTATGCTCAGCAGGTAGGATTGGCGGTTGCCGCGTGATCGCTGTCTGGAGCGTCAGCTCGGAGGCTTCATTCGGCGAAGTCGAGTTAGTCGGCTGCACGACGACGCAGGTCGTCGTGTCGGAGTTGGGGCAAAATGCGAAGACCTCAGAGTGGGCAAATCCAGTCCGCTCCGCTCTACAAAGCGGACCGTAGTGACTTGTGCCGCGACTTCGCTGATGGGCCACAAACGGACTCATGCGCCGCAGCAAAAGAAGCACGCGGGCTGCAATGCCTCACGCGATCACCTCGGCTGCGGCAGCGAGAACCGCGCGCAGAATCCCACGACATCAAAGGCGGCATACGTCCTCATGGTGGACCGCCGCAGGTGCATTGAAGGAACTACTGCGATCACCTACTTCGGCTTTGCCGGGACGAACGTCACAAAGCCATCCCGATTCGGCATACGTACCCTCGGCAGCGTCTGGGCATTCATCGTCTCGTTCTCTCCGATGATGCCGTTGAGCTGCAGGATATAGGCGGCCACTGCGTAGAGTTCCTCATTGGTCAGCGTTTTCGATTCGTTGTAGGGCATTGCTCGCCGAACGTAATCGAAAATTGTTGTGGCATAGGGCCAGAAGCTTCCGACCGTCTTTATGGCAGGTTTGTCTCCGACAAGCGACCCGATCCCTCCCACCAGTGCATCGTTCGGTTTGCCCGCTCCCTTATCGCCGTGACAGGCGAGGCATTTCGACGCGTACACGGCCTCACCCTGCTTTGGTGTCCCGCTGCCGGGCGGCAGACCGGCGCCGTCAGGACTTATGCTGATGTCCCACGGGGCGACTTGCTCGGGAGTTATGACCTTGCCGAGGTTCGGGCTGTCGGCCAGCGCCGCAGATGAAAGTAAGCCAAGTGCGCAAGCGGCAGCCAGGGCAGAGTTATGCGTAGACATGCTTCACCTCTCCGTTCTCGGACACGCCCCACGTCGTGACCGCATTGGAGTGGTAGATCGTCCTGCTCCCACGATCAGCGATCATTTTCTCGCGCGTCGGCTGGACGTAGCCTATGTCGTCGGTCGCGCGGCTTTGCAGGACAGCGGGGCCGCCGCTCCAGCGCCACGCCATGCGGAAACGCGTCAACGCTTTCGACAGCACCGGCTCCTGCAGAGCTGCGGGAGCCCAACTCTTGCCGCCATCGGCCGAAATTTCGACCTTGGCGATCTTGCCGTAGCCCGACCAGGCGAGCCCTGTAATCTCGTAGACGCCCGGTTCCTTCATCGTGAGTCCCGGCGACGGACGCGTGATCACCGACTTGCCTTCCTGCGGAAAAACGAATTGTAGCGATTTGCCGTCAGGCATCGTGATCGTGTATTTCGACGTCTCGTCCTTGGTCATTGTTGGGCCTTCGGTCAGCTTGATGCGCCGAAGCCATTTCACGTTCATGTTGCCTTCGAATCCCGGGAGCAGCAGCCGGATGGGATAGCCATTCGCCGGCCGCACGCGCTCGCCGTTCTGGTATAAGGCAATCAATGCATCCTGCATGATCTCTGCGAGCGGCAGGCTGCGGCTCATGCCGGCGGCATCGGCACCTTCCGCCAGAATCCACTTCGCTTTCGGGTCTACGCCAGCTTCCTGCAGCAGGGCCGCCAGCTTGACACCCGTCCACTCGGCGCAAGAGACTTGACCCTGCATCTGCTGGACTCCGACTTGCGCGGGCTCCTTCTGATAAAGCAGTTGGCCGTTGCCGCCGCATTCGATGAAGGCGATCCGTGACTCCATTGGATAACGCGTGAGCTCATCGAGCGTGAAGACGAGTGAGCGCTTGACCAGGCCGTGGATGACCAATCTGTGGGCATCGGGGTTGATGTCGGGAATTCCGCTGTGGTGGCGTTCGAAATGCAAGCCGTTCGGCGTGATCATCCCATCGAGCAGATGATGAGGTGTTCGCGACGCGCCGGTGCCGGTGGTGCCCGGGGCCGTCGTGAAGGTTCGCACGACCTTATTTTCGTATTCAGACGGTTGCCCATAGGGGACGAATGGCGCGCCCGGCGTCTTCATCCAAGATTCAACCGGCAACGGATCGCCCGCTGCCGTGTCCGGGAACGTAATGCCTCCGGTTGCTGCCGCCATGGCGGCGCCGCCCAGGAAAACGCGTCGATCAAGCAATCCGTTTCCGGCGACCACGTCGGCGTCAATCGTCACGCCCTTGGATTTGCGATGTCCCATGATGCTCTCCTCCCAGTGGAGCCAAACTTCCACGGACGAAGCGCGATGTTATCCACTCACTGCGGGCCGGTATTTTATATCAAATTGGCGAGCCGTCAGGGAGGGGGAAAAATCCACCGCAGCGGCCGATGGCCAAGACAGGACATTTCTGCAATGGGTCAAAGGCTGCCCTCTGCAGCCAGCCTACCCTTGGTCGGGTCATCTCTCGGAAGCCGACATCGCCGCGCTCTGGGCTGAGGTCAGCCACGAGCCACAAGCAGACAGAGCTCTGAAATGGAGGGCCAGCATCAAACACGAGATGGCCATTGAAGCGACCTCGATAAGCGCAGTTGTTGCCGGTTTAGGCGCCAACGGCGTGCCGCAGGTCGGCTCAGGGCACGGCTTAGTTCACGGGCTTCGACGGCGTACCGTTACTGTCTTGACTGCCTGCCTTGTCTCGCTAGGGCATAAGGTTTCTCTGCCCGCGAAAAGGGGCAGTCGAACAGCGAGGCAGCGAGAGATCGTTGCCTCGCATTCGGAATGCGATCGAGGGCAGCGTGACGGCTTCAGTCCACGAGCGCCTGATAGACGAGCGCCTTGAACATCTTGCGGTAGTAGGCGCGTATTGGGCTCGGGGCCTGTGTCATGTAGACACCGACGATCTCTTCCTGGGGATCGACCCAGAAAAAGGTCCCGGCGTAACCTGCCCACATGAACTCGCCCGCCGAGCCGGGCACACCAGCTACGCCGTCGCCCTGACGCACTGCAAAGCCTAGGCCGAACGTATAACCGGGAGTTCCCAGCAGGAGCTCACCCGGCTGGATCGGCGCCGCGACGCGCGTGCCGAGATGGTCTGACGTCATCAGCTTTATGGTCGAGCGGCTCAAGATGCGTACGCCGTCCAGCTCGCCGCCATTCAGGAGCATCTGGCCGAATCGCAAATAGTCCGTGGCGGTCGAAACTGCGCCGGCGCCGCCGGAATCATTCTTCGGTTCTGCCGACACATCGAGGACGCTCGTCTTCATGCCTGACGCCATGTCGACCGGCAGCGGCTGCGCGAGGCGCGAGATCTTCGACGACGGCACCCAGAAGCCCGAATCCACCATTTTGAGCGGCGTAAACAGTCGTTCGTCCAAGAACACGGCAAGCCGCTTACCCGACGCTGCCTCAATCACGCGGCCGAGAATATCGACGGCCATGCTGTACTCCCACATCGTGCCCGGCTGCTGAATGAGGGGTATTTTTGCCATGCGCGCGACTTGATCGGCCGGCGTCATATCCCGAGAGTCGTACTCATGCACGCCCGGCTGGGAGAACTTGGCCTCGACGTAGGCTGACTTCACCGGTTCGTTCTTGGTGATCTCGGCATAGGCGATACCTGCACTATGCCGCAGAAGATCCTGCACGGTGATCGGCTTGGCCGCCGGAACATTCGTATAGGTGGCCTTGCCGTCGGTGCCTGTGCCCGCCACGCTCACTTGCATGTCTTTGAAGGCCGGCAGGAATTTGGAGATGGGATCTGTGAGCTGAATAGCGCCATCTTCGACCAGCATCATAGCAGCTACCGAGACAAGCGGCTTGGTCATTGAATAGATGCGGAAGATCGAATCGAGCTTCATCGGCGCTTCCGAACCCTTGTCTTGGAAGCCGATGGCGTCCGAATAGACTATCTTCCCCTTGCGGGCGACCATGACCACCGCACCCGTCAGCTTGCCGTCGGCAATCTCCTTTTTGAGCATGGTGGTGATGCGCCCAAGGCGCTCCACCGACATGCCGACCTGTTCAGGCGTTGCCGTAGCGAGAGGCTGGAGCTCGCGCGCCGAGACCGGCAGTACCGCTGTTGCAGTGACCAGCATCGAGGCCAGCGCCGTCGTTGCCAGTATTTTCCATCTAAACATGACGCTCCTCCTGGGACCGTTTTTGCGAGGGCCGGGTTCGCCCGGCCCAATGATTTTATCCGACGGCGTCGCCCTTGGAACGCGCTTCCGGATGAAAATGATCAGGCTGGAACAGCCTAGCGTTGGCTTTTTCCTACGACCACCGCACGCGGCCGCCATCATGATGTCCGTAGGGGCAATGTCGGGTCTGGGTCAAAACGGGCGGTGGGGGTCAGTTCTGTCGTACGTCCGCTCTGCTCGTAAGAGCAGCCAAGCGGGAGTTGCTGCGATGGGCGGCTTCGGGCCAACAACGGACGTGGGCCAATTGCGTGAGGACTAAGCGACATAGAGCACGCGTTGAGGCCGCCCGACGGGATGGCCTCGGTGATTGCGAGCAAGCGGCGGGTTTCACTTCGCTGCGTCGGCACCCGCCTTTGCAACTTGGCCATCCTGAACTGACGTCCCGCCAGAGACGCCGATCGCCCCGACAATCTTGCCATCCACATTAATGGGAATGCCGCCTTCTAGCGGGGATGCCCCACGGAGTGCCAAGGAACGCAAACCGATGCCGCCCTGAGCCACGAGATCCTCGAACACCTTGCTGGGGCGCCTGTAGTTAATCGCGCTCTGTGCCTTGTCCTCGGCAGCCATGAGAGAGCCGTATTGGGTATTGTCGAGCTTGTGCAACATCACCATGTGGCCCGTGCTGTCGAGGACGACGATGGCCATTGCCCAGTTGTTCTTTACGGCCTCCGCTTCCGCGGCAGCCATCACTTTCTTGGCCGCCTCAAGCCCAAGTGGCGCTCCATAAGGCGTTATCGGAGGTGGGGATGGCGCCTGTTGAGCGCTGGCTGTTGCCGTGAATATCACGGCAGCCAGGATGGAGGCCACTAGCGTCTTGCCCTGCGTCCTCATGTTGTTGTCCTCCCGATATCTGGTGGTTGACTAAATAGTTAGCCCCCTGCGCTTGGACCACTTGCGATTGCACGATTGCGCCAATCCGTACGAGAGTCCATTGGCTGAATAGTGGCGCCGGAGCAAAAGGCAGAGCGGCCCCTCTTCAGACGGGCCACCTTCGATCGGCTGCGTGTCAAGGACCGCTATGCGTCACGAGCGTTGCCCTCTGCGATAGAGGGCCGCTCGTCGGCTTCCGCTATTCCCCGTTCACGACGGAGATCACGCGGCGCTGCAATAAGCAGCGAAGGCCCATAACCGGACTCATGCACCGTTGGTGCGGCGTCGTGCGCCGGTTGCATGAAGGTACTGGCCAAGCTTCTGCCGATATGCGGCACGGGCGGCTTCACGTCGAATTGCCGCGCGTGTTCCAATCCGCCACGCCAAACAGCTCGGCGACCATTTCGAGGCTCTGTCAAATCGAGGTCTTGAGACCTTTTTCGGTAAGAGAAGCGCGTAGTGTTTGCGCCATAGTCTTGGCATCGCGAAGGTCGCGCATAGCTGAATCCTCTGCTTGAAGAAGGATGGGATGCCAGTGCTTGTACTTGTAGTGGAAGTCAAATTGCGGAATTGTTTCAGCAGCTTGCAGCCCTGAAATTTGCGGTGTCGGTCTTTTGTCGAGAACCATGTCTCTTCTCCTGTGCATCGTGGGCTGACGTCGCGCCTTAGCTCTCCCAGAGTCTCTGATGCATTTCGAGTTCGACCCAGTCTCGGACCCCGCAGCTAGTCCAAACGCATCATCGGGCATCGTCTTGGGCTGCTTCCCGCAACGCCGCATTTAGCTGATCGATGACGGTAAGATCCGTCGGGACAACGAAAAGCTGCCGCCAGGATCGTTAGCAGCGACTGACCGGGGGATTGCATCTCTTCGTACCACCTCTTCTTTGAACGCCGCCGATATTACCAGGTCGTTTTCGATGACACCCTGATCGGCAGCCCATCGCGCAATGGTTGCTTCCGAGCGTGCGCATCATTCAGATGCACTACTCCGATTGCGCAATTGACAATCCATCACGATGCGACAAGCGTTGCGGGCGCCGATCGACGCCGGTGGCGGAAAGCTCCTTTCTGCGCACTGGGAAAGCGGGGCTCCGGTTGTGGCATCTCGCATCGTTCATGTGAATCGAGAAGGAGACGTCGCCGACTTTACATGCTGCGACGGACATTCACTTTCGTTCAGACGACGTAGTTAGTTAGGACCCTTAGAGAACGGGGGCCTCGATGGCTACGCTTCTCGGCATCACATCTGCTCAACTGCATCACCAGGGCTTCCACTTAATTGCATAGTTGCCCTTAAGCGATGGGGCGGTGATCGCAGCTCGCAGGTGTCAACATTACAGCAAAGAGTAGAGTGCGATGATAATCAATCTTGATTACGACAGTAGCGTCAACGCCGCACCAGCGCAGTTCAAAATCGCTCTGGATGCTGCTGTAAGTTACCTCGACAGTCTCATCACAAGTTCGATCGCAGTCACATTTCAGATCGGTTGGGGCGAAAATGAGGGAGTGGCGCTTGGCTCCATCATTGCAAACGGAGCTCCGCGCGGAGGGATGGGATATTCGTATAATGACCTTGTGAATGCGCTGAGATCGCACGCGACAACGTCGGTTGACAATTTAGCCTACAGCTACCTTCCAACTATCGACCCGACCAATGGCGGGCAATTTTATGTTGGAGGAGCGCAGGAAAAGGCGCTCGGATTATTAGCGGCAAACAGCACCGAAATAGACGGAACAATAGGTTTTGGTGCCACGCAGAACTGGGATTTTGATCCAACCAATGGCATCGGTTCAGGCCAGATTGATTTCAATGGGGTAGCGCTTCACGAACTTACGCATGCGCTTGGTCGTATCGCCGGGCTTCAATATGCTCTAGGTTGGTACGAGTCGTTGGATCTTTTTCGGTACCAAGCTGCGGGCCAACTCCAACTCGTCGACCATCAACCGGCATACTTTTCGATCGATGGCGGCCTTACCGATCTGAAGAACTTCGATACTGCGCAAGATTCGGCTGACTGGTCGGATGACGGCATTCCGGATTCCTTTGGATACGGTTATTCGGGCGAAGTATTGCCGATAAGCGACACTGATCTGAAGGTACTGGATGTCTTGGGCTACACCCTCAGTCTCGGACTCAATAATCCACCAGTGGCACATTCTGATACAAATGGCGTCGCCAAAGGTGCAACGATTTCTATCTCAGCGGCAAAGGGAGTACTGGCCAACGATACCGACCCCGATTCAAACGATCACTTGGCCGTGTTAGCGGTCTCCGGCAAGGCGTCTGCCGTGGGCCATGCGATCAAAGGCGAATACGGCTCACTTGCCCTCAACATTGACGGTAGTTACACCTATGTAGCGGACCATCATGCCCATGATCATCATTCCCAGGACGATCATTATCACGGCTTTGAGCAACAGCAGGGCATAGCGCAAGATGTGTTCACTTATACGGTCTCAGATGGCCATGGTGGTACGTCAAGTGCTACGCTTACCATCGTGGTCTTTGATCGAGGCACGACGTACCTCTCCGGCACCAACACGACGCTGACAGCAGGGAAAGGCCATTACGTTCTAGATGGTTCAGCCGGTGGTGACACGCTCATCGCAGGGAAGAGCGGCAGCGTTCTAATTGGCGGCCCTGACGATACGCTCATTGCGGGAAAGGGGGAAGACACCTTCTTGTTTCGCCCGGATTTCGGGACCGACACGATCAAGAATTTCAATACCCATCAGGACACGTTGCAGTTCGATGACGGCATATTCCACGGGCTGCGGGACATTCTGGCTCACACTGCTGACAGCCCTAGTGGAGCTGTTATATCGGATGGGCATGGCGACAGTGTCACGCTCTTTGGTGTCACGTCGGCACAATTACATCACGATGACTTCCATCTAGTCGCCTAATCTCGTCGCAAACACGGCCGCCGTAGCTTGCTTCCCGTAGTACTCCTGAATCATCTGCACTGAAGTGCCCATATTGCGGGCCACCTCAAACACACCAACGCCATTCCGCAGCGCATTCACTGCATAGAAGTGGCGCAAACTATACACTGAGTACGTCTCGCCAGTGCTCCGCTCGATACCTGCTTCCCTGAACGCAGCATTGAGCTGGTCAATGAGCGTAGTGATCTTTGACCCGTCCTGCATAGCGAACAGACGCCCTGCCGGATCTTCGGCCCGTTGCTTTGTCAACGGTTTGGCTTGCAAGATCATACTTTCACAAGCCATCCATGCACGAAACTACTTCCCCAGGCGACCTTTGGAATGTGCTAAGAAAGCCCGCTATCGTGCAGCTAGTGCTAATTGAAGAAAAATCGATCGCACTGATGGCGTGCCATTGTTCATCGAGGAGCTGACCAAGTCTGTCGTCGAAAGCGGATGCATGACCGGAGCGAGAGCGCATCTCGCGATCCCGGGCACGCTCCATGCCTCGCCCGCGAAAGGTCTAGTCTCCTTGGTTGCCCATCATCCCTTGCCCTTTGCGTTGACGGTAATCGCTGCTCAAAACCGTCGCGAAACTCGGTTGATTTAGCACAAGACCATGCGGCTAGGAGCACTCATCCTTACGCTCGTGTGCAAGCTGGGAAATGATGCCGCGTCTCCAATGTCCGCTTTGAATCGACGATAACGCTTCATTCCGGAGGGACGCGGAGCGAGTTTGCGCCAGAGGGCTTCGCCACAGCCCATAAACTTCTCAACAACCGCGTCTGAGTTACATTTCGCCTCACGGACGCAACGCCGCTTCGCCGACGGCACCCACCGCGCAATTCCGCAAAGACGCTCCGCTAATTTTTGGATTCCGGATCGTTCAGAATTCGCGCTCCACTGGGGGTTTCTGTTTGCTTCTACTTTGCCTAGGCGCGCGCGGGTTCTTCGACAACCGGCTCAGGCGTGAAGGGTTAATCTTCGCATTTACTAAAGTAGCGATGCGTTCTCGAGGGCCATCTGAAGTCCCGCGAAACATCCGCAATGGCATCCCGGGCGCGCTTCGATCCGGACACCGCGTCGGAGGTGGCCTGCGGTGGCTTGGCGGGCTGAGTTGTCGGCGCCGGCATCTGTGCCGCGGCCTTCGGCGGTGCTTCATCGCCTTCATTAACTTCAGTTCGACGCCGTTCACCTTTCCACTGACGCCGCTACTTCTTCGTCGGCTTAGCAGTTGTGAGTTTTGGTCACCGAAAGCAGGTGCTTTGCTACAATCTGAGCGGGCTGACTGCGGTCGTGGGCGCTCCGCCGATCCGCACGGTACGGTCGATACGCTGGTCGTAATCGCGCCTTCGGGCTGCAGCGTGCAGACTCACGAGCCCAGGCTGGTCTTGTAGGTCAATCGTTTCCAAAGCAGGTCCAGGTGCCGTCATCCTGATACGCCGCGTGCTCCCTACAGATCGCCTGCAGTCAGCGTGAGCGTCTCCTTATTCCCTCCGGAATGCCGCCATTCACCTATAAACTTGGAAGCGCAGCTCGCTGGCGGAGCGGCAAACTCGGGTGACAGGGAAACAGTGTGAGCTGTCATCAGAAAAATTGCACCCGGGTGGCCCATCAATGGGGGGTGCGCCGACCGCGATGCTCGCTTCGAGGAGCTCTGCGCGGAGCTGCGCAAGTATCATGAGAACAGGCAGTTTATAGATCTGCCTTGATCGGTCGCCAGCTAAAGCACCACACCGCGAACTTGGGCGATGCCACGATCGGTGATTCCCAAGCTGCGAGCTGCGCCAAGTGAGAGGTCGATGACACGACTGGGGACCCATGGTCCGCGATCGGTGATGCGGACGACCACCGATTTGCTGCTCTTAAGGTCCGTGACGCGAACGAGCGTGCCGAATGGCAGGTTGCGATGAGCAGCAGTAAACGAATTCCTATCGAACGCGGCGCCGCTCGCTGTTTTCCGTTTCGAATAAGAGTAGTAGGAAGCTTTCCCGGAAAACACTCGATTGAGAGATTGAGGAGCTGAAGGATCTCCCGATTTGCGCGTCGGCTCCTGTTCGATACGAGGTTGTTTCTGTGGACTCTGGTTGGTCTGCTCCGGCGGCTCAGGAGCGGGCTCGGCATGTGCCTTTGGAATGATAGACCACCTTTCATTGAAGTCTTGTGCAGCGGCAGAGTTTGCATAAGTGCACATCCACGCTGGTACGGCTGCAATCGCGGCTAGTCTGCAAAGAGTACGCATCGTCGACCTCAAAAGTAGAGCATGGAAACAATGCGATCCTTTGAGGCGCGTTCCTGCACATTGGCGCTTAATTCGGAAAAGCGGTGACTTCATACCGATGCTGGCCGATCTTGGGGGCAAAAGCCCAAAGGTGCAACGCGGGGAGTAGAGTCGTTGCATTGCATTGCCGGGCATCGTGCAGCGCAGAAACGGAAGGCGTGGGTATCATGCACAGCCGAATGAGAATGGGGACGGCTGCGGGTTTTCTCATCCGATAGGTTCAACAGGACCGGACTATCGCAAGTAATTATTCGCTCACTACTCCAGAGTCATAATTCATCCCACGGACGCAACGCCGCTTCGCCGACGGCACCCACCGCGCAATTCCGCGCACTTCCTCTCACCCCGTCGGCGAGCAATGTCATCAACGTCATACGACCGTAAAGTCAGTGATGAGCTGGCGGCGTCGGGGGCGCTGTACGAGGGCTATGATCCACGTATGGCCGCAGTTCACGAAAAGAATGCGCTGCGGCTCCGGTAGATCATGGCCCAGATCGGATGGCCGACGGAGCGCCTCGTCGGCGAACGAGCCGCGGAGGCAGCCTGGCTGATCGCTCAGCATGCCATCGCGCTCCCGCAATTCCAGCGCTCGTGCCTTGAGTTCCTTGCTATGGCCGCGCGCGAGCACCTGGTCCCGGCCTGGCAGCCGGCCATGCTAGACGACAGGATCCGTGTATTCGAAGGTAGGCCGCAGCTCTACGGCACACAGCTCGAGCCCGATGAGCACGGCAACATGCGGCCACACGCGATCAAGGATGCAGAGGGAGTGGACGAACGACGCCGCGCGGTTGGTCTCGAACCTCTCGCCCAAGTACTTGCGCGCGCAAAACCGCAGCCAGTGCCGGCCGACCGTGAACGGTTCGAGCACGACTATGAGGAGTGGCTCATTGCGGTCGGTTGGCGCGCACGTCCGGAATCGTCGAGTAAGCAACCAGCATGAGGGGCCACCCCGCAGAGGGCGGTCACGGCCCTCAATCGCTACGGTGAGGTAGAAGAAGTAGCTGCGCTCGTGGCATTCGTAGCCAGCGACGACTCGTCATACATCACTGGAGCAAATTTGACGGTCGATGGCGGGACCAATGCCTGATTGATTGGCAAACATGACGCCTGAGGTGGCGCTTGACGGCGCAAACCGTCAAGGTCGCCTTTGGTCAAAAGTGTCGCTTGGTCGGTTGATCCCATCCAAACTAAGTCTCAAACGGTCCAAGAGCCGACCTACATTCAGGAGTTTACCGGCTCCAAAATGGCCCGCCTCACTAATTGGGGAGGCCATCATGGCTGACGTCTCTAGCGCCAAGTTCGAGGCTATGTCCTGCGATTGGCTGAGTCTTGGCCTCCGGGCTCTGCGCATCACCGGCTCCAACGGTCCGATCTCAGGCGCCAACACTAGTTCAACACTCTCACCAGATCGTCAGCCTCGCGCAGATCGCGGGAAGTTTCCGCGGATGCGAATTTCGCCCGGGTCGATATTAGCAGGTCTCGTGCCTCGGTGCGTCCGGATGCGCTCTCGCCTGCGCTGACCAGGCGCGCGATGCTGATCGCCGTGCGCAATTCCCAACCGACCGCCCCGAGCTTCCTGGCAGAGGCAAGCGAGCGCTTGAACAAGCGCATGGCGGCCCGGTCGTCCCGCGATGGATCGCGACACAGCAGCGAGCCGTGGATCCGGTAAATCTCGGGAGCAGCCCAGCGCTCGCCGGTTTGCTTCACCAGGGCCTCAGCCGAGGCAGCGAAGTTTCGAGCCCTGCCCATCTGCCCGATCCGTCCGAATTCCGTGGCAAGCAGAATTCGATAGAGCGGCATCTGGATGCACCGGTTCTCGGCGGGCAGCTTATCAAGCAGGCCGCATAGCTGCTCGAGCACGTCCGGCGCGGGGCCTCGTGCCGCCAACGCTGCGGTTGCCCACAATGGACCGATGACCCGGTACATCGGATAGCCATACTCGTCAGCGACCTTCAGACCACGCTTCACGCTGGCAAGGTTCTCCGCAAGGTCACCCTCGTACCAGTGATCGGCGACGCCGAGAATGGAGGCAAAAGCCACCATGAACGGATGTCCGATCTCATTCGCAAGCTGCCGCGCCGTCACGCAGCACTCTCTGGCCCGGCCGGGCCGGCCCAACAGCCATTCAATGTGTCCGGAATAGACGAGCGATACAATTAATGGATCATGCTGATAGATCTGGACCAGCTTGCCGTGCTCGCGCGGATTGTAGCGAGCGCTGACCAGAGCCGCGAGCTCACTCGCCTGCCGCAAACGACCGAGGAAGAAATTGGCGATCACGGCGGCGGTGTAGGCCATGAGGGCGGCCTCGTCGTTGCGCCACTCTTCTGCCCGCCGGACGAAATTTTCCGCGTGTTCGAGGCCCTTGGCGAGCTCGCAGTTGACCAGCTTGGCTATGGTACTTCCCCACAGCACCGTCGCCTTCTCGCGAATGGTGCCATGGCTCGCGCAAAGCTCGAGTGCACGACTGTAGGGGCCATAGACGTTCGGGTCGGACCATCCGGCGTTGGCCGTGTACGCCATCGCCAGATTGGATTGCAGTCCGATTTCAGCCTCGAAGCGCCGTGGCGACGCCGGCATCTTGGATATCAGCGAGAGGCCTTCGCGAAGGTGAGCCACGGCTTCCTTGGTGGCAGATCTGCGCAGCGCGGATTTGCCAGCCTGGAGCCAGGCCTCGATCGCCTCCGGAATGTTGCCTGCGCGCGCATAATGATAGCCTAATACCGCCGGCTGGCCGCTTTCTTCAATGGAGGCTTCCTGGAGCAGCCACGAGGCCACGCGCGCATGGAGTTCACGCCTTTCCTCCATGAGCAACGAGGAGTAGGCGACTTCCTGTATCATCGCATGTTTGAACGTGAAGACCTCGCCTTGAGGTTCCTTGCTGCGATACACGATCCCCGCTCTCTCGAGAGCTCGCAACGCCTGTGGCAGCGTCTGGCTCTTATCCGGAAACACGTTGAAAATGCCTTCATAGTCGAAACGCCTTCCGAAAACGGAGGCGATCTGGGCGACGCGCTTGGCAGGACCGAGACGATCAAGGCGCTCCATCAGGGAATCGTGAATACTTGACGGCACCAGGGGTTCCGGCAACTTCGGCACAGGGCTTTCGGCGGCCGGCGGGACCGCACCGGCATCGACGACGGCCCGCGTGAACTCCTCGACAAAGAGTGGCACGCCGTCAGTCCTTTCCACGATCTGGCTGGTAATCTGGCGCGGCACGAAATCGCTGCCGGCGACGGCTGCGACCATCTGCTCGCATTCATGCGCTGCCAGCTTCCGGAGGGGGACCCGTCTAATTGCCGTGCTTGACAACCAGTCGGCCTTGTAATCATCGCGATGCGTGATAAGGACCATGATCCGCTCGCCAGGACAGCGAGCCATCACGCGTAGCAGCAGTTCGATGGTGGTCGGGTCCATCCACTGAACGTCCTCGACGATCCCGAGGATCGGCTGCTTACGCGAGGCGGCGACAAGAGCGTCGACGAACACCTGAAACGCACGCTCGCGCTCCAGGGGAGATCCGAAATCCGCGGGCTCGTATCCCGCGCATGCGGGGATCGATAGCACCGCCCCGTAGTAACGAAGCGCCTGCTTGAGATCAGTGACGGTGCTCGCCAACAGCGATTGCAGTTTTGCCAGCGCGAGTTCCGCGTTGTCGGTCTCGTGGATGCCGGTCGCGCGCATGAGGCGCTCGATTTCCGGAGCAAGCGGCGTGTTGATGTGGAACGGTGAACATTGCAGCGACAGAACATCACGCGGAGACGCACCGAGCGAACTGCGGAACTGGCGGATCAAACGTGACTTGCCGATGCCGGGCTCGCCGGAAATGACGCCAACTTGCCCCGAGCCGGCGAGAGTCTGCTGCCACATCTCGGCAAGTAACGCACTTTCGCTGGTTCGGTTTATCATCGGGGCAAGAGGCGACCTCCGCGCGCGGTCGAACCTGCTTTCGTTTGACCCAAGCGCCTCTGCACGCCAAGCCTCGACCGGCTCCTCCACGCCCTTGAGAGCTTGTCGGCCAAGCGGCGCATAGCTGAAGGTTCTGCGGGTCAGATCGTAAGTGCTCGAGCCGACTACGATACCGTTCTCACTCGCGAGTCCTTGGAGGCGGGCAGCGACATGCGCCGTACTGCCGAACACTTCCCGTCGATCGGGGGGCTCGCCGGGCACGCTGCCGACGACGACGACCCCGGTGTTGACCCCGATGCGCACGCCCAGGCGAACGAAGCTGCCGTCCGACAGCAGAAACTTGTGTTCCTTGATCGCCGCGGCAATCGCCAGAGAGGCGCGGACCGCGCGCTCAGGATCATTTTCATGGGCTTGCGGGACGCCAAAGAATGCGAGTAACCCGTCACCAATCATTCTGGCGATATGACCGCCGTAGCGGCGAATCTGCTCGTCGCAGATATCGCGGTAATTTCTGATAATCGCGAAGAACTCCTCGGGATCGATCCGCTCGCTCAGGGGTGTCGAACCGACGATATCGATAAATGTCACGGTGAGCTGGCGGCGTTCGGCATGCGGAGCCTCATTCTCGACATTCGGCGGCCCCTGTGTCCGCTGAAGTCCGCCCAAACGATCGGGCTTCGGCTCGCTGCTCATGACCCACCAAGTTCACTTTCCGCCGTACCTGCCGCGAGGCAAGATAGACGGCGAGCCGCATCCAGTGGACGCTGCCGAGCGGCCCGTGCCCAGGCAGACAGTTCCAGGGATTGAATACCATGTGCTCGCAGTCGTACAGCGCATTCTGCGTCAAACTTTTGAAATGGCAGTGCTTCCTGGGCGCACTTTAGGACGGGTCCATGGCCGCGAAGCGTCCCCGACGTCATCCGACGTGACGGCGTGCCGTACCCTTTTGGAGAAATCGAACACGACGTCATCGCCGCCTTGTTGCGTGCGCGGGTGCGGATCCCCCACAAGCGATTCCTGAAGAAAGCTTTTCGATGGGCCCAAAACGCAGCCGTCCACCATCTGATGTCCTCATTCGACCACCGGGACGGCGGAGCTGCTTGATGATCTCTCGGAGGCTGGCGGCGTATTCCTCGATGATCCGCCGCGCGTCCTCCAGCCGGGATGGCTTTGGCTCTTTCACGTCGCTCAGTTTCTCGGACTCGGCCATGTCAGGATGGTCGGCCCGGGCGATTGTCCGCCCGTTGAGCCAAGTCAACGGTTCCGCGATCACCGAACTATAGTGGCGTTTGCCATCCCTGTAGTTTGTCCGCTCGCAAAGGATTGACCAATGACCCGTATATATTTCGAAGATGCCGAAATTGGTACCGCCAGAAAGGCGGGTCCTTATTTGGTCTCGAAGGAAGAGATTATTCAGTTCGCCAAGCAATACGATCCGATACCGCGCCACATCGATGAGGAGGCAGCAGCACGTTCGATTTTTGGTGGATTGACCGCATCGAGCGCCCACACGTTTGCAGTCTTCATCTCGCTCACGCCCAAGCTCCAGCCTCGGCCTCTCCATGTCCTCGCCGGAATGGGCTGGGATGAGCTGAGGTTGCCGAACCCGGTACGCCCAGGAGATGAACTTAGTCTCGAAGCGACTATCCTGGAGAAGCTGGAATCAAAATCGAAACCTGATCGCGGTATCGTGCGCAATCAAATCCGATTATGTAATCAAAGAAACGAAATCGCCTTGCAATGCATCGGCACCATCCTCGTTGCAAGGCGACCGGACGCGAAAGCATCGGCGTAAGCCGTTCTACAAGGTGCCGTCGGTTGGTTTCGCTCCGATGTCTCTTGTGAGTCACAAGCGGGCGTGGTGGCTCCATTAGCCTATAGTCCGCTCGCGGTCGGAAAGCCGACATTCAGGCGGTTAAGGCCAGGAGCGGACTCATGCATCGCGGGTCGAAGCGAGCGGGAGCCATTTCCGATGTGAGCGCGAGTACGCTACTGGCCACGCGCCTGCGATTGCCGAAAACAACAGCGCCGGGTAAAATTGATCCAATACCGCTTGTGCTTGTCAGACTTCGATTGTCGGGTATCCGCGAGTTCCGACATAACCGACTGTTTGCATAGGGGTGATCCGATGAATTCCAGTGCAGATCTTTCGACAATTCTAAACCGCATCCTTGATGCGGCCGCGGATAATCTCAGGATCGCAAAGATTCTCGTTCAAATGGGACTTGATCCCAACAACATCACCTACGACGCACTGTTTAATCGGCTGTTTGAAATTGTGTTGGCCAATATCACGCTCGCCAACATGTTCGCCTTGGTTGGCGCCATCTTCTTTGTCGCTACCTTGCTGATGCAGAGAATGGTGCCGCTGCGGGTCGCGAATATGGTTGGCTGTACATTCTTCACAATTTCCGGCGCGCTTTCCGGAAGTGTCGCCACCTTTCTGCTTTATCTGCTGCTGTTGCCAGTCAATGCCGTTCGCCTCCGTCAACTGCTCAAGCTCGTTAAGAAGGCACGTAACGCGACGCAGGGTGACAGGTCGATGGAATGGCTCAAACCATTCATGACCGAACGTAGATATCGCCGGGGCGACAGACTATTCAGGAAGGGTGATCCCGCTACGGAAATGTTCCTCACCGTCACCGGGAAGTTTCTCGTCAAAGAAATCGGCGTCGAGCTTCCGCCGGGGTGTTTCATGGGAGAACTTGGCTTCCTTACGCCCAATAACCGGCGAACCGGAACGATCGAGTGCATAGAAGACGGCCAAGTCCTGACCATAACTTATGAAAGGTTACTTGAAATCTATTTTCAAAGTGATCAGCAATTCGGCTACTATATCCTCGTCCTGATCAGCCAGCGTCTCCTGGAAAACAACCAGCGCCTCCAGGAAAACATCTCGCGGCTGGAATCAACTCTCGCACAAGAGAAAGCGGCGCGACAGGCGGCAGCCGCGCGTGGCACAGCTTGAATGGCCTTGACTGCTGCACCATTGGTGGCATGACTGTCCCCGCGCAGTGCGGCTCTCGCGACGCAACGATGTCCGCTTGGGGTCAAAGGCTGCCCTCGGCGTGTCCACGATGGCTTTCCGCTCAGCCCCCGGAAGCGGACCGTGCGAGGCCAAGAGAGGAAGTCAGCTTAGGGTCGAAACGAACTAAACGTCTTGGTCCGCCATGCCTAAGCGAATGCGCGTCAATGACGCACTGTCACTTAGCTAATGAACCAGATGCGAAAACATCTCTACGTGCGTTCGCCGAAGCATCGCTTTCTAAGGATTCGTTCGCTGTGTCCGGCTCGCTGACGCGCTTGTACCAGGACCTGGCTCAAACATCATTTGAGCGAGATCCACCGTCTGGCTGCTGACCCCAACAATGGGTCCATTGCGTTCCTCGACTCGCAGTCTTTTGAATTGGATGATTTGGTCGAGCGAACGTTGCAGCTTGAAAAGCGTATCAACGGGAGGCCTTGAGAGCGGTCATCACTCCGTTCTGTCTCACAGTTGCGCCGGGAAAATGGGGTACTTTCGTCGAACCAATATTTGAAGCGGATGTCGGTATCGGAGGCTGCGCCTCCTCGATTTGAACCTATCGACCGATGGTTTGGTCGTCCCAGTTGACCCGGTAAAGTCCAAGTAGCGCGGGTTCGGATATCAGGCAGTGCAACACTATGATCGTGCGACGAATGCCCAGCTTCGGCCGGTTAAGTCCAGTGATGCGATCCGTAAGTCATTGATTTTTCTCAGGCCGGGGCTGTCTCTTAATTAGCTCGGTCAGGATTTCAGGGTGCCTACGCGTAAACGGTTGCATGCGTGATATCGCCAGCCCACGGCCAAGCGAGTTTCAACTTAGCTGAGCTGCTCAGTCGATCGCTTTCAAGCTTCAGAGCGTTTTCATTTGGAAATGGCAGCCAAGCTATTGAAATTACTGAAGCGCATTTTGACCATTTTTTCCAAATGCGCGATGAAATCATTGAATAATCAAGCAGGTTTTGATTCCGCCATTCGGAGGTTCGATGCCGCCCCAGCCAGCAGTTAAGTTGCGGAGTTCGTTGGATGAACAAACTCTGTTGCGGTCAAAATTCTTACCGCGTTTGGAAATAGAAATTCTCAAGCGCCGTTGAGAATTAACCGGCTTCGTGTGTCCGGCGAATTCGAGCCACGTCCAGTTCACACCTGCCGGGCGTAGGCGAGATCGACGGGCGCGCCCGACAGGCGCGTCGCAAAGTAGCGCTCCACCATGTGACGATCGGCTGAGAATGCAAAGCTCGGCAATTTGTCTCCAAGGGAAAACCATCCCAATTCGTCGACGTCGTCGTCGGGACAGGCTGCTCCGCCCACCGGCTTGGCGAGCACGCAAACTGCCAGCGTGTGGATGTCCGGGCGAAGGAAGTTGGAAGCGACACTGAGCAGGGCAGTAATCTCTACCTCAAGGCCGGTCTCCTCTTTCACCTCGCGCCTGCCTGCCGTCAGATAATCCTCATGAAATTCGATGTAACCGCACGGCAGGCACCACTTGCCTCCCTCGAAGGTCTCTCGCTTCCGCCTGCACAACAAAAACCTGTCACCGTCGACGATGAGAACGGCGATGATCGGCGTTGGATTTCGGTACAGCACGAAGGCACAGGCCGGGTTTTCACATGTCTTCTCCGGTTCTCCTCTTGTTGGTCGGACCAGGCCGGAGCCGCACATAGGGCAGTAGGCCCAGCCATGTTGCGTGGTCGCGTCGCGATCATATGCGGCAAAGACCTGGCAAGTCTTCATTGAATGCCTTTCTGCGTCATGCTCCGCAGACGTCCGCCCCAGAAGGCTCTGAGCGCGTCGGCCAGATCGCGCGGATTGTCTTCCTGGACGTTGTGGCCCGCGCCCTTGATGTTGATCCACCGCCCGTCAGGAAAGCGCGCGGTGAAGTCATGGGCGGCATCCTTGGAGACGATGAGGCTTTCACCACCCCTGGCCAGCAGGAAAGGCGCGGCCATGTCCGGGATGCGAGCCTCGAAGCCCGCGAGATGCCTAAGGATCATGGGATAATCCGCCGGACGACGGCGGTCGCTCTTCCACACGAGGCGCCCATCGTCGTCACGCTTCAGCAGGGTGCGCATTCGATAGTGAAGGCGCTCTGGATCGCTCCTGGGACTAACTGCAAGCGCCATCTCGACCACTTCGTCCACTGTCGCTGCGCCACGAAAGTCCGTCATGAAGGTGCGCATCCGCGCCGTTGCAGCAAACACCGGTCGTGAGGTCACATCGACCATCGCGAGACTTTCGGTGCGGTCCGGGTGGCGCAGCGCGAACTCGCAGGCCACCATTCCTCCCAACGACATGCCAACGATGCGCGCGCGTTGAATCCCGAGGCCGTCGATAACTGCCACGAGGTCCGTCGCACAGCTTTCGATTGAATAATCGTCGGCCCAACCGCTGGCGCCATGGCCGCGCATGTCGAGTGCTAAGAGCCGGAAATCAGGCCGCAGTGCAATGGCGACATAATCCCAGGTGCGGGCGGTCAGCGCGCCGCCGTGCAGCAGCACCGCCGGAGGTCCTTGGCCGCCCCAATCGAGGACGTGGATAGTGGGTCCGCCATGCGTGCGGAAACGCGTTGAGCGCGGCGGCGCGAGGTCGGTAAAGGCAATACCGAGCCGATCGGCTATTGTCGCCAGCGCCTCGGGATGCCAATCGTTCACCCACAACCCCTTACTTAGGGTATCCTAAGTAAGACCCACGAACGCAGGTATGTCAATGGCCACGCGACAACGTCGAACACCACAAGCGGCGAAATTCGCGATCCTGGATGCCGCGGAGCGGCGGCTGCACGACGAGGGCCCCGAAGGCGTGCGCATCCAGCGCATCGCCGCAGATCTGGGCATTACGGACGCGGCTATCCACTACCACTTCGGCACCCGCGAAGCCTTGATGGACGCGCTCCTGCGGCGCATAGGGCGCCGGCTGGTAGATGACATTGAAGCGACCATCGAAAGCTGGGCGCCCGATCAAATCGACGTCGCTGCCCTTGGACGGCTCTTTCAGCGCGCCTATGCCGACGAACGGGCCGCGAGACTCGCCCTCTGGCTTAGTCTCGCTGGCTGGCGGCCAAAGGGATCAGGCATGCTCAAGTCGCTGGTCGAGCGAGTTCATCGAGCGCGGATCCAAGCGGCGCGGAAGGCGAGGCGGCGCGCACCGCGGATCTCCGACACGCAATACGCCATCGCTATCCTGAGCGCAGCCCACATGCATGCTGCGATGTCAGGAGAAGCTTTGTTGGCAAGCGTCGCCGAAGATCCCGCCGCCCTCGACCAGCGCGATTTCCTCAAATTCGCAGTTCAGTTGATCGCGCGCCATCTTGCAGAGGCGTGACGAAACGACAAGCTTCGCGATTCGCTCCCGCAGTCCAAGCGACCGAATTGTTGACCAAAGCAGGATTGCGCAGCGAGGAAGATAGAGACGCCTCAGACCTTCGAAGCGACTGCTGCTGGCGCAAAGCGGACGTTCGGGGGAACCCGCACCGGCGCCACCTCGACCTTCCAGACAGCAGTATGTCGTCCCCGTCGACGTCGCGACCGATCCTCCGTGTTTGATCTAGCGCAAGAAACTGGGATCGTTTTCAAGATAGCTTCCATCATTCAATGGTTCATTGGAGGTCGCAATGATCATTGAGCGTCTATCCCGGGAACATCGCAACATCGAGACGCTACTCGCCGTACTCGATCGCGAGCTTGAGATTTTCGATCGCGGGGACCATCCCGACTATGAGGTCATTCGCGCGATTATCAGCTACTTTGAGCTCTATCCGGAACTGTATCATCATCCCCAAGAAGAATTGGTCTTTTCCAAGCTAAAGCTTCGAGACCCCGCTGCGGCGGCAAGGATCGGCGATCTGACGCTCGAACACCAAAAAGGGACCCAGCGTTTGCGCCGCGTCGCTCAGGCGATCGACAGTGTTTTGGCGGATCGAGAGATTCTTCGGCAGAATGTGGACAACATCGTTCGCGATTTCATGGAGAGCGAGCGGCGTCACATCATGATCGAAGACCGCGATTTCTTCCCCGCCGCCCTCAAGGCTCTCAAGCCGGCAGATTGGGCTGAGATCGCCTCGGCGACAGTCAATCATGAGGATCCGCTGTTCAGCGAGGCCGCCGAAGAAACCTTCGACGCGCTACGAGCGCGCATCTTGCAGATGGAGCAAGAGTCCGAAGTCGAACGGCGTTAGAAGCGTGCAGTGGGGTTAGCCAGTTGGTGAGCGTCCCAATGGCAGATACGCAGTGGCCTCGGCGAAAATTGCGGACGATGGCTTACACCTCAAGTCAGCTATGGGGAAGAGCGAGCAGGTCGTTGATCTAGATCATTTCGCTATACCGCCAAGAACGCATGCTACGCGTCGAAAACGAGGAAAGCCCATATGGCATCGGTCTCAGCACCACATGACAAAAAATGCCCTCGCTGTGGTTCCGGGTTGGTCGATCTCGAGTGGCGTGAACGCATCAATGCTCGCGAAGCCCAAGAGCTCTGGCGCTGCTGGAACTGTAAGCGCGAATTTATCACCGCCGTCGCATCTGACGGGATAGAGCCATCAGTCGCTGAGATTGCCGAGCCGTTCTTTACGAACCTGCTTGTCTAATCAACGACGGCTGGGCCGATCGACAAGGGAATTCGTCTGATGCGCTCGGTCGGTGCGTCGAGAAATCGCTTTGGTACGCGCGCATGACGTCAGTCATTTGGAAAGGTGTTGATCGGAATCGGCGCCGAGGCTGGCGTTGCTTCATCTTTTCGAGCGCTGGTATGAAGTGTCGGACGCTGATGGCCGCCGGGATCGTCGCCATGCTTCCACTATTCAATGCGGGGGCAGAGAACCAGCCTGCTGGCAATACGTCAACGCAACTATCCGACCTTATGGTCGCGCTCCAATTCCAACACATCAAACTATGGTTCGCCGGAAAGCTCGGCAACTGGAGCTTGGCGAATTACGAGCTTCGACAGATCGAAGCCAGCTGGCGGAAGGCAATGCTCTATCCATCCGAAAGCTCGCGATTGTCCCAAACTAACGAGCAGTTACAAGCCTTGGATCGTGCGATTGAACTGAAGGATAGTGCAGCTTTCGCGAAGGCTTACGCGGATTTCACGAGCGGATGCAATACCTGCCACCGCGCGAGCGGATTCGGTTCGATCACCATCCAGGTGCCGGTCAATTCGCCGTTCGGCGATCAGCTGTTCGCGGATCAGATCGCGGAGGGGCGTGCGCTGGCTCGCGGGACCTGCGGCCTCTGTCACGTCATCTCGGATTCTTCAAAGGAGACACCAGCCTTTCGCTTCCCCGCGCCAAGCTTCAGCGAAATTGCCAGTCGACCATCTTTCTCAGCCAACGATCTCCGACTGTTGTTGGCGTCAAGCCACCGTCGAGTAGGCCCGAACGAAGCAATGCTCAAGCCAAAACTTGTCGAATACCAGATTGACGCGATCGTGGCGTTCTTCGAGACCTTGCGGGCCGACCGGGCTCGTTAAGAGCCCAGCCTACGATACTGTCGCGGCGATCAGCGTTCTAGTCATCTGGAACGCAAGTTCGTCACATTAGTTGATAGCTCGAATCTCTACAGAGGAGAGAGCTTGTGGCGAATGCAGGTGAGCGAGGCCGGCCGATCGCGCCGTTGGTGCTTAGTCCGCCGGAGCGGGCGTACTTGGAGAGACAAGTTCGTCGTCATCGCGTTGCCCGATCGCTATCTGAGCGCTGCCGCGCGATCCTGCGGTGTGCGGATGGCTTGCCAAGCAAGTCTGTGGCTGTCGAACTCGGCCTCCACGAACACACCGTCGGCAAGTGGCGCCGCCGATTTTTGAAGGATCGCTGTGATGGCCTGCTTGACGAGGCCCGCCCGGGCCGCCCTCGAACCATCAACGACGATCAGGTTGCTGAGGTAATTGAGCGGACATTGCGTACAACGCCACCCGACGCGACGCACTGGTCGATCCGCTCAATGGCTGCGGAAACTGGCTTTTCCCACACCACGATCCGCCGAATGTGGACGGCGTTCGGCCTGCAGCCGCACCGCAGCCAGACATTCAAGCTGTCGAGCGACCCGCTGTTCGTCGACAAGGTCCGCGATATCGTCGGCCTTTACCTTTCCCCACCGAACCGAGCCCTTGTCCTCAGTGTCGATGAGAAAAGCCAGATCCAGGCCCTGGATCGCGAGCAGCCGGTCCTGCCGATGATGCCGGGCGTACCGGAACGGCGCACGCACAGCTATGTGCGGCATGGTACGACCTCGCTGTTTGCCGCGCTCGATGTCGCCTCTGGATTCGTCATCGGCAAATGCTACAAGCGCCACCGGGCAGTCGAGTTCTTGAAGTTCCTCAAAGAGATCGACGCTCAAGTCCCTGAAGGGATCGATGTCCATATCGTCATGGACAACTACGCCACTCACAAAACACCCAAGATCAAAGCGTGGCTCGCCCGTCGGCCGCATTATCATGTCCACTTCACGCCGACTTCCGCGTCATGGATCAATCAGGTCGAACGCTGGTTCGCTGAGCTCACCCGAAAGCAGATCCAGCGAGGTGTTCACACCTCCGTCAGGCAGCTCGAGGCCGACATCCGTACCTTCATCGACCTGCACAACAAAAATCCCAAGCCCTTCAAATGGACCAAGTCCGCAGACCAGATTTTGGCTTCCGTCAAACGCTTCTGCCACAAAGCCCAGCAGACTTTATGTGGCGAACTTTAGATTCACGTGACTAGTCATCTGGAACGCAAGTTCGTCACATTAGTTGATAGCTCGAATCTCTACAGAGGAGAGAGCTTGTGGCGAATGCAGGTGAGCGAGGCCGGCCGATCGCGCCGTTGGTGCTTAGTCCGCCGGAGCGGGCGTACTTGGAGAGACAAGTTCGTCGTCATCGCGTTGCCCGATCGCTATCTGAGCGCTGCCGCGCGATCCTGCGGTGTGCGGATGGCTTGCCAAGCAAGTCTGTGGCTGTCGAACTCGGCCTCCACGAACACACCGTCGGCAAGTGGCGCCGCCGATTTTTGAAGGATCGCTGTGATGGCCTGCTTGACGAGGCCCGCCCGGGCCGCCCTCGAACCATCAACGACGATCAGGTTGCTGAGGTAATTGAGCGGACATTGCGTACAACGCCACCCGACGCGACGCACTGGTCGATCCGCTCAATGGCTGCGGAAACTGGCTTTTCCCACACCACGATCCGCCGAATGTGGACGGCGTTCGGCCTGCAGCCGCACCGCAGCCAGACATTCAAGCTGTCGAGCGACCCGCTGTTCGTCGACAAGGTCCGCGATATCGTCGGCCTTTACCTTTCCCCACCGAACCGAGCCCTTGTCCTCAGTGTCGATGAGAAAAGCCAGATCCAGGCCCTGGATCGCGAGCAGCCGGTCCTGCCGATGATGCCGGGCGTACCGGAACGGCGCACGCACAGCTATGTGCGGCATGGTACGACCTCGCTGTTTGCCGCGCTCGATGTCGCCTCTGGATTCGTCATCGGCAAATGCTACAAGCGCCACCGGGCAGTCGAGTTCTTGAAGTTCCTCAAAGAGATCGACGCTCAAGTCCCTGAAGGGATCGATGTCCATATCGTCATGGACAACTACGCCACTCACAAAACACCCAAGATCAAAGCGTGGCTCGCCCGTCGGCCGCATTATCATGTCCACTTCACGCCGACTTCCGCGTCATGGATCAATCAGGTCGAACGCTGGTTCGCTGAGCTCACCCGAAAGCAGATCCAGCGAGGTGTTCACACCTCCGTCAGGCAGCTCGAGGCCGACATCCGTACCTTCATCGACCTGCACAACAAAAATCCCAAGCCCTTCAAATGGACCAAGTCCGCAGACCAGATTTTGGCTTCCGTCAAACGCTTCTGCCACAAAGCCCAGCAGACTTTATGTGGCGAACTTTAGATTCACGTGACTAGATGCGGTAATGGGCCCGGCTCCGGAGCAAGGGGTCATGATGGTGGCTGTCCCCCGATAGATGATGAAACGGGGTCACGACTTGAGTCGGCCCCAAGCATCTGGAGACGGAGGACAGCCGTGGAGAATTATGCCGGAATCGACGTGTCATTGGAACTGTCGAGCGTGTGTGTTGTGGACGCCCAGGGTAAGATCCTGAAGGAAGCGAAGGTCGCAAGCGAACCCGACGCCTTAGTTGAGTTTTTTGAGACGCTCGGCTTTGCAGTGAAGCGGATCGGGCTGGAGGCTGGGCCGCTGTCGCAATGGCTGCATGCAGGCCTGAAAGGTGCAGGATTTGAAACAGTTCTGCTGGAAACGCGGCACGTGAAGGCCGCATTATCTGCAATGACGGTCAAGACGGATCGCAAGGATGCCCGCGGGATCGCCCAGTTGATCCGGATGGGATGGTTTCGGCAGGTACACGCAAAGTCGGTTGATGCGCAAGAGATCCGGGCACTCCTGATCGCACGCAAACAGCTTCTCGGGCGGCTGATCGATGTAGAATTAAGTATCCGAGGGATTTTGCGCGGCTTCGGTCTGAAGGTTGGCCCGGTGACGCGAAGGAATTTCGAAGCGCGGATTCGAGAGTTGGTTGCAGGCCAGGCGACATTGGAGCGCATTGCTGGTGCGATGCTTTCGGCACGATCGGCCCTGAAGGCAGAATACGGAAGACTACACAAGGCTGTGCTGGCAATTGTGCGTGATGATGCAGTCTGCCGCCGGCTTATGACAGTACCAGGCGTTGGTCCCCTGGTGGCCATCACCTACAAATCGGCGATTGATGATCCTCATCGCATTGTAAAGTCAAAGGCAGCAGGCGCGCTGTTCGGGCTCACGCCAAAGAAATATCAATCGGGAGAAAAGGACGTCACGGGCGGAATCACGCTGGCCGGCGATGAGACGGTGCGGACGGCCTTGTATGAAGCCGCCAACGTTCTGCTATCGCGCATCACGCGGTTCTCAAAACTCAAACGCTGGGGGATGGACGTCGCCAAGCGGAGAGGCTCGAAGCGCGCAAAGGTCGCCTTGGCACGCAAGCTCGCAGTGATCCTGCATCGGATCTGGGTCGATGGCACGACTTACCGATGGGCCGAAGCGGGCTCAATCGCAGCATAGAAGACGTGGAGGAGATCAAGAACGCAACCGGGATGAACTGAAGCCCGGTGCCCGAAGTCCCGTCGCCGGGACGGTGGATGCGGTGAAGCCGTTACACGCCCAGTGGCGTCGTCCGACGAACCACGCGTATCTAGATAGGCTCACCGCTCCCTCTGACAGCATGATGTGGCGGCCAGGCGTCGACCACGAACAGAAGCATGAGCTCGGCGGCGTGGCGTTCACTCGGGAGGCTTGACATCATCGGGCCCATTACAGAAGGGCGTGTACTCATAAATCCACGATGTCCGCTTATCCCCCAACAGGGGCGTTGAAACGGGCACTGCATGAGGTCCGAGAAGGGCTAGAAGGCGACGTATCAAGTATCAGCGAACTCTTCCGCTCGCTGTTGCGTAGAGATATACGGAGGCCAGCTTGATCTGATGTGGTTCTGATGAATTGGATCGCGATGAGACACACGCTGTCCCTACTGCTTTTGCTCACCGCCGTGCATGCTTTCGCAACACCCGCGAAAGCAAGGCAGGCGAAGTGCCTCTTTGAAATTGATGGAGCGCACTATATTGGTTCGCCATGCGAGTTTACGCCCATAGACAAGAAGGGCTCCTTTCGCATTGCGAACACCAGTGGATCAGGTATTGAAGCCGAGGTTAAGGTGACCGCTCCGCACGAAGGCATTGCGAGCTGGACAGGCCCACATAAAACACCTCGTGACTGGCCGCTTGGGAAGCTGAGACAGGCGGCTGGATGTTGGAGCGACCGCACAACGTATGTTTGCGCTTGGTCTCTCGACCAAGACATCTATCTTGGCCCTCGTGACAAGAAGTTGTTCGTTGCTTACGGCGAGAGGGATGGCATGGACGATGAAATCGAGAGCGCCGTCGGGCTGGATACAAGCCACGCTGTGATCCACACGAAACCAAGCCGACGGGCTGCCTTGTACTATACCATTGGCCAAACGATGGGCGAAAGCTACTCGCAGACAGCCGCAGAAGAGGCATATCAGGAACGCGCCCAAAGTCGAAACAGGACGATCACGGCTGATTGTCAAGCAAAAGAATGGACCGGCTTGAATGGCTTACGCTACCGCCTTCTAGGTCGTATCGAGACGGTGGATCGGAGCCAGTTCGTTGACAGCGGCGACGTGGCGTATGCGAAGTGGGCTGTGCTTGACGTGAAGAATAACAGACTTGTCGATGATTGTGGCGCATGCAGCTACGCCGAAATCCACGACTGGTTCAAAAAATTGTGCCCCAGCATCGCGCCGCGAGACTGGTGAATTGCAGCATCCGCTTTCCGCATGTCCGCTATGGGTCCAAACTGCGACTTCAACCCCGTTTCAGGGCTGGTCCGGTCTACGCCGGATGGCGGACGCTGCGGTGGTTCGCATGAAGTCAGCAGCGAACCATGAACGGAAGTCGCTGGCCTATTCGATTACCTCGTCCGTGAGCGCCGCCAGTGTCGATGGAATTTCGAGCCCAATCGACTTCACAGTCTTTAGATTGATGACGAACAGGTAGCGTGCCAAAAAGGGGCATCCAAGAAGCTGCCTCCGTTATAACTGCTGAGAAATCCTGATCCGAACGTCATTCAGGCTCCGCAACACGCCGACGCATAGACCCGCGATCTCCGGCGTCGGTTGGAGGAGATCGGGGATCATAATCGTAGACATTCCCGCCGCCGCTGCCGCACGAACTCCATTGTGCGAGTCTTCGAGTGCTAAGCAACTTGGTGGATCGACACTGAGGAGTGTGGCCGCCTTTAGGAAAGTCTCGGGATGGGGCTTGCCTATCTCAACGTCGCTTCGCGTGACTAGCACATCAAAATTGTGGAAGATGTCTGCCTTCTTCAGCTGCGCTTCAGATTTCGGTCGTGCGGTTGACGTTGCGACGGCCATGGGGATCGCGGCGTCGCGCAGAACTTTGAGGAGATCAATAACACCAGGGCGAAGTGGGACTTCAATTGCGCACAGGCCGTCAAAATGTTCCTCGCAGTCTAAATGGTAGCGATCAAGATCAAACGCCCGTCCAAAATAGCCAATAAGCTTTTCGTCACCTAGATCCTTCGGCGCGCCGATCAAGCTGAGATGCACATGATCAACCATTTGGTGCCCTTGAGCCGCACACGCGGCGAAAATTGCCCCACGGTAGAGCGCCTCGGTGTCGAGCAGCAATCCGTCCATATCGAAAACGACGGCCTTAAGGGGCTTTGGGATCATTGACAAGCATCCGTGAATTTCGACCTTGCAGCAACCAGCGGTCGGAGATCTGTCGCGCGAGAGACGAATGGGAAAGTCGGCAGAGGATCTGAAGGTAGCGGACTCCTACAGTTCAATTTTGTAGTAGCGAGAGAAGGCAGCCCTGAAGAACTCGTACTTGGCGGTCGACGTGCCAGCCAGAGCTTCATCTCGACCTGATCTAAGATCCAGGTAGTTCCCATTGATTCGGTTGTAAAAGTGGTCCCCCTCGGCAAGCGGTGTCTTTAGGATTTCGCCGCCGAAGAACTCATTGGCAAGCAATGCTGTTACACTGCACTGACCGCGCGCTGGATTGCTGGCCAGCCATTGTCCGCTGGTTTGCACGGACCAAGAATGCAGTAACGCCGCAGCTACGCGATCTCGTTCAAACAGCATGGCTTACCTTCGCGCACAATCGAACTCCTTGGCCACTCTTGGATTTCCGGCACGCGCTAGGACGATCGCGGCGGCGATCACGTCCAGCGCAATGGTCAACAGCAGCGCAGCGCCGTAATCGCCTCTCCAGCCGCGGATTAGACCGATCAATCCGGGACCGAAGGCGCCGACCGTGCCGCTGATCGAGGTGAACAGCCCCATCACCACTGTGAAGTTTTGGACTTCGAACTCGCGATGGATGATCAGCGGCGGCAGTGTGATGAGGTTTCCGATCGAAAAGCCGAACACCGCGGAGGCCAGCAGCACGAGATGGACGTTGTCGCTCAGGTGGATGGTGAACACCGCCACGGCCTGGCTCACCAGCGAGATGGCGGCAACAAGCCGAGGATCGAGGTGGTCTGCGACGAGGCTGAGTGAGACCCTTCCTACAATCGCCATCGAAGTCATTACACTGACTGCGAGCCCCGCCTTAAGAGCCCCGATTTTCGGTTCAAGTATAGCGATCTGATGCACGATGAAGCCGACCTGAGCGATGATCCCGAGCGCAAACGGAACCGCGATTGTCCAGAACGCCGGCCGGCGCACTATCTCGCCACGGCAGATGCTAGTACCGGGCGCCGGCGAAAATTGGTCAGCGCTTGCGGTCGTCGCGCACACATTCGGCGGCGGGCCGATCCAGGCGAACGTGGTCGGAAGTAGAAAGATCAGCAGGACTGCGCTTGCGGCCACCATTGCGGTCTGAAATCCAAGGTGGCCCACCAGGACCATCAGTAGTGGCGTGACGATGATGCCGCCGGAGCTAGCACCGAGGAAGGCTAGGCTAATTGCAAGACCTCGGCGTCGCACGAACCAAGCGCCGACCACCGCCGGAATGATTACGGTGCCCATGCCGACCCAGCCGAGCGACATCAACGCGAATGCCGCATAGAGGGTCCACGGCGCGGCCGCGAAGGGGAGCAGCACCATTGAGGTGGCGAGGCACGCAATCCCTGCCAGCGCCAAGCGCTTCAGGCCGAGGCGCCGCACGATCTCATCGGTGAAGATGACGATGACATTGCCGATCAAGAGCGACAGCGTGCTGGCGCCCGAGATCAGCGAGGCCGGCCAGCCGTTCAGACGCTCCAGCTCGACCAGGTAGATACCCTGCGCGTACAGAGCAAAGCCGAAAATCGACAGCGCCAGCAAGAAGCAGGCAAGCACGACCCGCCAGCCGGCGTAACGCAGTGACGTCTCGTCGTGCATGTGCGGCCCCAGCCCCCGCCGCCTCCCGAGCGGCGCGCACTAAATACACGCGGTAGTCGTGGAAGGCGAGTCACGAATGATGGCGCGAGTGTAACGTTTACTCGTTGCGAGAGAAGCGACTTGTGCGCCGAAGCGTTGACGAAGGCGGAACAATCCTTGCGTCCGCACATGCAGTGAACGACCGACGTGTCCTCAATGGTATCTTCTGGGTGCTTCGATCAGGAGCACCCTGGCGTGATCTGCCGGCGGCGTTTGGCCCATACACCACTTGCTACAACCGGTTCGTCCGCTGGCGGCGGGCTGGTGTCTGGGGCGCATCATAGAGGCGCTTGCCGCTGCGCATGACGCCGCCGTCCAGATGATCGATACCTCAATTGTCCGCGTGCATCAGCATGGATCCTGTATCACAAGGAACCGACGCCAATCGATGGGAAGGTCCCGCGGCGGCTTGATGAGCAAAATCCATGCGGTGGTCGATAGCAATGGTTTGCCGGTGCGGTTGGCGCTGAGTCCCGGTGAGGCCCATGATGTTCGACTTGCAGGAAGAATGTTGTCTCGTCTCAAATCGGGGCAATGCTGCTTGCTGACCGTGGCTATGACGCAGACTGGATCAGAGAGCTTGCCCTGAAAAAGGGCGCGTCGGCCAATATCCCGCCGAAAAGCAACCGCAGCGATCCGATCTGCTTCAGCCCCTATCTCTACCGCGCCCGCAACAGGGTCGAGCGGTTCTTCAACAGGATCAAACAATGTCGTGGGTGGCGACGCGCTACGACAGGCTTGCTGCCAACTATCTGGCCTTCGTTCAACTCGCGTCCATCAGGATATGGTTGGCCGCGCGTTATGAGTCCACGCCCTAGTCCTGAGTCTTTAGGCTAAGGATATAGTTCGCGAGAGCGTCGGCCTGATCGGGTGCGATGACCAGGTTCGGCATGTTCTGGTGGCTGGTCTTCAGGAACACTTTCAGCGAAAGAGCTGTCGTTCCATGCCTGTTTGCGATTGCCGCAAAGCCCGGTGCCTGATCCGATATCCCCGCCATGTGCGGTTCGATTGCATGGCATGGCTTGCACCATGCTTCCGCGAGGCGACGTCCTTCCGACGCCCTATCTGCAGCAAGTTTGGATCCGTCCGCCTTGTGCACGCGGACGAGAAACAATGCTGCTAGTGCGATCAGGATCGCGAGACTGATATCGACGCGTATGGTGCGGAACATGTTCTGTCTCAACTCACGGTCGGGCACTCACAGCAAAATCGCGCGAGCGCCTGCGGGCACCCTCATCGCCAAAACCGCCTGCCGATCAGCGGTTCCGGCGGACGCAGGCAAAATGGCCGAGCGCAACCGCGCCTTGGCGGAAGCCGCGGCTCCTTAGCACGCGATCAGGTCGGTATGTCCAAATCCCTTTGAGTAGTCGAGCAGGGAGACGATCGTCGGTGTCAGGCGGAAGACGCAGACATCCGAAGTTTTCGGCATGGGAAGATCGAGGCCCTTTTGGTTCGGATATCGCGAGATCAGGAGCCGCAAGGCTTTTTCAAATTCGGCGGGATCGGTTACAAGCTTCGCGTGTGCCGCCATCGATAGGCCGGCGATCTCCATCACTTGGGCGGGATCGTCGTCCACCGTTAGCGAGACTCGATCGTCCCTCGCCAGGTTAGCTGCCTTCTGGCTGTCCGCTCCACAAAGGAAATAGATGACGAGCCCGTCATTGGCGTAGCCGACAGTGGTCACCTGGGGCCAGCCGTCAGATCGCAACGTCGCGATCCTCGTGGTCCGGTGCTGATCCAGGAGCCGAAGGATTTTCCGCCTGAACGCTTCGTCCATTGGTCGCCTCCGAGTTGGACCAGTGTAGCCCCGAAGTGGCTTGCACGTTTTGAGGCAGGTCAAGTATCGGAGCAGCCGGCCGTCAACCCTGGGCGCAACTGGCCTGTCTATACCCCTGAGAGCAGTTGCGCCAATCGCTTTGGGCGGCGCGGTGCCATTTGGTGGTCATGCTTGCCGCTATTGCGAGTCCTATCGTCAACCGAGCTCATCCTTTGAGCTGCATCAAGCTGGCCTTCAGCGGCGGTGACATCGTGTGGGAAGGCGACCTCGCGCTGGTGAACTGTTTCGCGGGAACGACTGCGATGATGCGATGCTTGCTTATACTTTCGACAATCACTCTCTGGTCGAGCACCGGCGCCCACGCGTTCGACGAGGAGCATCGACATGGCAGGGAGCTGCTGCAAAAAATGTGCGCCCGCTGTCACTCAGTTGGCAGGACCGGCGCGAGTCCGAACAGGCAGGCGCCACCTTTTCGCAGCTTTAGCGAAACCAAGCTCTACGACAGCGACTTTCTGCAGCGACTTCAGGATGGCTATAGCAGCATTCATCCTGCAATGCCGACCTTTCGCTTCAACAGGGATGATGCCGAGGCAGTCCTAAACTACATGAAGTCGGTCCAGGAATCACCGAAGCCGAAACGATCTCTGCAGGGTGGCCGTCTCTAGGGTCGTAGCATTCCCAATGTTGTTGATTCCGCTCAAGCAAGGAGGCTGGCTTCGGAAGAGAGTGATCTGCATGTGAAAATGCCGAACCAAACCATCTCGTTTGAGCGGGTTTTGCCGTGGACCCTGGTTGCGATCGCAATCGTGGGATTGACCGCGGGCATTGTTGCGCGGGCCGTGGGCCGGCCTGATCTGGCCGATCTCGCATGGGCAATCGGCACGGCACCCGTGATAGGAGGACTGGCGGTCTCGATCGTCAGGGACTTGCTGGGCGGCCGCCTGGGGGTGGACGCGATCGCTCTCCTGTCGATGAGCGCGGCATTGGCTCTCGGCCAGCCGCTTGCCGGCGCCGTGGTCGCGCTGATGTATTCCGGCGGCAACGTGCTGGAGGATATCGCGATCGCACGAGCGGAGCACGACTTGCGGTCGCTGGTCGACCGTGCGCCGCGCCAGGCACATCGCAAGACCGGCGAGCGGGTCGAGGAGGTGTCGGTCGAGGTGGTCTCCGTCGGCGATGAGCTGCTGGTACGCGCCGGCGAGATCGTTCCGGTCGACGGCATCGTCCATTCGGCCGGGGCGACCATCGACGAGTCCGCCGTTACGGGAGAGCCGATACCAGTCGAGAAGACGCGGGGCAGTGCCGTTCTTTCTGGTTCGCTGAATGCGGGTGAGACATTCGAGTTGATCGTTACCGCACCGGCCGGCGAGAGCACCTACGCTGGTATTGTGCGCATGGTAACGGCCGCGCAAACGGCGAAGGCGCCTTTTGTGCGCTTGGCCGACCGCTATGCGCTGATCTTTCTCCCGGTGACCCTCGCCATCGCCTTCCTGGCGTGGCAGATCTCCGGCGATCTGACCCGCAGCCTCGCCGTGCTGGTGGCGGCGACACCTTGTCCCCTGATTCTGGCCGCACCGGTCGCCTTCATCGCAGGCGTGGCGCAAGCGGCCCGCCGTGGAATCTTGGCCAAGGGTGGAGGCGCGCTGGAGGCGCTGGCTCGCGCGCACACCGTGCTGTTCGACAAGACCGGTACGCTGACGGTGGGAGGTGCCCGGCTGCTTTCGGTTGAAGTCGCCCCAGGGGAAAATCCGGACGAGATCCTCGCCCTCGGGGCATCGCTTGAGCAGGCCTCGCATCACGTCCTCGCCAAGACTGTCGTCGCTGCCGCCGTCGATCGCGGCCTCAAACTGAGAACGCCCGAACAGGTCAAGGAGACCATGGGCACCGGCTTGTCCGGCCTGATCGACGGCCGCCATGTCGCCGCCGGCTCGCGAGAGCTAGTTCGCTCACATGCCGAGCTGTCGCCGTGGGAGCTGCGGGCAATCCGGCGCGCATCTTGGCGCTCGGCGCTGATCGTCTTTGTTGCCGTGGACGGCCGCTCGGTCGGTGCGCTGCTGCTGGCCGACGAGCTCCGGGCTGATAGGCCGCGAGCGATCCGGTTACTTCGCGATGCGGGCATTGCGCGAATGGTGATGGTCACGGGCGATCGCGCTGCAGCGGCTCAGGCTATCGGAGCAGCGCTCGACCTCGATGCCGTGCTGGCCGATCGCGTTCCCTCTGACAAGGTCGAGGCCGTGCGCACGGAACAGCGGCTGCATCCGACCATCATGGTCGGCGATGGCATCAATGATGCCCCGGCACTGGCCGTGGCCGATATCGGAGTCGCGCTCGGCGCGCGCGGCGCGAGCGCCTCGTCCGAGGCGGCAGATGTGGTGATCCTGACCGATCGGCTTGATCGCGTGGGCGAAGCGATCATAATTGCGCAGCGAGCACGGCGTATTGCCCTCCAGAGCATCATTATTGGTATGGGATTGTCGATGGCGGCCATGGTGGCCGCCACCGTCGGCTGGCTGAATCCCGTGCCGGCAGCGATCGTGCAGGAGGTGATCGATGTTGCCGTCATCCTGAACGCGCTTCGGGCGCTCACTCCAGCCCATGGGACTACCAGTCGCCGGATTTCCGCAGAGCAGGGGCTGGCGCTGCATCACGAGCATCAGGCGCTATTCAGGGATCTCGACCGGCTGCGCAAGATCGTCGATGCGATTGACGATGCGACCCCAGACACCGCGGCGACCTTGATCGAAGAGGCTCATCGCCTGGTCCAGGGCAGCGTTGTGACGCACGAGCGCGAGGACGAGGGCAGCGTCTATCCCAAAATTGCAGAGGTGCTGCGAGAACGCCACGGCCTCTCGGCTATGAGCCGCGCGCACCGCGAGATCCTACACCTTGCGCGGCTGCTCGCGCGGATCGCGGCGGATCTACCGTCAGAAAAGATAGATCGTTATCTTATACGGGACGCCCAACGTGTTATCGAGGCGATCGAAACGCTGGTGCGCATGCATACTGCTCAAGAGGAGGACATTTACGAAGCGGTGTCCGCGCAGTAATCAGGGGCGAGCTTTACGCAGTCTAAGCGCCAGGCGACAAAGCCCTGTTGATTAGTCGATAGTGCCGAATTCTGCCACGGGCAGGATCCAATAGACGAGATTGGTGCCGGTAAACGAAGCCCGAACCCGGTCCAGCAGGCGCTCGGCATCGCTCCCTGGCAGGATAATCCATACAATGACCTGATCGGCGTGCCCTTTGACGCGTTCGGCCGGGCTTTGGAGCCGCACGCCGGCGCCGTGTCCGGCAGCATCGGAGGCGGTGAACCCCCTCACCAGATCGGTTTGCTCGCCGAGATAGTCGAACAGCTCATCGCGAAGCGGGCTCGGAAGGATCAGCGTGAGGCAGACGGAATCGCTCGTCATTTGGCCCCCTTCGCAGCGCCGCCGTAGCGGCGGTACAGGATCGGCAGCAGGATCAGCGTCAGCAGTGTGGACGAGACCAAACCCCCGATGACGACGATGGCCAGCGGTCGCTGCACTTCGGATCCAGGACCCGAGGCGAACAACAGCGGGATCAATCCGAGGGCCGTGATACTGGCCGTCATTAGAACGGGCCGCAGTCTTCGCATGGCGCCTTCGACGACGATGCGCCCCTCGCTCAGCCCATGAGCGCGCAGCTGGTTGAAGTAGGAGACCAGCACGACGCCGTTCAGCACGGCTATGCCGAGCAGTGCGATGAATCCGACCGACGCCGGAACGGACAGATATTCGCCGCTCGAAACCAGCGCGAATACGCCGCCGATCAGGGCGAAGGGGATGTTGACCAGCACCAGCAGGGCGTGGCGGACCGAGCCGAATGTGGTGAACAGCAGCACGAAGATCAGGCCGATGGCGACCGGAACCACGACTGAGAGCCGGGCGGCGGCGCGCTGCTGGTTCTCGAACTGGCCGCCCCAGGTCAGCCGATAGCCGTCTGGCAGCGGAAGCTCGGCGGCAACCTTCTGCTGAGCTGCCTGGACGAATCCGACCATGTCGCGGCCGCGGACGTTGGCGCGAACTACGCTCATGCGATTGCCGTTTTCGCGGTCGATCTTCACGGGTCCATCGACGCGCTGGATACGAGCGACCTGCGACAGCGCGACGTGCTGCCCGGACGCGAGCGTCAATGGCAGGCTGGCGAGCAGGGTCGGCGCCTCCCGAGTCGTCTCGCTGCCGCGGACCAGGATGGGCGTGCGGCGTCCCTCCTCGAGCGCCGTCCCGATCGTGCGGCCCTCGATCTGCGTGCGCAGCGAGTTCGCAATGGAATCGACCGTCAGGCCGAGGCGGCCGGCCTCCATCCGATTCACGGCTACAGTGTAGTATTGGGCGCCTTCGTTGAGCGTGGTGTAGACGTCCTCGGCACCATCGATGCCGGACAGGGTGGAGGACAGTTTCGCCGCGATCTCATTGAGCCTGACGATGTCCGGACCGAAGATCTTGACCGCGACGTCGCCGCGTACGCCGCTGATCATCTCCTGCACACGCATGTCGATCGGCTGGGTGAAGCTGAGCGAGATGCCGGGAAAGCCGGCCAGAACCTCGCGAAGCTTCTGCAGCAGGGCCTCCCTGTGCGTAGTCTGTCTCTCTGCCGCCGGCTTGAGCACGAGAAACGTATCGGTTTGATTGGGCCCCATGGGATCGAGGCCGAGCTCGTCCGACCCGGTCCGGGCGATGATGCCGCCAATGTCCGGCACCTTCAACAGCGCGGATTGCAGCCTGGCATTGATGGCGAGCGATTCATCCAGGTTAACGGAAGGAAGTGTTTCCACGCTGACGATGACGTCGCCCTCATCCATGGTCGGCATGAAGGTCTTGCCGAGTCTTGTGTAGGCAAAGCCTGCGGCGATCAGGCCGATCAGCGCTGCCGCGACGACCTTGCGCTCGTTGTTCAACGCCCAACCCAGGGCAGGCGCGTAGGCGCGCTGCGCGGCCCGGATCAGGAGGGGATCGCCATGCGAGGCGGACTTGAGCACGAAGGAGGTCGCGACTGGCACGACGGTGAGTGCAAGCAGAAGCGAGCCGGCCAGGGCAAAAATGATTGCGAGCGCTACGGGAATGAAGAGCTTTCCCTCCAGTCCCTGCAGCGTCAAGAGCGGCACGAACACGATGATAATGATCAGGACGCCGGAAGCGACGGGTTGCAGGACTTCGCAAACCGAGCGGAATACGATGTGGATCAGCGGCGTGGCTCTGCCGGGATCGTGCTTGCTGAGATTGCCGACGATGTTCTCGACTACGACCACAAGTGCATCGATCAGCATTCCGATCGCGATCGCAAGGCCGCCGAGACTCATCAGATTGGCCGACATCCCGACCGCACGCATGACGAGCAGCGCGATCACGATGGCGAGCGGCAGGCTGAGTGCGATCACGAGCGAGGCACGCCAGTTACCTAGGAACAGCAGCAGAAGCACGATCACAAGTACAGTGGCTTCGCCGAGCGCCCGCACCACGGTGCCGACGGCACGGTTGACCAGATGGCTGCGGTCGTAGAACACGTTGATCGAGACGCTCTTTGGCAGCGACGGCTGCAGTTCCGCAATCCGCGCCCGGACGTCGCGGACGAGTTGGCCGGCATTGGCGCCACGCAGGCCGAGCACCAGCCCTTCGACGGTCTCGCCGCGGCCGTCGGTCGTGACCGCCCCGTAGCGGGTCAGCGCGCCGACCTTGACGCGTGCCACGTCATTGACCCGGATCGGAATGCCGTCGCGGGTATCGACGACGATGGAACGGATATCTTCGACGCCGCGAATGCTGCCTTCGATGCGAACCAGCGCGCTGTCTTCGCCCTGGTTCACGCGGCCCGCGCCGTCATTGCGGCTGTTGGCCTCGATGGCCCGGCGGAACAGGTCGTAGGAGATGCCGCGGGCGGCAAGTGCGTCGTTCCGCGGAACGATCTCGAAGGCACGCACATAGCCGCCGAGCGCGTTGACATCAGCAACGCCGGGAACGGTGCGCAAGGCCGGGCGGATCACCCAGTCGAGCAGGGTCCTCCGCTCCGCGAGTGAGAGCTCGGGGCTGTCGATGGTGAACATGAACATCTCGCCCAACGGACTCGTGATCGGCGCAAGCCCACCGCTCACGCCGTCCGGAAAATCGCGTGAAATGTTTGACAGGCGTTCCGAGACCTGGTTACGCGCCCAGTAAATGTCGGTGCCGTCCTCGAAATCGACGGTAATGTCGGCCAGCGCATATTTGGTGGTCGAGCGCAGAATCTTCTTGTTGGGGAGTCCGAGAAGCTCAAGCTCGATGGGAACCGTGATGCGCTGTTCGACCTCCTCGGGGGTGAGGCCCGGCGCCTTCATGATGATCTTCACCTGAACCGGTGATACGTCCGGAAAGGCGTCGATCGGCAGGCTTGGCAGAAACACGGCGCCGGCACCAATCAACAGCAGCGCGCTCAGGACGACGAACAGTCGCTGCGAAAGTGCAAATGCGACGAGGCGCTGGAGCATCTATGGCCCCAACCCAGAGAGAATACCGCGAAGCGCCGAGATGCCACCGATCGCGATCTCGTTCTTGTCCGTGATAGGGCCGGAGACCACGACGTGGTCCTGATCTTCCGCGAGCAGAGTGACTGGAACGACGCGGAAGCCGCCGTCGATGGCCACGAAGACAGAAGTCTGTTCGCCGCGGCGGACCAGCCCGCTATAGGGAATCTCCCAAGCGCTTTCGCCGGCGGAGAGGAAGCCGATGCGTGCCGCAGCTGTCTGGCCAGGATGCAGCTCACCATTGTTGGGGATTTCCGCGCGCACCAAAATGGTCTGAGTTGCCGCATCCGTGGTCTCGGAGACCAGCACGACGGTGCCCGGTATGGCATAGCCTTCGATTTCAATCTTCGCACCGGTGCGGATCGCACGGATGTTGGCCGCTGGAATCGCGATCTCTGCCCAGAGTGACGATAGCTGCGCGAGCTTGACGAGCGGCGCGGACTGCTCGAGCCGCTGGCCTGGCGAAACCGCGATATCAACGACGGAAGCCGCCTGCGGTGCCTGGACGGTCAGCCTCGCGCTGATCGCCGCCTCGTTGGTCAGCCGCGAGACGGCTTCATCGGACAATCCGCTCAGGCGCAACATCTGGCGTCGCTCTGCGACCGTGATGCTCGCTTGCCGCGCCTCGGTCTGGCTCGCCTCCAGCACACGCTGCGGCACCGCCTTGCCTTCAAACAGGTCGGCGTTGCGCTTGAGCTGCTGGGCAGCCAGAACTTCTTGCGCGACCGCTTGCAGATACTCGCGTTGCTGCGAAACGAAGCTTGGGCTTTCCAGCGTGACGAGCGGCTGGCCGGCGTTGACACGATCTCCGCGAGCGACAGCCAGATTGGAGACCATCCCCGCAACGGGAGCGCTGACGACCCATAATTGCGGCGTTGGGATCACGATCTGTGCCGGGTAGGGCAACGTCTGGTCGGTACGGCTCGATACCGGATGCGTCACCCGGACTCCGAGATTCTGAGCCTGCGCGGCGCTTAGCTTCACCTCGTCTTCCGCCATCGACACTGAAGGCAGAAAACTAAGTGCGAGCGCAAGAAGAGCGTAGGTCCCGCTCCGAATTGGATTCGGACGGAAAGGCGCCTGCCGGCGTTGCATGACGGATGTCCTCTGTCACCGAGCAGCCGAAGCGTCCCGTGATTGCAGAGTCTGCTTACTCCCCCAGCGCCTTGGTGGGTTGATTTGCATCAACTGAGCACGATCCACTGACTGCTCGTCGATTGATGAGAAGCGAGAGCCGCGGCTATAGGATCCGCGGCGAACAGCGAGCAGATCGTCGCGGCGCTGCATCTCTTGGCCGGCACGTTGCTCGATCGATCGCCACAGCGCGTTGCCGATCCGCTTAAGACGGAAAGTCGGCCGGCTCCACGTCGATCCGATCGGCGTGAAGTGACCAGTCCCGAATCGCGCGCCCCTCGCAGAATTTCTGCTTCGCCAGGCGAGCCGCTTCCGTCTCGTCCCGCGCATCGACGTCGATCGTGTGCTGGCACGCCTCGCAAGGCTGGCCCTGGTCGCCGACTATATCTTTGATAAAGCGGACGACAAAATGTGCCATGCATACCTCCTGACGCAAATCCGGCGTTCTGCTTCGCGTCAATACACGAAGGTCGGTGTCTCAAGCAGGTGATCATTCACCGTCACGACGCCAGGAATAGCTTCGGCCGCTACGCGGATGGCCGTTCGTTCGGCCACGGACGGTGCGTGCCTGCATGACAACCTCCGTATCAATCGCTCAGCTTCAGTTTGTCGGCATCTTGCCGGATTGAGAGCGGTCGAGATTGATCGGGATCAAGCGAGGGGGCCTGCCGAGCGGTCAGAATTGTCGACCTTCTAGGGAGGAAATTCGCATGACCAAGATACCGCATCGTGCCGTAGTGTTCGTCGGCGACGGGCGAAAGGCGCTATTCTTCCGGAACGAAGGCGACGAGAAGTTCCCGCATTTGAAGGTAGAAGCCGCCTTCGAGGATCAGAACCCGCCGGCTCATGACCAGGGAAGCGATCGGCCTGGCCGGGTGAGCAAAGCCTCGCATAGCGGGCAGAGAAGCGCCTTGGAGGCCACCGATTGGCATGAGCTCGAGGAGCGCCGCTTTGTGAAGCAGGTGGCGGTTGCCGTGGAGCGCATTGTACGCGGCGAGCCGTCGACGGCGCTGATCATCGTCGCACCGCCGCGCACTCTGGCGGCGCTTCGGTCGGATTTTCATCCTGATGTAAAGCGACGGATCGTGGCGGAGCTTGCCAAAGACCTCACCAGGCATCCGGTCGGTGACATCGAAAGGCATTTGCTGGACGAGTAGGGCAGGTTGCTCGCAGGGGGGCAGCCTGTGCTGCGAGAGCACATTTTCGCGCTTGATGTGCATCAAGCCGTGAGGCGGCCCGACGCGCGATTATTGACCACTAATTCTAGTCCATCGGAGTGCCGACATGTCTTTCGCCAGCGTCATGGTCTACGTCCATCCGGAGCAGCAGGAAGAAGGGCAGATTGCCGTCGCGGAAGGCATCGCGCGTGGATTTGAGGCGTCCATCCTCGGTGTCGCGGCGATCGCGACAGAACCCACGATAGCTGCCGAGGGCGTGATAATCCAGGAGACGACAGCCGAGGATCTCGAGCGCATACGGGCAACGCTGTCGGCCAAAGAGATGTGGTTCAGGCGAATTGTCCGCCTTCCAAGCGAAAAGGTTGAATGGCGCTCGGCAATCGGATTCCCGACTGAGTTTCTTGCTGAGCAAGCCAGGGCTGCTGACCTTGTTGTCGTCAAGCGAAACAGCTTAAGGCCAATGACCCCCCGGTATCTCGATTCCGCCGGCGCCATGTTGCGAATGGGCCGTCCCACGCTTTCGGTGCCGGACGGTGTGACGGAACTGGCCGGCGATCGCATCGTGATCGGCTGGAAGGATACTCGGGAAGCGCGTCTCGCCGTTCGCGAAGCGCTGCCGTTCTTGATACGGGCGTCGAAGGTCACGATCGCCGAAATCTGCACACCGGACGAACAGGATGCGGCACATGGCGGGGGCCGGGATGTGGCCAACTATCTCAAAAAACATGGCGTGAGCTGCGAGCACGAAGTTCGTGTGCATACGGCGGAGCCGGATGCTGACTATCTCATTCGCCTTGCCGCGGGCGTCGGTGCCGACCTCATCGTTACTGGAGGCTATGGACATAGCAGGTTGGGCGAATGGATATTTGGCGGCATGACGCATAGCCTCCTCCAACAGGCGCGAGTCTGCCTGCTGATGGCCCACTAGGCGCGCAACGCCCCTTCTATTCGGGTCAATTAATGGCTGCTCAATGCCGCGATCATGAGGGTCGAGACACGGTTCCGATGGGAGAGAAGCAATGAGGGCGTCAGATATCATGCGGACCTCGTTCGCAACCGTGAAGCCGGAAGCGCCGTTGCTGGAGGCCCTCCATCTCCTGCTCGAGACCAATCAACGCGGCCTGCCGGTCCTCGATAATGAAGGGGCCTTGGTCGGCATCATTGCCGAAGGCGATTTCCTCCATCGTCATGAGCTAGGCGTCACCTATCCCGAGGGGTGTTGGCTCGAATGGCTACTGGGGAAGCAGGAAGGCGAGCTCGCTCGTGAGCGAACCAGGGGACTGCGGGTCGAAGCGGTCATGAGCCGTCACCCCGTTTGCGTCGACGAGAATGCGACGATCGATGCGGTCGTCAAGGAAATGGATGTCTACCAGATCTCGCAGGTGCCGGTGCTCCGCAAGAGAAAGGTCGTGGGTATCGTTGGCCGAATGCAGATGCTTACAGCGCTGGAGAGCTGTCTTAGGGAGCCTGGGCGAGCCTTAAGGGAGTAGGATTGGCCGGGCAGAGATATTCTGAACAATTGCGATGGGCCCGCTCGACGATATGCCAGACCGAGACATTCGGCTCGATGCCTGCAGAGGCATTGCACTCTGGTTCGTCTTCATCAACCACATCCCGGGGAATATCTGCAGTTGGCTCACCTTGAGCCACTATGGATTCAGCGACACCACGGAAGTCTTCATGTTTGTCTCGGGGTTGACGTGTACGATGGCATATGGACACGTGTTCAGAAGCGCTGGGACTTGGGCGACGATCTGTCATACGGTTCGACGGAGCTGGGAGATTTATTCGGCATTTCTGCTGTTGACGCTATTTCTGGTCGTGGCCGTTCATTGGATGGATGCCGACCTCGCAGACGAGGCAAATGTGGCGATCGTCTTGCAGAAGCCGGGAGAAGCGCTGTCGCGTGCGGCAATCCTGCAATACCGGCCCGTCAATACGGATGTGCTGCCGACCTTCGTGCTCTTCCATTTGCTGTTTGCACCGTGGCTTTTGCTTTTGCTCAGATGGCCAAATGCCGTTTTGGCCGCTTCGGCCCTGTTGTATGGCCTGGTTCAGATATACGGCTGGAATTTTCGGGGATGGCCGACGAACGACTGGTACTTCAACCCGCTCGCCTGGCAGTTTCTCGTCACGCTGGGTGGATGGTGGGTGGTGGTGGGGCGCTGGCGGCTAATGCCACTCGTGACGTCACGTCCGGTGTTCGCACTGTCGGCCGCATACCTGATTTGGTCGCTAGCTGTTGCAATGAGCTGGATCAGTCCGGCTCTTGAGCTCGCAGTTCCGCAGTTCCTGAAAGGCTTGATCTACCCGATAAACAAGCCGGACCTTGATCCGCTGCGACTTCTGCATTTCCTTGCGCTGTCGATCTGTATCACCAATCTCGTGCCGGCGCATTGGGCCGCTTTGCGGTCGAGCGCGCTGCTGGGAGCCGTTCGTTGCGGAGAGAATTCGCTTGAGATCTACTGTGTGGGCGTCTTGTTGTCCCTTGCGGCATATATCTTTCTGAGAACCGTATTTGACGGCGTGCTCGCTCAAGTCATAGTCAGCGGCACGGGCATCGCCCTTCTTACCGTCTTTGCCACCTTGCTGACCTGGTTCACTGGCCTTGCCGCGCCTCGAATAAGGCTACTTTGATCAAGTGCATCTTCGACATTTCGGGCCGTTCACATCTCTTCGAGCGCTCTGCGCAATTTTCGGATGATCACGCCCCGTGATCGATCGTCTGCGGCCGCTTCGATCTGGTCGTTGATATCGAGAAGCAGTTTGGACATATCGTTGTGCCAATCGAGGTTGACGACTGCATCGGGAGCGAGCCTGCGGCGGCGAGCAACGTCGATCGGTGTCGGCGCGGCTGTCGATAATTCGTAGACGTCGTCCAGCATCGGCGTGAAAATCTGCGCTGTTGGCACGGTCCGTTCGGCGACCCGGTGCAGAAGGCCTCCGAGCGCGTGCTCTTCCCCATGCACGATCAACAGACCACGATGAATGGGACGCCGAGCGGCAATCCAGCGCGCGAGTTCCGGACCGTCGGCGTGCCCGGAGTATTCGTCGATATATCGAATCCTCGCAGCGACTTTGATCTCTTCGCCCTGAATCCTCACCGCTTTCGCGCCATCTCGCAGGAAGCGGCCTAGGGTGCCTTGAGCCTGGAATCCCGCAAGCAGGACCGTGCACTCCCTGCGCCACAACCATCGCTTCAGATGATGGCGGATGCGGCCGGCGTCGCACATTCCGCTTGCGGCAATGATGATGTGAAAGCCGGAGAGCCTGGCGATCGACTTGCTTTCATCAACGGTTTCCGTGAAGTGCAACTGACTGGAGGTCAGAAGCCGGTCCAGACCGACGCTCGGATCGAGGCTGGCCGCGTTATTCCGGAAGACTTCCGTCGCACGGATCGCCAAAGGCGAATCGAGGAAGATCGGTGCGGTCGGAATCTCGCCGCGGGCCATCAAGTCGGCCAGGTCGACGATCAGCTCCTGGGTGCGTTCTACCGCAAAAGCGGGGATTAGCAGCGCGCCGCGTCCGCTGGCGGCATCGCGCACCTCCTGGGCGAGATGCGCGCGCCGCAGCGCGTGAGTTGTGGACGGGCGGTCGCTATCGCCGTAGGTCGACTCGCAAAATACGTAATCGAAGTTGGTCGGTGCCTCCGGATCCGGCTCCAGCAATTTGGCGTCTGGGCCGATGTCACCCGACATCAAGACACGCAACGGCCCTCCGTTTTTGCCTTGATCGGCGAATTCCAGCTCTATCGAAGCCGAGCCGAGCAAATGGCCGGCATTCCAATAGCGGGCGCGTACGCCCGGCACCACCGTGTGCCACGTCTGGTATTCGACCGGGCGGAAGGCATCGAGCGTCGCAATCGCATCGGCCTGGCTGTAGATGGGCGTGACGGCGGCCCGCCCTCGGGCGGCGTTTCGGCGGTTCAAGGCGGCAACCTCCGTTTCCTGGATGTTGCCTGCGTCGGGAAGCATGTAGGAGCAGAGGTCGATGGTGCCGCGCGTCGCCACGATCGGGCCTGAAAAGCCCTCACGCTTGAGCTTCGGCAGGAGCCCGCTGTGGTCGATGTGGGCATGCGTCAGCAAAACGGCATCGACATCCGCGGGGCAAAACGGGAATGCACCATAGTTCAGCGCTTTCAACGTTTTCGGTCCCTGGAACAGCCCGCAATCGACCAGGAATTGTCCTTTCGGCGTAGCAAAGAGATAGCAGGAGCCGGTAACGGTGCGGGCGGCGCCGCAAAACTGGATGGTGACGCTCACGGGGGGCTCCCAGTCTCCGGCATGCCAACAACTTCCCGCCGCAACGCGCGAGCGAGAAGTTCGTCGAGGCGGATGGCGTTGGTTGGATGTGGCACGCTGTTGGTGGATCGGACGGAACGAATGCCGGCGCGACCGAACGCTGTCATCAGTGCGCGCGGAAATAGTGCGTGAACGATGATGGCCTCGATAGAAGAGGCTCCTGACGCGGCAAGAGCTTCCGCACAGGCGGTAAGGGTCCCACCGGACGACACGATGTCGTCGATGAAGAGCACGGGACGGCCGGCGAACAGCGACGCGTCTGTGAAGGCGATCTGCACCGACTGATCACTCCGGCGTACTTTTCGCGCCACGCTGTACGCAAGTCCGAGACGGCCGGCAATGTCGGCCACCCAAGATCGCGATTCTTCATCGGGACCGACCACAACGGTCGTGGGCGCGACTGTCTCGGCACGAAGCACAGCTTCGATCGCAGGAGCCGCCGACAGGTTGTGCGCTTCAATACCAGGAAAGACCTCGGCGAGGTTCGGCGTCCGATGGAGATGCGCATCAAACGTGATGACGCAATCGAAGGTGTTCGCCAGAAGGGTGCCGATTGCGCGCTGACTAATCGCCTCACCCGGATGGAACGCCGCGTCCTGGCGCATGTAGCCGAGATATGGCGAAACGAGCACGAGACGCTTGGCTCCATCGCGCCGCAAGGCCTCCGCAGCAAACAGCAGCGCAATCAGCTTTTCATTAGGTTGATTGAGCGAGCAACAGACTATCGTGGTGGTCGCCGCTGGGCCGACGGTTGCCCGCAGCTCCCCATCGGGAAATCGATGCAAGAGGATTTCATGGCCGACAATACCCAGAATTTCAGCAAGCCGAGGCCCGAAATGGGTGGAGGTGGGCAGCCATTGAGCTGCACTCCTGATCATGGCGCTGCCCCGGCTTGCGGTTCGATCCGGTAAGCAGAGTCCAGCTGGGCCATGCCGACAGCGAGGTCAAACCCCGAGGGCTCGAACGCGTGAATGCGATAGAGCGGCTCCCCTTGCTCGACCCGATTGCCAATCTTCTTGAACAACTTGATGCCTGCGCCCTTGTCGAGCGGGGCGCCTGCCGTCCGCGCCAGCCGGTTGAGGCGCAAGCAATCGATCGCGGAGACGACACCGTCTCTTGCGGCGTGAATGTCGAGGGTAAGACTACCGATTTCGCTGGCGGAAGGCGCTGGGCCCTGGGCCTCGATGATCTTCACCATCTGTCGAAGCGCCGCCCCGCTCTCCAGGAGCTCGCTTGCACGTGCATAGCCAGCGCCTCCGCGCAAGTCAGGGTCGTGTTCCAGAAGGTGTGCGGCAAGGCGTAGCGACTTCTCTCGAAGATCGCGCGGGGCCTGGGGCTCATTGGCGAGGACTGCCATCACGTCCTGGGCCTCAAGCGCCGGGCCGATACCGTTGCCGATGGGCTGCCGTCCATCGGTGGTCACGACCTCCACTTCGAGGCCAAACCGATCGCCGACGAACTGAAACAGCTTGCGGAGCCGCATAGCCTGCGATGCAGTCGTAAGCTTGGCGTTAGGCCCGACGGGAAGGTCGATGAGAAGATGCGTCGAGCCGGCGGCCAGCTTCTTCGACACAATGGATGCAACCATCTGTTCGTGCGTATCCAGCGCCAGCGGCCGCTCGACGCCGATCAGGATGTCATCTGCCGGCGACAGATTGACGTGTCCGCCCCAGGCAAGGCAGCCATTGCAGGAGGCAACGACCTCCTTCATCGCTTCGACGCTGAGGTCGACCCGGGCCAGTACCTCCATGGTATCGGCCGTTCCGGCAGGCGACGTGATCGCGCGCGACGACGTCTTCGGGATTGTCAGTCCGTGCGCAGCCACAATCGGGACCACGATCATGGACGTGCGATTGCCGGGAATGCCGCCAATGCAATGCTTGTCGACGACGGTCCTGGCATTCCATCTGAGCTGCGTTCCGGCTCTCGCCATGGCCTCCGTAAGAGCGATCAACTCACCGGATGTCATGAAATTGGCGGAGCTGACGAGGAACGCGGCGATTTCCATATCCGAATAGCGATAGTGCACGAGATCGTCGATGACGGCGCCGATCTCGGAAGCCTCGAGGGTCTTGCCCTGAATCTTGGAGCGAACCGCGTCCAGACTTGCTGGCGAAGGAGCAGGGGTGACCGCAATGTAGCTGCCTGCCGGCTGGCCAAAGCGGCGAAAAGCAGGCTCGGCCATGCCAAGCTCGTCGGGCCCGACCAGGCTGTCGTCATCGGTGAGAAGGACCGTCGCCAGCTGCGTCTTCGAGCCGCTACGCAGCTCGACTCTCGAAAATCCTCGAAACAGGTCCGGCCGCAGCGCCGTTGAGCGGCGGGAGATTACAACGACGTTTTCCCGGCCGGTGTCGAGATTGACACGGCGGGATCTGAGCTGGGCGCGGGCGGGTGGAATGGCGTTCATCGATGAAAACTTCTTTGTCGCGGCGAAGCGAGGATAGGGCTCGCCGAGGAGCCCGATTTGCGACAGATCAACCCGTCGCCGGTCCTCAAGCATGGAGAGGTCGTGGGGCGCCGGCGATGCGGCCGCCTCAGTGAGATCGATGCGCTCGTAATGTCTCCGGGTACGCGGCAGGTCGAACGGGGGCTGGCGGGCTCCTCAACAGGTCCTCCGACTTGATCCGCGTCAAATGACAGGCATCGGAAGCAGCTAACGTTAAATCGCCAGCGGAACAGGATTATGTTGCCGTTTTCTGTCGAGCAATTTTTCGGGGTCTTCGCAAGCTACAACAGAGCGATTTGGCCGGCACAGATCGTTGCCTTGATGATAGGGGGCCTGGCGTTCGCACTGGTATTCCGCAGGTGCAAGCGGTCCGACGAGATCATCGCCGGTGTCCTTGCTGTGATGTGGGCGTGGACGGGGCTCATCTATCATTTGATATTTTTCGCGCCCATCAACAAGATGGCCTATGCATTCGGTGCATTGTTCGCAGTTCAGGCCATGGCGTTTGGATACGTTGGTGTCATACAGGGGCGAATGACTTTCGGCCGGAGCAACGGTCCGGTAGCATGGATTGGCATTGCATTCGTTCTCTATGCGGCAGCCATCTACTCGCTTCTTGGCGTGGCGACCGGTCATGACCTTGCGGAACTGCCTGCGTTCGGTGTAACGCCATGCCCCGTCACGATCTTCACGTTCGGGATGCTGCTGCTCGCAATCCGGCCGATTCCCCGCGTGCTGCTGATCATTCCTGTCCTCTGGTCGCTCATCGGCGGCAGCGCGGCAATCCTGCTGCACGTGCCGCAGGACTGGGGGCTGCTCGTGAGTGGAATCGTATCAGCCGCTTTGCTCGCTCGCCGCGACCAGAGGTTGGCGCCAGCCCCCTGACGATGAGCGGTAGCATTCTGTAATCTTGCTTCACTTTCGTCAGCTCTGGGTCCAGAAGACGACATCACTGACGATAGCGGCTGGCCTGCCTCAAACGCAGGTCTCCGCTCCTCCTTTCAGCGTCACGGGAATGGTGAGATAGCGTACTCCGTTGGCTTCGGCAGGCGGAAATTTGCCGGCGCGGATGTTGACCTGGATAGACGGCAGCAGCAGCCTGGGCGCCGAGAGCGTGGCATCTCGCGCCTGGCGCATGGCCACGAACTCAGCCTCCGTGACGCCCTCCTTGGCCTGGACATTCTTCTCGCGCTGTTCGTGCACCGTGGTCTCCCAGGCGTATGTGTCGCGGCCCGGCGCCTTGTAGTCGTGACACATGAATAGCCGTGTCTCGGGCGGCAGCGCCAGGAGGCGCTTGATCGACCGGTAGAGCTTGTGCGCGTCGCCGCCTGGGAAGTCGGCCCGCGCCGTGCCGTAGTCCGGCATGAACAGGGTATCGCCGACGAACAGGGCATCCTCGATCTTGTAAGAAACGTCGGCGGGCGTGTGCCCGGGCGTGAAGATCACCTCCACGTCGAGTTCGCCGACCTTGAAGCGCTCGTCGTCCCGGAAGAGGCGATCGAAGTCGCTGCCGTCCGTCTTCAGGTCGGTGGCATTGAAGATCGGCCGGAAGATGCGCTGCACGTCCTTGATGTGCTCGCCGATGCCGATTTGGGCACCTGTCTTCGCCTTGATGAAGGGGGCGCCCGAGAGATGGTCGGCATGGGCATGCGTCTCGAGCACCCATTCGATCGTGTAGCCCGCCTCTACGGCGCTCTTCAGCATGGACGCAACCGATCGCGTGTCCACCTCGCCCGAATTGTGGTCGTAGTCAAATACGGGGTCGATGATAGCGGCCTTCTTGGTCGCCGGATCGGCGACCAGATAGCTCACCGTGTTGGTCGGCTCGTCGAAGAACGCTCGGATGATGGGTTGTCCTGACATGGCTTGAATCTCCTGATGTCACCGGTTCGTTTGAACTTGACATATATATTAGTAAGTCCTAAATAAGAAATATCTAATATATGGAGTTGACCAATGGCCTCCCGGGCCTTCGATCTGGAGACATTCGAAAAGAAGGCCGTTGAGGTCGCCGGAATCCTGCGCGCGCTCGCCAACGAGCGTCGCCTGATGATCCTGTGCAACCTCGTCGAATGCGGCGAGAGCAACGTGAATGCCCTCGCGGAAGCCGTGGGGCTGTCGCAATCGGCGCTGTCGCAGCACCTCGCGAGGATGCGCGACGAGGGCCTCGTCACCTTTCGGCGCGAAAGCCAGACGCTCTGGTACCGGATCGCCGATCCGCGCATCGAGCAACTCTTTGCGACGCTGCACCAGCTCTATTGCAAGCCCGTCAAGGCGAAGAGCTGATTTAGGAGAGTAGAGGAGCTAATCATGTCACTACCCACAATCAAGCCGACCGAGGCACGCCGCCTTCTCGACAGTGGTGCCCTCCTGATCGACATCCGCGAAGCTGATGAGCACGCCCGCGCGAAAATTCCGGGCGCGCGGCACCTTCCCCTGTCGAAGCTCGACGAGGCCGACTTCGCCTTGCATCAGGGCAAGCCGGTCATCTTTCATTGCAAAAGCGGCGCCCGCACTCAGGCCAACGCGCCACGGCTCGCGACGAAGCTGAGCGAACCCTGCGAAGCCTTTATCGTCGAAGGCGGGCTCGACGCCTGGCGCAAGGCCGGCCTACCGGTCGTGAACGACCGGCGCCAACCGCTGGAGCTTCAGCGCCAAGTGCAGATCGGGGCCGGCAGTCTTGCTGTCGTGGGCACGCTGCTCGGGCTCTTCGTATCGCCGTGGTTCTTTGCTGTGCCGGCCTTCGTCGGTGCGGGGCTGTTCGCGGCTGGTGTCACGGGCTTTTGCGGCATGGCCCGGATTCTCATGCGCGCGCCTTGGAACCGCAGCGTCTACGCCCCGCCCACGCGGGCCACGTGACAGTGCCTTAAAATGAGGAGTTGCCCACTATGCTGTCGCTGACCCAAGGTGCGCTCGGTCTCGCCTCTGGCTCGTTGGTCGGCTTTTCGCTCGGGCTGGTCGGAGGAGGCGGTTCGATCTTGGCCGTGCCGCTTCTCGTCTATCTCGTCGGGGTGTCGGATCCGCACGTGGCGATCGGCACCAGTGCGATCGCAGTTGCGGCAAACGCTGCAGTGAACCTCGTCAACCACGCTCGGGCTGGCAATGTGAAGTGGCGTTGCGCCTCCGTGTTCGCGCTCGCAGGCATGGCCGGCGCCTTTCTCGGCTCTACCCTTGGCAAGGTCATCGAAGGACAGAAGTTGCTGGCGCTGTTCGCTATCGTCATGATGGCGGTGGGCGCGCTGATGCTGAAGGGCCGCGCCGGCGCGGGCGAGCCATCGGTCCGGCTCAACCGAGAGAACCTGCCGAAACTCTTCGCGCTGGGAGGTCTCACGGGAGCCTTGTCCGGCTTCTTCGGGATCGGCGGTGGCTTTCTAGTCGTACCGGCGCTGATTGCGGCCACCGGCATGCCTATCCTCTATGCGGTCGGTTCCTCCCTTGTGGCGGTGACAGCCTTCGGGCTGACGGCGGCCAACTACGCCCTGTCCGGTTTCGTGGATTGGTATCTCGCCGCGTTGTTTATCTCCGGCGGAGTTCTTGGCGGGATGCTCGGCGCCGGCTCGGCCAGCTCGCTCGCCGCGCGCAAAGGCGCATTGAACACCGTATTCGCGGCCCTGATATTTGCGGTGGCGATCTATATGCTGGTCCGCAATCTCGGCTTCACGTGATTGGGGATTTCGCAACAAGCGGTCGAAGGTCGCCTTGAGGACGACCACGACGGAGGTGATTTTTAGGCGCCGCGCCAATAGACCAAAGCGCCCGCACAAATGAGGGCAACCAGCATGAACCCAAGTGAAAGTTTCGCTCGGGCTTCAGGAGGCATCAATCACAGCGGTCACCGGCCGACGCAGCGAAGGTGGCAGTGATGCGCCGCGGCCAAATCGCACCATCAGGTCCGGGCGCCGGACGCCAAGCCCCAGATAGTCTGCAATCTGCGGACGCAGGGAAGACACCTCGACCGGCTGATTGAGAAGAGCATTCCGAATTCCGAGCTTCGTCGCTTGCAGCGCGAAACGCTGGTAGGCGCGTCCGGCAGCAACCCAGCCTGCCTTGTCGTTACGCGGACTGATGAAGACGGCAATGCCCGCGGACGAGCGGACATGCTCGGCATACTTGTCGTTCTCTCCCTTCTCGGTGAGCACGAACTTCAGGAGGCGACGCGCAAGCCAAGCCGGCAGCGCCGGATTGCCGGAGCTCCGCGCGGCGAGCCCGTCCAACCGCTCGATCGCCATGGAATCGTTGAAGCGGATCCAGGAAATGAGCTCTGCCATGAACGCGGGATCGCGCATCTGCATCGTGTTACCCTGAATGATGTAGTCGAGAATTGCCTCCATGCGCGATCGCTCGGTCACAATGAAACACTCGACGCCACATAGCGCGCCGGCGGTCTCGACCGTGCGCAGGTCCTCTGAGCTGACGGCACGGCCATCATACTTTGCGCGCGTGCATTGCCGCTGCGTGATCGCATCTGCGAGCGCGTGGTGCGACGGCGCAGTGCGGTCGAGAGCGATGGAAACCGAACCCGGATCGGCGGTGTCGACCGCAACATTGGCATTCAAGCCGAGCATGGGGGCAGCCTGCACGATGTTCTCAGCCGCGCAGTCAAGTGAAGCAAGAGGTGATGATCGTCGGGATCGACTGCGGGGCAACGACGGGCGAGATCCGGTCGGATGGTGATTTCGTTGTCGGAAAGGATGAACCGCCACGGCTGCGTGTTGTGGCTGTTCGCGGCCAGCGTCGCTGCGCGTACGAGCTCGCGAGCTCCGCGCGCCGGGTCGAGTGGACGCCACACAAGGTGCACGGCCTCCTCGTAGGTCGAGGGCTGCGAGGCGCGGGCCATCGGCATGCGGGCGGCGTACATGGCACCCGTTCCGAAAAGCAGGGATCGACGATTCATTCATGCCTCGCAGACAGTCAGCTCCGCGCAACAACAGCGGCGGGCTTTCCGATCGGCGCTCTGCGGGTCGACTTTCGATGAACCACGATGGCCGCAATCCGAAGGCCGGGAAGCACGCCGAAAAATCCAAAGACCGCGCGAGTTGATTGTTCTAGTAGTCGAAAGGGATGCATCTGAAGGCTAGGACGGAGCGACTCAACTTTCTAGGTCAATCAGAGCCTTGTGGAGGCAGCGCCACGAGCCCTCATTGCTCTAACGTCTTCAGGAACGCCATGAAATCGCCGACCTGGTCCGCATCGAAACGAAATTCCGGCATTGTCGGATGCCCAGTGACGATGCCTTCGGCCAGGGCCTCTTGCAGCATCTCGATCGGGTATCGTTCGTGTAACGTCCTGAGCGGGGGAGCGATCTTGAGCGGGCTGGGGCTGACCTTGTCCGTCGAGTGGCACTTTGCACAATACTGCAGCGCAAGACGTCGGCCTTGTTCGACGCTTGAAGCCGCAGTTGGGTTTGAGGAGAGAAGCAAACTCGCAGCAAATATGGTGCCTGCGATGGCACGTACGGTTCTCGTCACGTCGCGCTCCATCAGTGCGACATCAGGACGGGAACGGTCATGCTGCGGAACATCTCCCGCGTGACGCCGCCGAACACCGTTTCCTGAAGTCGAGAATGGCCGTAACCGCCCATGACCAGTAGGTCGAGGCTTTCATCCGCGGCAATCGACAGGATGCTCGCCTGCAGATTGCCACGGTCGGACTGAAGCGAAACGGTCTTCGCCGGCAAGCCCTTCCGCGCGAGGTGTGTCAGGAGGCGGTCGGGCGATGCGTCGGACGGTACCTCGGATGCATTGAGGGTTATGGTTGTTAGGGCGTCTGCGTTGGTGATGAAAGGCATTGCATCCCGCAAGGCGCGGGCGGCAAGGCGGCTGCCGTCCCAGCAGATGCCGACGCGCGCCGCCTTGAAGTCGCCGCGGAAAGTATAGGGGATGAATAGCACCGGCCCGCCCGCCTGCAAGAGGAGCTCCTGTGGAAGCCGGTTGTCGAACGTCTCGATATCCGGGTCGCCTTGTGACACGATCGTGAGATCATAAAGGCGCGCCGTCGCCCCGACTTTTGAAACGGTCTCGGCGATAGCCCCGCTCAGTGCGCATTTTCCGTAGTTGATTCGAGCGTTCTTCGCCTCGACTTCAAAAATGCGAAGTGCTGCATCGGCACGTTCCAGCGCACGTTCATACTCGAATTGCAGCGATGATGCGATGGCTGCGCCGCCTTCCGCAACAAAGGGCACATTCGTCGACGCATATCCCGTGGCAATAGCATCCAAGTGCGCGCCGGTCTTGATCGCCATGGAAACGGACGCATCGATGGCGGGTCGCGGTGACCGCTCCGTTGGAATGTGCACCAGCAGGTCTCTGAACATGCGTACCTCCCGCTCCGATCTGAGCTTCAGAACAGCACATGTCGTCATCGAGAGATTTGACGCACGTCAAAGCGGCAGACACCCGGGCGTTACGGACCCGAAACCGCTAGGCGCTTGGCAATCTCCGCAGAGAAGAGATAAGCAGCCGCGATAGCGATGATCGTCGCCAGCAGTGCCGCGGAAGGTGGGGTAAAGCCGAACAGTCCTCCCCATGGCCCGAGCGCAAGGGCCACGCCGGCAGCAAGAGCGCCCAGAGACGTTGCGATCAGGACAATATGGGGGTGGTTTGCGCGCCAGGGCATCCGGCGAGATCTGATTACGAAAATCACCAGGATCTGCGTCGATATTGATTCCACGAACCACCCGGTCTGGAACTGCGCCGCATTCGCTTCAAATAGCTTCAGAAGGACGGCGAAGGTAATCACGTCAAACACGGAAGAAACAATTCCCATGATGATCGTGAAACGAAGGATGCTTGCCATGTTCCAGGCTTCCGGTTGCGCAAGGTCTTCGCGGTCGACTTCATCGAAAGGGATGCCGATTTCGGAGAGGTCGTAGATCAGGTTGTTCAGCAGGATCTGCAGCGGGAGCAACGGCAGGAACGGAAGAACGATCGAGGCCAGGGCCATCGAGAGCATGTTGCCGAAGTTCGAGCTCGTTCCCATTCGGACATACTTCAGGATGTTAGCAAAAGTTCTGCGGCCTTCGCGCACGCCGGCCGCGAGGACTGAAAGATCGGGGGCCAGCAGGATCATGTCGGCGGCCGCGCGGGCGACTTCGGTTGCGCCCGTGACGGATATGCCGACATGGGCTGCATGGATGGCCGGGGCATCGTTGACGCCGTCCCCCATGAAGCCGACCACGTGCTTGCGATTCCGGAGTGCAGCAATGATCCGTCGTTTCTGATCAGGATCGATGCGGGCAAACAGATCGATGTTATCGACACGGGCCGTGAGCGCGGCGTCGCTGAGCTCCGAGATCTCGGCCCCGGTCATGATACGGTCCGACTGAAGACCTACCGATCGCGCGACATGCGAGACCACTGCGCCGTGGTCACCCGAGAGAATCTTTACTGTTATGCCGAGCGAGGTAAGGGCTTCAATGGCCGAGGCTGCATCCTGCTTCGGAGGATCAGCGAAGACACAGTACCCAATCATGGTCAGACCCGCCTCGTCGCCGACCGCAATCGTCTGCTGCTCAGGCGGAACAGACCTGACGGCGACGGCAAGAAGCCGAAGACCGTCGCGGGCATATTGATCCTGGATGTCCCTCATTTTTTGCTGCCAGGCGGCGTCGAGCGGATGGGCCAGACCATCGATGTCCACGGCGACGCAGCGGGCCAGGATGGATTCCGGAGCGCCTTTTGCGATCAAGATGCGTTCGTCGTTCCGTGCCGCCAGCACCGACAGGCACCTTCGCTCGAAGTCGAACGGCACTTCCGAGATCCGAACCCAGCCATCTGTGGCGCCGTTCCGCGCGGAGAGTATGGCATCGTCGAGGGGACTTCTGACGCCGGCCTGGAAGATGCTGTTGAGGTACGCGAGGCTCAGAACGCGATCGCTGGGTCGCCCCTTCGGATCGACATGCGCTTCGAGCGTGATCTTGGCTTCCGTCAGCGTGCCAGTCTTGTCCACGCAAAGCGTGTCCATGGCACCCAGATCATGGATTGCGGACAGACGTTTGACGATAACCTTTCGGTCCGCCATGCGCAGCGCGCCGCGGGCGAGCGTCACCGTCATCACCATGGGCAGCAGCTCAGGCGTCAGGCCGACGGCGAGTGCGACCGCGAACAGGAAGGACTCCAGTGCGGCGCGTTGCGCGACGAGATGAGCCAACAACACGAAGAGGGTCAGAAAGAGCGTAAGCCGAAGGATCAGGAGTCCAAGCTTGTGCACACCCTGTTCGAGAGCCGTTGGCGGAGCATTGGCCGCGAGTGCCGAAGCGATCGCGCCAAACCGGGTCTGGCCTCCGGTTTTCACCACCAACATCCTGCCGCTTCCGCCGACGGTACTGGTTCCGGCGAACAGCGCATTCGTCGCCTCCGCCGGCGATGCCGCGGAGCAGGGAGCGTCCGTCTTGAAAGCCGGAAACGGCTCACCCGTCATCAAAGCCTCATTGACCTGCAATTCCTGGGCATCAAGGACGATGCCATCGGCAGGTATGAGGTCGCCGACACGGAGCTTCACGATGTCTCCGGGGACAAGCTCCGTCACCGGTACCGTAACGTCCTTGCCATCGCGGACGGCGTCAGCCCGAATGGCCACCGATTCGCGCAGCGCCTCGGCAGTCAGCTCCGCGCGATGTTCCTGAACGATGTCCAGCGTGATGGACAGAGACAGCACGGCCGCGATAATCACGAAACTGCCAACGTCGCCGCTTAATCCGGATACGAGGGCGGCCACCAGGAGCATTGCAATCAAGGGGTTCCAAACGCGTTGCCCGAGCTTGCGCAGGACCGATCGGCTTTGAGAGGCGACAGCGTGGTTTGCTCCGAAGATCACGAGGCGCCGATCCGCTTCGACCTGTGATAGGCCGTTGGGGCCAGAGCCGAGCGCGCGGTAGAGGGCGTCTTTTGGTGTTCGCCAGAAGTCGGCAGCGGCCAATGCCTTGGCCGCGCTAGGCTGCTCGATCATCGAAGGGCTCGCCGGCCTGTTGGTCTCTTGACCAGCAAGGTAAGAGGCAGCTCGATCTTTGGGTTGATGCAGCTCAATTCGGTCTCGGACAAGTTGGTTTGGTTGCACGGGCCAAAGGAGCTCACCATGTCGCCTCCAGACGCTGCGGTCAGGGACGCAACACGGCTGCGCCAATGAGCTTGCCGTCCCTCAGACGGGAGAGCGCTTCATTGGCCTCGACGAGCGGAAATACCGTCGTGTGTGTCTGGATATTGGCCTTTGCGGCGGCGGCGAGAAAATCGATGCCGTCCTTTCGCGTGAGGTTCGCAACCGATACGATCTGCCGCTCGCCCCAAAGAATACGATAGGGGAACGATGGGATGTCGGACATGTGAATGCCGGCGCACACAACGCGTCCGCCCTTGCGCACCGAGCGCAGGGCAAGCGGCACCAATGCTCCGACCGGCGCGTATATGATGGCGGCATCGAGTTCGGTCGGCGGAATGTCCCCTGAAGCGCCGGCCCAGTCAGCGCCGAGCGCAAGCGCAAGTTGCTGTGCTTCCTTGTCGCCGTCACGGGTGAAGGCGTAGACTTTCCGCCCCTGTGAGTGGGCCACCTGCGCGACGATATGGCCCGCCGCGCCAAAGCCAAAAATGCCAAGCGTCTTGCCGTCGCCGGCCATCACCAGGGATCGCCAGCCGATCAGGCCGGCGCAAAGCAGCGGTGCAAGAGCTGCGTCCTCGCCGTGCTCGCCGAGCGGAAAGCAATATCGGACATTGGCGATAAGGTGGCTGGCAAAGCCGCCGTCGCGCGTGTAGCCGGTGAATTCGGGACGATCGCAGAGATTTTCCTTGTCGGTGCGGCAATAAGAGCACTCGCCACACGTGAAGCCGAGCCATGGAACACCTACGCGAATGCCCAACTCCAACTCATCGACGCCTGCGCCGAGTGCATCGATGCGGCCCACGACTTCATGCCCCGGGATGATTGGATAGGAGATATCGGGCAGCTCGCCATCCACCACGTGCAGGTCAGTCCGGCACACGCCGCACGCGCTGACCTTGACGCGAACCTCGCCGGGGCCGGGGACCGGGTCGGGTCGTTGCTGGAATGTCAACGGCGCGCCGCGCGCGGAAAGCACCATCGCGTACATGGTACGGCTCGTAATGCGTCGTCCGGTCTTGTCTCGCCGGAGCTGAAGTCAGTGTGCGCCGTTCGCTACGCGGGCGCAACATGCGACTTCCCGCAGGGTGTGAGAAGGGCCTTGACGTGGCTCAATCGTTGAGCCGGCCCGCGCGCATCGCAAGCCGCACCGGCTCCGCCAGGCTGTTCGGCCAGGAGGGAGCCGCAAATACAAAGTCATGATGCGGGCTGCGCCGCGAATTGTTCGTAAGCGGCGATTGCATCGGCAGCGTACATCAGGGATGGCCCGCCGCCCATGTAGACGGCCATGCCGAGCGCCTCTTCGATCTCCTGGCGCGTCGCCCCGAGCTTGACGAGCGCTTCGATGTGGAAGCCAATGCAGCCGTCGCAATGCGCAGCGACGCCGAGCGCGAGCGCAATCAGTTCCTTGGTCTTTTTGTCGAGCGCGCCGTCCCGCGTGGCAGCCTGCGCGAGCACGGCAAATCCTTTCATCGTATCGGGGATGTCGTTGCGCAGCTTGCGCAGGTTTGCGGAGATTTGCCGGGTGATGTCCGGATAGTTTTTGTCCATGGCTTGCCCTCTGCGCATCTGCAACGTACTGGATCGCGAAAGGTTGGTCGTAGCCGACATCGCGGGACCGGCCCTATTTTGCACCTCGGCGCGAAAGCATGCATTGAGCCTGATCAAGGCCAGGCGCGAGACAGATGATATATTGCGGTTCCGCGGGAAGTGCGGGTGGTTTGCGAAACGCTCAACGCGCATTCCGGGTTGGTCTATCTGCTGCTCGGAACCGGCCATTGCGAAGGGTTCATCAGGCCCGTGGCCAACGCGTCGGCCGCACCGTTCAATCTTGAACCGAGAAAAGAATCGATGCTGCCTCAACTGAACTATGGGACCACCGCGAAGGTCCTTCATTGGACCATCGTCGCCCTTCTGCTCATCCAATATCCCGTCGGTTGGCTGATGCCGGATATCCATCGTGGCATGCAGCCCGGCGTGGGTATGACCCTGCACGTTTCGATCGGATTGGTCTTGCTGATCCTTATCGTGCTGCGTTTGGCGTGGCGCCTCACTCATCCAGTCGCGCCCGAGAGCTCGTTGCCAGGGTGGCAGAAGGTGACTTCCGAGGTCCTGCACTGGATGCTGTACTTGATGGTGCTGCTGACGACTGTCACCGGTTGGCTGTTCGCTTCATTCCGTGGCTGGTCGATCTCCTTCTTCTACTTGTTTCCGTTTCCGATGCTCTTCTCCAACAATCCGGCAGCAGGCAAAGCGATCGATGGTCTGCACCAGGCTACTGAGTGGTTTCTTTTGATTTTGGTCGGTGCACACGTAGCCGCCGCCCTTGTTCATCTGATGTATTATCGAGATCGCGTCATGGCGCGCATGTTGTCCCGCTGAGCGGACAGTACCGCGCCGGAGAAATAGGCCGTCAGGCCAAGGAAAGTATTGCAGAGACGGAGCGAGGAGGAGATGCAGGGCGACGCCTATCGCGCGGGTCTCGCATCGTGAGGCTCTGGCAGGGGACGCAAGCGCGTGCCGTCAACGCGCGATCCAGACCGTCATGCCTGGTTCGAGGTCCGCCGTCTCGCGCGCGGGATCGAGGCGCAGGCGCAGCGTGTTGCGGTCGTGATCGCCGATGACCCGTTCGGCCTGCCAGGTGGCGAACACGCCCAGCGGCCGCAGCTCGGTCACGACCGCCGTCGTCGCGGCGTTGCTCCCGGTCCGCGCCACGTTCACCGTGCTCCCCATTGCGACCCGGCCGAGATGATCTTCGCGCACGTTGAATGAGAGCCATTGCCGGCCCGCGGCCGCGACCATCAGGATCGGCTGGCCGGCGCGGACGTTCTCGCCGACCTCCGCGGCGATGACGCTGACCGTGCCGTCGGCGGGAGCGCGCAGCACCATCTTGTCGAGACGGCGTTCGAGCACGGTGACGGCCGCGGCGGCGGCCTGCACCTGCGTATCGGCAATGGCGCGCTCCTCGCGTGTCGGACCAGCCACCGCCGCATCGTAATTGGCCTGGGCCTCCGCGACGTCGGCGCGCGCGGCCGCGACGTCGTTCTGGGCCTGGTCGAGCGCCTGCTGCGTTTCGAAGCTCTGCCGCGCGAGCGTGCTGGTGCGGGTGAGCTGGGCCTCCACATAGTCGAGGCGGGCGCGCGCCTTGGCGATGGCGGCCTTCAGGGATTCGACCTGTTCGCGGCGCACGCCGGCATAGACGTTGTTGCGGTTGGCGACGGCGGAGGCGAGCGCGGCACGCGCCTGGTCCGCCTGCGCCGTCAGCTCCACCGCCGACAGCCGCGCCACCACGTCGCCCGCCTTCACATGGGCGCCTTTCTCGACCGCGATCGCGGCGAGCTGACCGCTCACCTCCGGCTCCACCCTGACCTCGGTCGCGCGCACGATGCCGACGATGGCCGCGGGAAGTTCGGAGTGACGCGTGGCATAGATCAGTGCGGCCGCGACGAGGGCGAGCGGAATTGCGAGGAAGGCGGCAGCTCTAAGGTTGCGCATGTCGCTGTCCTCTCCTGAAGGCAAATGCCGAGATCACCGCGAGCAAGAAATAGCCGATCGCCAGGCTCCACAGCACGCGCCAGTCATGCGCGACCTCCCAGATGCTGGCGCCCATCTGATTGATGCGCACGAGGCCGTCGATCGCCGAGTCCGCCGGGAAAATCCGTCCGAACGCGAGCGCCACGTCCGGAATCGCTTCGCGCGGCCAGGCAAAGCCGGCCATGAAGAACTGCGGCAGGCTGGTCGCCAGCAGCAGGATCGTCGGATTCTCCGGCCGCGTGAACCAGGCGCCGACCGCCTGTCCCATGAAGCTCGTCGCCAGCAGGAAGACGGTTCCGAGCGCGAGGATCTGCGGGAGATGGCCGAGCGTCGAAAAACCGTAGATGCGCGGCAGCACGACGACATAGAGCGCGAGCGCGGGAAGATAGACGGTCAGATGGGCGATGCCGCGACCGAGCACGCCGGCAAAGGCTCCGCCTCCGGCCGCGAGCGCCGTGCCGGTCAGCATCGCCGCGCCGATCAAGAGGGTCTGCTGCAGAATCAGGATGAACGCTGCCGGAACAATGTAGCTCGCATAGCCGCCCACCGGGTTGAAGATCGGCTGCAGCAGGACGTCGGCCGGGCTCGAACTCGCAAGCTTCGCCTTGACGAGGCTGCCATCGGCGCGCGCGCCGCGCGAGACGAGCTCGGACGTCAGCGCGCCGACGGCGGTGGCGATCCCGCTCGCGCTCGTTCGGAAGATGAACAGATAGGTCGCATCGGCGTAGACCGGGATGTGCGCGGTGATGCCCTTGAGCACGTCGCGCTCGGTGTTGGGCGGAATCTCGACGGCGGCGAAGGCCTGTCCGCGATCGATCGCGCTGCGCGCTTCGGCAAGCGTCCGGGCGCGAACCGTGACGCTCAATGCGCCGCTCGCATCCAGCGTCTCGACGATCCGGCGGCTGAGATCGCTGAGATCATTGTCGACGACGGCGATCGGAAGCTTGCGAAGGATCTGGTTCAGATAGGGTTGCGGATAATAGATGCCGTAGACGAGAGGCGCGAGAAACAGCAGGCTGAAGGCGCTCCGCGTGCCCAGCACCCGCCGCCACTCCGCAATGAAGGCGCCGCCGACGCCGCGCGGCGCCTCGCTGGCCTCGGCGGGCTCGGCCGGCCGCGCGGCTGCAAACCAGCCTCGGCGCGTGAGGCTCGCCATGCGCAGCAGCGCAAGGCCGGCAAAGAGCAGCGCCAGGCCCGCCAGCGCCGCGAAGGGAATCGCGGAATCGGCGACCGGCAATCCGCGTGCCGCTTGCCCGAGCAGAACGGCCATGTACCAGCGCAGCGGCAGGATCGCGCTCCAGACTTGCGCAAAGCTATTCATGGCGATGGTGGGAAAGCCGACGCCGGCATAGCCGAATGCGGGGGAGGCGATGAGACCCGCAAGCCCGAGGCCGGTGGCGAGATCGCCGACCAGAAGCTGGAGCAGGGCGCCGATTGACAGATAGGCGATGATCAGCAGCGAGGCCGCGGCGATCATCAACGGCAGGTCGCCCCTGAACGGAATATCCAGCACGCCCTCCAGGAACAGCGGCTCGGCCAGCATCACCAGGAAGAAGATGCAGAACAGCGGCGCGAGCTTGCCGGCCAGCGCGACGAGCGGATCGCCGCCGGCGCTTGCGAGCCAGGTTCGCGCGTCCCTGCGGCGGAATTCGGAGCCGACGGAATAGCCGGCGGCCAGCGTGATCACCACATGGATGATGGTCGGCAGCAGCGCGCGCAGTAGAAACTGCGCATAGTTCTTCTGCGGATTGACCAGCGCCATGGTCTCCGCCTTGAGCGTTCCCAAAGACGATGGCGCGGGCGCCGCGCGGCTGGCTGGCGCGGCCACGGCCGCCGCGGCGGAGAGCGAGTCGCTGAGTCCCGAGGAGGCGATGCCGGAAGGCGTCAAGAACTGCTGGTTGTAGAATCCGACGACCTGCGGGCGGCGCGCCGCCTTCAGGTCGCGCTCGAAATCCGGCGGGATAAAGACCGCCGAGATCGACTTGCCCGAGCGGATGTCCTCGACGGCCGTGGACAGCGTGCCGGATCGGTCTACGATCCTCAGGCTCGGCGACGCCGCGACATACTCCACGAGGGCGCGCGAAGCATCCGACTTGTCCTCGTCGACGACCGTGACCCCGAGGCCGCGAATGACCGGATGGCTGAAGACGGTGGTCAGCACCACGAATGCGAACAGCGGCACGCCGAAGATCAGCAGCAGCGCAACCCGGTCATGAAACAGCCAGCGGCATTCGCGCCGCGCGACCAGCCAGAACCCGGGCTTTGTGGCAAACGTCATTGCCGCGACCGCCAGTCGAGATAGGCGCTCATCCCGGGCCGCAGCTCAGGCACCGGCTTCACGGGATAGGCGCGGATCGAGAACGTGCGCAGGTCGAAATCGCCCGAGGCGCGCGTGGCGCGCCAGCTGGCATATTCGCCCTTGGTCGCGATCAGCTTGACCTCGACGGTGACGCTGCGGTCGTCGAGCGCGGGAATGCGGACGTCGAAACGATCGCCGACCTTGAGGCTCTTGACCAGATCCTCGCGCAGGTCGAAGTGAACCCAGACATCGCCGAGGTCGATCAGCGTGACCAGCGGCACGCCCGGCGACACATATTCGCCCGGCTCGACATTGCGCTGGTAGATCTGGGAGGCGACCGGCGCGTAGACCACGAGCTGATCGATGATCGACTGGACGCTCTGGATGTCGGCATCGGCCTTCTCGACATTGGCCTTCGCGATCGCCCGTTCTTCCTTGGTGTAGCCGTTGACGGCCTGCTCATAGGCCGATTTGGCCTGATCGACCGCGCGCTCGCTTTCGTGCAGGGCGTCGGTGACCTGGTCGAGGCGGGCCTGCGGCGCGTTGCCCTGCTCGGTCAGGGTCCGCGTGCGGTCGAATGTCTTCTGCGCCAGCACCACGGCCGCTTGCGCGCGCTCCATCTCGGCCTTGCGCGCGGTGATGGTTTCGACGCGCGTTCCGACCATGATGTTGGCGAGCTGGGCGTCGGCGACGGCCTTGGCCGCCTTCATCTGGTCGTGCTTCGCGATCGTCTCCGGATTGTCGATCCGCACCAGCACCGCCTGCGCAGCAACGTTCTGGCCGCGCTGGACGGGGATTTCCTTGACCCGGCCGTCGACGCGCGCCGCGATGTCCAGCCGGGTCGCATCGACCTCGCCCTGGACCAGCAGCGGCTCCGGCCGCAGCAGATAGAAGATCGACAGCCCGGCGACGACGGCTGCCACGATGGCGACGATGATGGCAGGCGTGCGCGTCGTGCTGCGCGGGCCCGGCTTGTGATCGTCGCCTGGCGCGTCAGGCTTGGCTTGAATGTCCTTGGCCTGACTGTCCTTGTCGGAGGTCGGCGTGTCCATGAACGGATCCCCTTGGCGCTCGACCGGGATAGCGGCTTTCCATGTCGTGCTTAGAAAGTCTCGTCCGCCGCGCTGTGCTGCTCCGAATCCTCTCGGCAGGGCCGACGATCAGTTTCGCCGTGCAGTCCAATATCCGGAGCAACGCGCGGTCCCGGAATAACCGCTCCACCGTCCCTGGCCGGCGTTACCCGAAAGCCGGCCGCTGCCTGAGGCAAATTTGTCCTGAACGGCGACCGAGGCGCGAACCGCCCCGGATCTTGCGACGTAGCCCCTGAACCGGACCAGGTTCGGATGCGTCACGATCCCGTCGGTGATGTTGACGGAGAAACTGTAGCTCGCATCGCATTCACCGCGCTGGGTTACGAAGACGAGATCCCAGGCGCCGTCATAAGCCGAGCGAGCCTCAGCTCCGGAGCTGGAGGCGGCGAGACAGACCGCCGCCGCGGCCCAATAGACGCACTTCTTCATCGCGATGTCTCCGGGCTGTGGCTGTCCGGCACGGCGGCCACGAGCCTATGCTGCATTTGCGCTGCGACAAGATAGCAGCTCTTTCGATCGTTCAAAGAGCACGGCCCGCGAGCGTCGTGCTTTTTCCAAATGCGTCTCGAAATCATCGAGGCCAGCCGGCACGCCCTCTACCCCTCGTATTGATCCAGTCCCATCGCCCATGACGTCTGATCGTGTCCGTAGGCATAATTGCGGTTGTTCACCGCCGGGTTGCGGTTGACCATCGGGCGCATGAACATCGGGTGGGTCGCCGAGCGCACCTCGTGCTCGACCGTGAACAGGTGCTTGCCGCTGTCGAGGTCGACGATGTCGCAGAACCGGTACTGGTACTGGTTGTCCTCGCGCGAAATCAGGTCGCGCGCCAGCAGCTTGCGGTAGGGGCCGGAGAAGTCGGTGATGTACATCTGCACATGGTGGCCGTCATAGCCGCCCTGCGGCCGGTCGGTCTCGCGAAACAGCAGATGCTGGTCACGGCCGGTCTGCACGGCGGCAACAGTGCCGTCGCCGTTCCGCAAGCTGGCGGGCATGCCCATGATCTCGGGATAGAACGCGCAGATCGCCTTCGCGGTGCCCACGGGCACGTCGAACTCGACATAGGGAATGCCGAGCGCGACGCGGCCGAAGCGCGCCGCATCCGGCTCGTAGCAGCGCATTCGATTGCCCCACGGACAGATCGCCTCGATGTGATCATTGTGCTCGGTGAACGCGAACGCGGTGCCTTCGAGCTTCTTCGCAACCGATGCCAGGCGCGTCAGCAGCGCCTCGCGGCCCTCGATCACCAGCCCGGTATGGCCGCGCAGGACCTGCGCCTTGCCGCTTGGCAGATGAAACTGGCTGCGTCCGGCATTGATCCACATGTTGGTGTCGGACACCATCAGATAGGGATCGCGGGTGAGCCCGAGCCCGGTGACGTAGAACAGCGTGGCGAGGCGCTGGTCGGGGACCTGGATGTTGACGTGCTCGAAATGGATCGCGTTGCCGAGATCTTCTGCGGATCGGTCGAATTGTTGCGGCATGGCCGGGCGCTTCTCGCTTCGGGGGACGGGCAGCTCATTCTAGAGCAGAATTTCCGCCAGCCGAAACGGGTCGCCGATCACATCTTCGGCGTAAGGCAGCATGCCCGTCGCCGCCTTGCCGTGGCAGCCAGTCCCTGTAAGCTGCGAGAACATAAAGATAAGGGAAGGGATCGATGGGAGGAGTTTTGGCGGGCGTGCGCGTCCTCGATTTCGGGCGCTATATCGCAGGGCCCTACTGCGCGACCTTGCTGGCCGAATTCGGCGCCGAGGTCATCCGCGTGGAGAAGCGCGACGGCAGCGAGGATCGCTTCGTCGCGCCGGTCGGCGAAAACGGCGAGGGCGCGCTGTTCCTCCAGGTCAACCGCAACAAGAAGTGCATCACGCTCGATCCGATGAAGGCTGAAGGGCAGGAGGTGATGCGCCGGCTGATTGCGACCGCGGACGTCGTCGTCGCCAATCTGCCGCCGCAGACGCTGCGCGCGATGAAGCTCGATTACGATTCGCTCAAGGCGATCAAGCCCGACATCATCCTGACCACGGCGACCGCGTTCGGCGGGCCGGGGCCGTGGTCCGATCGGGTCGGCTTCGACGGTGTCGGGCAGGTCATGTCGGGCTCGGTCTATATGACTGGCGCGGGCGATCCGCCTTATCGCGCCGCGGTGAACTGGGTCGATTTCGGCACCGCATTGCATTGCGCCTTTGGCACGCTTGCCGCGCTGATCGAGCGCGGCAAGTCCGGACGCGGGCAAATCGTCGAGGGGGCGCTGCTCGCAACCGCCTTGTCCTTCACCAATGCCACGCTGATCGAGCAGGCCGTCATCAACGTCAACCGCGTGCCATCAGGCAATCTCGGCCAGACCGCCGCGCCCGCCGACATCTACCGCGCCAAGGACGGCTGGGTGCTGTGCCAGGTCACCGGCCAGCCGCTGTTCAAGCGCTGGGCGAGGCTAATGGGCGAGGAGGAGCTTTGGCTGAACGATCCGCGCTTTGCCGACGACATCAGCCGCGGCAATAACGGGCCTGTCATCAGCGAGCGGATGGCGCGCTGGTGCGCGATGCGCACCACGCAGGAGGCGATCGACGCGTTGGGTGAGGCGATGATCCCGACCGGGCCGGTGCTGAGCCCGCAACAGGCGCTGGATCATCCGCACATCCGCGCCGCGGGCTTCCTGCAGGACGTCGATTATCCGGGTCTGCCGAAACAGGCCCCGGTCGCCCGCGCCGCGGTCCGCCTGTCGGAAACACCAGGCGCAATCGCGAGCCGTCCGCCGACGCTCGGCGAGCATACCGATCTCGTTTTGGCCGAGCTCGGCTATGACAAGGCTGCGATCGCAGCGCTCCGGCAAGGCGGGATCATCTAGCCGAAACCAATCACGGATCTTGCTGAACGATCACGGATAAGGCTCTGTCGCGGCGGCCCAAGTCCGCTTCCAGGGCCGCCGCAGCCGCATCGGGACGCCGCCACCGGGCGGCGGGTCGTCGTCGTCATCGAGCTTGCGCAGTGCGGCGAGAATGTCCGCAAGCCGGACCGGATGATCCATGCCGGGAAGCTCGCGCAGTGCAGGTTGGGATTCGACGGCGTACATGTCCGAGGCCCAGGACGACAATATGATCCGCTTCTCCGGTGTTGAGAGCTTGCGGTCGTCGAGAACGGCGTCCGGAGATGAATAATGTGCGGCAGGATGAAACAGCGGGTCGAGACCGCCGGCAGTCGTATTGGCATTAGTCATCGGTCGTCTCCCTCTACACCCCTTTCGAAGGGAATGGTTGTCCAGTCGGCGGATGGCGATGAGGTCGCAATCCGCCGATGCGGTTGCTGGCAAGGCGCGAACGCGCTCGGCGCGTCTAGGCCGCCTTCTTCTCGATCTGCGGTGACAGGGCGCCTGCGATCGGGATGCGCCGCGGCTTCATGGCCTCCGGAATCTCGCGCAGCAGATCGATGATCAACAGTCCGTCCTGGAAGGCGGCCTGCTTGACCTGGACGTAGTCGGCGAGGTTGAAGACACGGCGGAAGGGGCGCGCCGCAATACCCTGATAGAGATATTCGCGCGAGGCGCCGTCGGGCTTTCTGCCCTCTATCGCGAGCGCGTTCTGCTCGGCGGTCACGGTGATGTCGTTGACGCCGAAGCCCGCCACGGCAAGCGTGATCCGGTATTGGTCTTCGCCGGAGCGCTCGATGTTGTAGGGGGGATAGTTGTCCTCGCCCGCCTGGCGAAGCGTGCTGTCGACGAGGTCGGCCAGATGGTCGAAGCCGATGGTGGAGCGCCACAGGGGCGCGAAGTCAAAGGTGGTCCTCATAACCAAGTCCTCCAAAGAGCAAGATGGATACGAAGGAGCGCAAGACAGGGAATCGGAACGGGTCCGAAGACCCCGGGCCCGGCGCCCGCGCCGGACCCGATCGGGCATCCGGCACACCGCTCTCGCGGCGAAAAACGACTTAGGGCGGAGTGAAGTCGTTGCAAGAGGTTGACGAAAATTTTTTTGAAGGCGCGGCCGGCCGGTCGTTCCGGCGAGCAGGGAGCGGCAAGGGTGCGTCTTGACAGCGTGAGAAGCGCGAATATTTTTTCCCGCCGGAAGGCTGCTCTTCCAGCACCCGACAACCGAAAAGGATTGTGAAAGACCGTCAGGAGCCGACGATGATGCTCGATGAAGATCTGGCCCGCATTCGCGCGCACCGAAACAACGTCTCCCGCTATCGACGCCTGCTGAAGACGCGGCTGTCGGACCTTGAGCGCCAGTTCATCGAACGGCGGCTCTCGGAGGAACAGACGGCCCTCGCGGCGCTCGCCTCCAACGCGTTCCCTGTCGAACTCACCTGGCCGAAGGGCGCCACCGTGTCTGAGAACGCGGGGGGCGCGCCATGACGGACGTCCGAACCCTGCTGATCCGCGGCAGCGAGAAGGTCATAGGGCATTATCGCCTGCTGTTGGCCGGCGCGAAAACCGAGACGGAGCGCGAGCTCTACCGGCGCCGGATCGCGCGGGAGGAGAAGCTGATCAGCGAGCTCCACGGCGGCTGGCAGCAGGACGTTGCCGCCTGATCGGTCCAGCCGTGTCTGAAGCACCATGGGAGATACGCTCCCTCTCCCGCTTGCGGGAGAGGGTTGGGGAGAGGGTGTCTCCGCAAACGAGGACCCCCTGCTGTGGCGCGTCATCCTAATCTCATCGCGCTTTAGTCGGCGCTGCGCTTCCAGGCGCCGGTGCCGAGCTTGCCCGTGATCACCGCCAGCGCATCGCGGATCTCGTAGGCGCCGCCGTCACTGTAGCCTGACAGGCCCCTGCTTGCGTGCAGGGTCCAGCGGCCGTTCGCGGCGGTGATCGTGCCTTCATGCGAACGCGCCGAGCGCTGCGGCTCGGCGTGGAATCTGTAGGTGCCGTCGCCCATGATCTGCCAGATCCAGCGCGACTGCCCGCGGCTGCTCGGCACCATGATCTCCCAGGTGCCGACCAGCGCGGGGTCGATCGTTGGCGATGCCGGCGTGGGTGGTGGAGCAGGGGAGACGGCGGCCGGAAGTGGGCTCGGCGGCGCCGCGCCTTCGGCGCCGGCGGGCGGCCGGCCGGCGAGGTAGATCGCCTTGCGCGACAGCGAGCCGTAGACGAACGGCTGCTGCTCGTTGCGGGTCGCCTCCATGACGTCGTCGCGGACGTTGCGGAACATGAATGTCACCTCGACGCCGGGCACCTCGATGTTGCGCAGGAGTGCCGCGGCAAACGGGCTGTTGCGCGCATCGCCGTCGAGCGCCGTGGTACCGTCGCGTGCGGCATAGGCGACGAGAACGTTACCGACGGGCTCGATGCGGCCGAGCCCGCTCGTGGTGGCCGCACGCGTGGCGATCGATCTACTCATCTTGGCGGCAAACGGATTGTTGCGGCAGGCGTCGAGGATGACGAGACCAAGGCTCGTGGTGCTCGACACCTGCAACATCACGCTTTGCAGGTTGACGGCTTCGTTCGCCGCGTCCGTATCCCGCTTCAGCTCTGCGTCAACAGGGATCAGCCAGTTCTCGCCATTGATCTCCATGCCATGGCCGGCGAAATAAACCGCCGCCATGTCGGCGCCGGCGGCGTCGCGTCCCAACGCGATCAGGCCGCGGCGCATGGCATCGAAACTGGCGTTTGTGGCGAGGGAGACAGCGAAGCCAAGTCGCTTCAGCGCCGCGGCGATGTCGCTCGCATCGTTCGGCGGATTGGGCAGCGCGGGCACGTTCCTGTACGCGCCGTTGCCGATGACAAGCGCGACCCGCCGGCCTTCCGCGCCTTCAGCCAAAGGCGCCACGCCCGCAAACGCGGCTGCGGCCGTCAACCTTGAGACGAATTCGCGCCGGTTCATCCGGATCTCGCTGGCTCGAACCAGCCTTGATCCTAGCGCAACGGAGCCGGGGGAGCCACGGGCTTACCCTAGCAATTGTTTCAACGCCTTGGCATCGGCGGGCGCCGCGCTCTTCTGGTCGTTGTCGAAATAGACGTAGACGTCGCAGTCCTGCCGCTTCCACGACTTGATGCGGCGGGCCCATTGCGCCAGCGCGGCCTTGCTGTAGTGCCCGTGATAGCGCCCGCCCGGCCCGTGTCCGCGCACATAGACGAAATCCGCCGTGCGCCTCCACGGCGCCGGCGCATCATGATGGTCGGACAGACACAGCGAGATGTTTTCGTCAGCGAGCATCCGCAGGATGCGCGGTTGGTACCAGCTCGGATGGCGGAATTCGAAGCTGTAGCGCCGCTTCCTGGACAGCAGCTTGAAGAAGGACGCAAGCCGGTCGGCATTCGCCTCGAATTGCGGCGGCAGCTGGAACAGGATCGGCCCGACCTTGCCGCCGAGCCGCGAGATGCGGTCCTCCAGCAGCTCGAGGCTGTTCACCGAGCGATCGGACAGGCGCTTCCAGTGCGTGATGAATTTGGACGCCTTCCAGGCGAAGACGAAATCGCGCCCGGTCTGCGCGCGCCAGGCCTCGACGGCTTCGGGCGTCGGCGTGCGGTAGAACACGCCGTTCAGCTCCGTCGTCTCGAATTGCCCGGCATAGTAGCGAAGCTGATCCTTCAGCCTCACGCCTTCAGGAAAGAACGGACCGCGCCAGGAGGCGTAGTGCCAGCCGGAGGTTCCGATCAGAACGCGCGCCATTCACGTGACTTCCTTTGCCATCGCCGGACGCGGCTCGCTCCATGGCGGAAGCCGCGCCTGCCGGAAGGAACGTCCGTGCTATCGATACGTTTCTCGTGAGCTTGGTCAACGGGAGGGCCGGAACTGATGTATGCGCTGTTCGAAGGCAACAAGCAGATCGGCGATCCCTTTCCTTCCGAGAAGGAGGTATGGGAAGCCGCCCTGATCGAGGGATTGGTGACCGACGTGCCGGTCGCGGACGAGGAAGGCGGCCGGCTTCTGCCCGAGGGATATCACGTCGCGCGGGTGGAGCAGGCCGAGGTCTGCGAGCCCCGGCCGGAGTGGAAGCTGCCGCGCGAGATCAGCTAGTTCGACGCCAGCGCCGTCTTGGCGACCTCGGCCATCCAGGTCGACGCTACCGGCAGGATCGCGTCGTTGAAATCGTAGCGCGGCCCGTGTAGCTCGGCGCCGTCGCGCAAGGGCCCGTTGCCGATCCAGACGAACGCGCCGGGCCGCTTTTGCAGGTAGTAGGCGAAGTCCTCGCCGGCCATGCTGGGCGCGAGGTCGCGGCGTACGGGCGCCTGCGCCTTGTCGGCGGCGATGCGGGCAAGGTCCGCCTCCGCCGGCGTGTTGATCACGACGCCGACACCCATGACGATCTCGGGCGTCACCTTGACGCCGAAGCTCGTCGCAATCCCGGCGCAGGTGCGCTCGATGCCGTCGAGGATGGTGTCCTTCACGCCGTCGCGGTGATAGCGCAGCGTGCCGCGGATGGTGACGCGGCCGGCGATCTGGTTCGGCGCGGTGCCGCCCTCGATGGTGCAGAGCGAGAGGACGGCAGTGTCGAGCGGATCCACGCTGCGCGACACGATGGTCTGCAGCGCCACGATGAGATGGCCCGCCGCCATCACCGGATCGCGCGTCAGATGCGGCATGCCGGCGTGGCCGGCATGGCCGTCGATGGTGATGGTGATGCGCCCGCCGGAGGCCATGACGACCCCGTCATGGACCGCGATGGTGCCGGCCTCCAAGCCCGGCCAGTTGTGGAAGCCGAACACCCGGTCCATCGGAAAGCGCTCGAACAGCCCGGCCGCGACCATCGCGCGCGAGCCGCCAAAGCCTTCCTCGGCCGGCTGGAAGATGAAATCGACCGTGCCGCTCCAACTGGTGTCGGCAGCGAGCAGCGCCGCCGCGCCGAGCAGCGAGGCGGTGTGTCCGTCATGACCGCAGGCATGCATCACGCCCGGGGTGGTCGAGGTGTAGGCAAGGCCGGTATCCTCGGTGATCGGCAGCGCATCCATGTCGGCCCGCAGGCCGACGCGGCCCTGCGCAGACCCGCGCCTCAAGGTCGCGACGACGCCGTGGCCGCCGATGCCGGCTTTGAAGGGAATGCCGAGCTCGGTCAGCTTCTCCTGCACGAAGGCGGCAGTCGCCTTCTCCTGGAGCGACAGCTCGGGATGCGCATGCAGATGCCGGCGCCATTCGGTCAGTTTCTTGTGCAGGTCGGGGGTCAAGGCGGGAGACTTTCAGATGGTGTCGGCTGTTGCCACCATAGCCGATTATCTGCCTCCCACATCAAGCCCCTTGGAATGCCTCGCGTGCAGCAATGAACTCCGTGCCTGCTGGGTAGACCAACCGCGCCGCGCGCTCCGCTTCACCTCTCCCGCTTGCGGGAGAAGCCGGGAGAGGGCTCGATCGTCATTGGGGATCTCACTGCGGAGACACCCTCTCCCCAACCCTCTCCCGCAAGCGGGAGAGGGGCGCACCTCGCTCGCAGCGGCGATCAGCCCTACGCCGCCAATTTCGCCAACCCTGTCCAGTCAAAGCTGATGCCATGGCCGGCGCGGTCCGGCGCCAGCGCCTTGCCGTCCTCGAGCACCAGCGGGTGCTCGATATATGTGTCCAACCCGAAGCCGTGCGCCTCCAGGTACGACCGGTTCGGACAGGCCGCGAGCAGGTGCACGGTGATGTCGTGCGCGCCGTGGCTGGTGACGGGCAGGTTGAAGGCTTCCGCCAGCCGCGCGATCTTCATGAAGCTCGAGACGCCGCCGCAATTGGTGACGTCGGGCTCGGGATAGGACACCGCGCCCGCGACGATGTAGTTCTTGAACTCCCACAGCGAGCGCAGATTCTCGCCTGCCGCGATCGGCACCCCGCCGGCCTGCAGGATGCGGGCATGGCCGGCGACGTCGTCGGGGATAACAGGCTCTTCCAGCCAGGTGAGATCGTAGGGAACGAAGGCGCGCGCGGCGCGGATCGCTTCCTCGACCGTCCACTTCATGTTGGCGTCCGCCATCAGCGGAAAGCCGTCGCCGAGATGCTGTCGCATCGCGGAGACGCGCGCGACGTCGGATTTGAGATCGGGCCGGCCGACCTTCATCTTGATGGCGCGAAAGCCTTTCGCGAGATTGCCGTCGGTCTGCTCGAGCAGTGCCTCGACCGACAGATCGAGGTCGATGCCGCCGGCATAGCACGGCACGCGCGCGTCAAAACCGCCGAGCAACTGGTACAGCGGCAATTTCGCGCGCCGCGCCTTCAGGTCCCACAGCGCGATGTCGAGCGCGGACAGCGCCAGCACCGCCGGCCCGCCGCGCCCGCCATAATGCAGGCCCCACCAGACATGATGCCAGACGGCTTCCGTGTCGTCGGCCTCGCGCCCTTCGACCAGCGGCGGAATCTCGCGCGTGAGAATATCGGCGACCGCCCCGCCATTGCGCCCGACCGTGTAGGTGTAACCGACGCCCTCGGCGCCATCGGCATCGCGTACTCGGCAGGTGATCAGCTCGAACGCCGCGATCTCGCCATGGGTGGAGTCGGAGAGCGTGATGGGCAGGGGGATCCGGTAGAGGGCGGATTCGATGTTTGCGATGCGTGGCATGTAGCCTCCCGGTTTTTTCTTGTCGTAGGATGGGTAGAGCGCAGCGAAACCCATCATCGTCAATGTTGGGGGATGGGTTTCGCGACGCTCTACCCATCCTACGCACTGCAACGCGCAACAAGGCGCGGGCGATCCCGCTTACCGCTTGGTGGCGTAATAATTGATGCTGATCGAGGCCCGGTGCGGCGAGGTTCGCCACACCGACATCTCGAGCCCGTCGCCGCTGCCGGCACCGACATGCCAGCTCGCCAGACGATGATTGTCGTCGTTGGACGGCTTGTCGGTCCGCTCACGGGCCTTCAATGATGTCTCGATCAGCCCGGGCAGGGCGTCGGCCGAGACGCCGACGGCCGACACCGTGCAGGTCACGCTCGGACCATCGTCAGGTCCTGCAAAATAGGCCGTCATGCTGCCGAGCCTCTCCCCCCGCCTGATCAGCTTCGCCGAGTAGAGAAGGTCGATTGTTGCCCCACGCTCCATCTCGGCCGTGATCGGGCCGCCGTCGCTGACAAAACCCAGACCCGCTGCGATACGCTCGACCTGGCTTGGCCTCGCCGGCTTGGGCGCGCAGATCTTTGCGAAGAGATCAACCAGCAAGGCGCCGTTGTCCTCTTCCGCACCAGCCGCGCCCGCAAGCGCCAGCAGCGCAAATCCTGCGAGCGCGAACCGAACCACGCCAATCACCGCATCGTCGCGAGCTGCACAGCCAGCGCGCAGGCGCGGTCGTATTCGTCGAGATTGATCCACTCGTCGATGGTGTGCGCTTCGTTCTGCCCGGCACCGAAAGTCACGGTGGGAACGCCATGGCGCACCATCCAGTTGGCATCCAGGCCGCCATTGGCGGCGCGGACATTCGGCGTGCCGCCGACCGCGGCCACCGCCTCGATGGCGCGTTTCACCACGGGCAGGCTCTCCTTCATGCGGAACGGATAATAATCGGTCTCCGCCTTGAACTTGACCTTGCCGGACTTGCCTTGCGCGTTCGTGACCTTCTTGGCCGCCTTCTCGAACGCGGCCTTGTACGCCTTGGTGATCTCCTTGAAGAATTTTCCGTCGTGGCTGCGGCTCTCGCCGCGCACATGGACGTAGTCGGTGACGACGTTGGTGGCATCGCCCGCGGGGCGGCCTTCGCCGCCGGTGACGGGGCCGACATTGCTGGTGCCTTGACGCTTGCCCTTCACCACCTTGCCGAACCAGCCGCCGGCCTTCACCTCGGCAAGCGCCAGCGCCATGATCATGGTCGAGGAGATGCCGCGCTCCGGCGCGACGCCGGCATGCGAGGCGCGACCAAGAATTTCGACGGTCCAGCGATCGGCGCCGACCGCGCCGATCACGACATTGGAGGCCGCGCCGCCGTCATAGTTGAACGCCATCACCGGCTTGCCGAGCTCCTCCAGCTTGACGTGGCGCGCGCCATAGAGCCCGCTCTCCTCGCGCACGCAGAACAGCAGGGTGATCGGCGGATGGTCGAGATTCTGCTTGGCAAGCTCCGCCGCCAGCGTCACCAGCACGCCGCAGCCGCAGCGATTGTCGCCGCCGAGCGCGGTTTTTGCCTCGTTGACGATCTTGCGGCCGGATTTCTTGGGCTTGGCACCGGCGCAGAGCGGCACGGTGTCCATGTGGGTCATGAACATGATGCGCGGCTGGTTGTGCAGGGCGCCGCGGCCGGGCAGGTCGACGATGAGGTTGCCGGTCTCGGTCGGCACTGGAATGCGCGTGTTGGCATCGTCGAGCCGGATCGCCTTGGCCGGCACGCCGGCCTCCTTCAATGCGGCCGTGAGCTCACGCCCGATCGCCGCCTCCTGTCCTGTGACGCCCTCGACGGCGAGGAAGCGCATGAGACGGTCGGTGGCGGCCTTGGTGTCGACGGGCATGAGCTGAATTCCTTGACTCGTAGGATGGGTAGAGCGAAGCGAAACCCATCGCCTCAAGATGATGGGTTTCGCTGCGCTCTACCCATCCTACGAATGGGACGATGTGTAAGTCAAAAAGATCAGCACCCCCAGGAACAGCGCCGCAGCCATGAACAGCAGCACCGCCGGCAAGCCCGCGAACGCCGCGACCGCGCCGGTGACGGACTGCATCAGCGCCGCCCCGAGGAAGAAGGCGAGGTTCACGGCCGCGAGCGCCTTGCCCGCGGTTTGCGCGTCGACCAGCTGCCTGGACATGCCGAACACCAGCGGCTGCGCCGAGGTCGCAAGCCCGATGAGCACGAACAGCACGAGGTCGTATTGCGGCGGCATCACCGACAGCCCCAGCAGCGCGGAGACCGGATAATGCGGCGCTCCGAGCGCCATCAGCGCCAGCAGCAGCGCGCCGGCCAGATGCGAGCCGGCCACCAGCGCGCGGCGGCGGCCGAGCCTGCGGTCGATCACGCCGATGCACAGCGGCCCCGCGATCATCGCCAGCGTGAATGCTCCGAGCTGGTTGCCGGCCTCGACCCGCGTCAGTCCCTTGACCTCCATCAGCCACGGCCCGCCCCACAGGCCGCGCAGCACCAGCGAGGTCGCCAGCGACACCAGCGCCAGCGCGATCAGGCCGCGCAGCGGCCGCGAGAAGCCGAGCCTGAGCACCTCGATCATCTGCGACAGCGGCGAGGAATCGTCCTTGTGCTCGGCCGGCTGGCTCGGCACCAGCAGGAACACCGCGAGCGCCACCAGCAGGCCGCCAGCTGCCGAAATCCAGAACCCGGCGCGCCAGCCGTAAGTGTCGACCACGAAGGCAAGCGGGCTCGACGACAGCAGCATGCCGATATTGCCGATCGAGAGGATCGCGCCCGACCACAGCCCGAACCGCGCCGCCGACAATTGCTTCGCGGCGAGCGTCATCGGGCACATCAGCATGCCCGAGGTCGCGACGCCGAGCAGCACCTGCCCGAAGGCAAAGCTCGAAGGTCCCGTCGCAAAGCCCGACGCGATGGCGCCGACCACGGTTCCCGCGAGCAGGCTCAGCGACACCGGCCGCACGCCGAACCGGTCCATCGCCGCGCCGACCGGAATCTGCGCGGCGGCAAAGGCGAAGGGATAGACCGAGGTGAGGCTCGCCAGCGCCTGCGGCTCGATATGAAAATCCGCCGCCATCAGATCGAGGCTGACGGCGGGGATGGTGCGCAGCAAGGTCGAGAGCATGTGCCCGCAGGCGAGCGCAAGCAGCGCAAAGATCAGCGCGCGGGTGCCATGTCCCGCTTCATCCGTGGCAACCGCACTCATAGCGTCCCGTCCCGGCAAGGGTTTTTGCCGGGTTACACGATCGGGCGGAGGGTGCCAATGGCGGGAGAGGGCAGCCCCCTCATTCCGGATTGCCTTGGCTAGATCGCGGCGCGGAAGATCAGATACAGGGGCAGATGCTGCTTGCCGAGGTTGTCGGCAATGGCACTGATGGGGCGGACGGAAGGCCCGGCGCTAGGTGCGCTCGAACGTGTCGACATTGGTTGTCACGGCGCGCCACCAGTTCAGCGGCTTGAGTTTTGCGGGATCGCCTTCGCTGGCGGCGCTCAGCGCCTGGTCGGCGACCACAAACCAGGCGGTCTCCATCTTCCCGTGGCGCAACAAGCCCGTGTACGAGACGACGCGGTCCCCCGTCGCGGACGAGCCGACGGCGACAAAGCCGATGCAATTGCCCCGATGAAACCCGGTGACCTGCACCGTCTGCCCATAGAAACCGCTGTCTTCAAGCGCGGTCTCGAACGTGCCCTCGATGCGTCCCTCGACATCGCTGATGACGCGCAGGATGGAGCCGAACTGGTTTCGCCAACTGCCGACCCATGACATGCCGGTTCTCCCGCGGTCACTTGCCCGGCGCGACGCGCAGCCGGTGCAATCGATGCAGCTCTTTTGCGGCGTCCTTCATCAGGCCGTTCGCCGCCTCGCGCTCCCGGCCGACGATGAATCCCGATGCGAACGCCTGGGCGCGCCGGTTCGCCGGCGGCGCCGCCAGCGCCGCCTCGGTCGCGAGCTCGCGATGCGCCATGAAGTCGTTGAGCGATCCCAGCGCGGATTGGATTTGCTTCAGCCGGCTGGCGAGGATTCCGAGCTGCTTGCGGTCGCGATCGCTGTAGAGGCTCCCAAAGAAGTCGACGGCATAGCGGATCTTCTTGACCTTGATCCGCAGCTTGTGGCGCTGCGTCGGGTCGAGATCGTCCAGATGCTTGCCCTGCTTGCGCGCCCTCCTGATCCGCCGGTCGAGCAAGGCCGCGGCATAGGTGGCAATCGACCGGTCGTCGCCGGCGCGGGACTGTTCAGTCTCGATCCACTCGATCACGTCGATCAGCAGGCGGCGGTAGCGGGCGGAGCCGACCGCCTCGCGGGCGCGTGCGAAGGCTGCGCTTCGTTCCGCGGAAAATCTCTTGGCGATCGCGCGAGCGCCGCGTTTCGGGACGCCCTGGTCGGCGATCGGCCGAATACTTTCCTCGAGGAATACGTCGATCTCGCGCGCCGGCGCCAGCTCGCCCGTGAGCCATTTGAGCTCGGCCTTGATCCGTTCCGTGCTGGCGCGCGGCAGGATGTCGGAGAACAGCGAGATCGCGGCCCGCAAGCGCCGCAGGCCGACGCGCATCTGGTGGACGCCTTCCGAATCCATGTCCCGCACCGGATCGGCATTCGCCGTGATCTGGCGCAGCGTCGAATGCGCGATCACGCCGAAGGCATTGCGCGGCGAGAGCTCGCCTTTCAGTGCGATCGGCTCGGCGTGCTGCGCGCCTGCGCCGTGTCCGGTGACGAGTTGAAAGCCTCGCTCGGCTTTCGAGCGCAGATCGAGCTCGGCGCCCGTCTTGCGTTCGAGGTTGCGCGCCAGCCGGAACAGATCGGCGACCTGCCCCGACTTCAATTCCAGCTCGAGCTCGGCAACCGGCCGCGAGCGCCGTCCGGCAGCGACGTGGCCGCGGTCAACGGCGAGCTCGATCTCGCTCCGTCGCACCCGCCTTGCCTCGGTCGTGCGATGGACCTCGGTCTGAAATACCGGCCGCAGCTTGCGCGGAAGTTTTTTGGACGCGAGGTCGTCGAGAGGCGTGTTCTTGATCTTCTTGAAGTCGGGCTTTGCGCCTGCGACCTCATGTTCCCATTCGCCGCGCGTGACGGTTCCGGAGCCGCCCGCCTTCACGGTCTGCACGTAGCGATCGCCAACCTTGCGGACGCGGAGCGTGAGGCCATGCCGCCTGAGCTTCTGATTGCTCGTGTCGTAATAGGTTGACACAAGCGCCTGCTCCGAGCGGTCGCCGAGTCGCCCGTTTGAAGCGGCAGCGCGCAAGACGGATGACAGCTTTTGCGGCGCAAGGCGGAATTTGAGTTCCGTTTCGGCATTCATCGGCGTGCTTCCGTTGCCCATTCAAAGTGGCGCCACCGCGAGAAGTTCCGGCGGCAACGGACATTTCGAATCCCGATGATCCGGCAACCGATCCCGCCGCAGGCGTCATCGAAAATTCACGGAACTCCGCCTGAGAACGCTCGATTGACTGACGTCATCGCGTCACTTGATCGCGTCACCAGGAGGAGGCGTCCGTGAGCATAAAGAACGTCATTGCCATCCTTGTCATCGTGTGTGTCCTGGCCGGCGGTGCGACCGCGCTCTATCGTCTGGACAATGGCGAAGGAACTCGCACCAGCCACGATATCTCGGCCAAGACGGCGTCGGATTGACGGCCTTTGGAAGTGGGAGCTTCGAAGTGGACAGGCGGAGCGAGCTATCGCGGCGCCGGCCGTGCATGGCCGGCGCAGTTCGTCGCGTGCAATGCGATGTGACGCCGATCAGGCCAGGGCCGGGATGACGCGGTCGGCGACTTCCCCATCTTGGCCTTTTCTGATGTCGCCTTTGAGCTTCTCGACGATTGAAAGGAAAGTGGGGGGCGCCCCGGTCGTCGCGGTCGCCGAAAGACCGCCGCCGGAGGCGAATGCGCGTTCTGCGATCTCATAGCCGAGGGTGCGGTAGCTTTCGAATTGAGATTCCGAGAAGAACTGGTTCAGCGTCGTCTCGTGTGGAAAGGTCGCGTGGGCTATCGCATAGCTCAGGACGCCCATGGGCTCCGTGCCGTGCAGGCCGGACTTGAAATACAACAGCACTCCGTCTTGTGATTTGCCGCCATCGGCCTCGTGATAGCGAATATCGCCAATCGCCCAGTAGGGCGCCTGCTCTGCAGGGGTGGGACGTTCCTTGAAGCGCTTCTTGAGAAGGTCGAGGCCGTGCAAGTCGATGCGCACGCCGAGATCGATCCAGATCTTGCGCAGCGCATTGCCGAGATCCTCGAAGGAATAATCGGGATCGCAGCCGGCGTCGCTAACGACGATAACCCGGCAACGCCGGCGAACCATTTCGTAGAGGCCGAGATTCTCAAAGTGCCCGCCGTCGGTGAGATAGACCCAGCGCCGGGTTTCGCTGGTCAGGCCGAACATCTCCATGAAGAACGGCCACAGCGCAAAGGGTGGCTTGACGTTCGCGTATTCGGGATTGTCGCCACGCGGGTTGGCCAGCCACCAGCCGAGGCGCACGTTGAAGAGCGCCATCAGGAAGGCGACACCCGGCGAGGAGTTGTAACCCATGCTCGGGCTTACGGCAGCGCCCGAAATCGCCATTGCGGTCCCGAGCGTAAGGCCGAGCGGTGCTCCGCCGTAAGGCCGCTCCTGTTCGGCTCGAGCGTAGGTCGTCCGATAAGCGCCGTCCGAAAATGCCGCGCTGCCGCTGCCGCAATGGAGTGGCGAGAACGTAAAGGGCGCTGCCATTCGTTCTTGCCAGGCGAGGTTCTTGGACGACACGAGGTTGAGCGCCGCGCTGATCACGTGGAACGGCCTCCAACGGGCCCCTCGCGGGACGACGCCAGGCTTCCAGAGGTCTTGCAGATACGGGCTGTCGCGGCCGTCGAAATCCGTAAAGGCATTCTTGGTCTTGTCGCGGTCTTTCTCGTCGCGCGATGCGCCGAGAAACGCGCGCACCAGGCGGTTCCGGTAGAGGCTATGGAGAGAGTAGCGGTTGATGCTGAGGACGAGTGAGGCCGCGATGATCAGCACCGAAAGCGTGAAGCCGGCCAGGAGCACGATTGTCCAGGGCATATGGCTGCTCGCGTCGGGCTCGAAGGATCTGAAAGCAGCATCCCAGCCAATGGACAGCAGGGCGACCAGGATGATCGCGAAAAGCGCAGCCGCGATCGCGGCGATCGTGTTGAGTCCGAGGTACTGGCGAAAGCCTGATACCTGCTCGGCGGCGGCCTTGGTCTTCGTACTCGCGCCCAGGATGACCGAAAGCAGGCCTGAGATACCCCCGCCAGCGGCAAGCGAGGGAACGAAGGCGCTGCTCTCGATCCATTTTGCAGCCGCGGGCGCGCCAAGCACGAGCCCGAACCACAACAGCCAGCCGATATAAGCCAACGTGAATATTCCGCTCGATCGCGCCTGGAATTCGAGCCCGACGTCCACCTCGGACAGAAATTCGGCAAACGCGATGTAGATGACGTCGGCGACGATGCGCGCCATCACGAACCAGGGCAGGCCGAGGACGCAGGCAAAGATTGCTGTCGTGGCGTTGGAGCCATGCTGGTTCAGATACCAGAGCAAGGCCAGTCCCGCGGCGCTCAGCAGCCCGAAAGCCCCGCCGGCGACGCACCAGGCGGCGAGATCGATCCAGCGCTGCCAGGGACTGACCGTGCCCGTGCGCGGCGAGCGCGCTGAATGGCCGAAGACACGCCTCCATACGCGCGCCAGCAACGAGGAGGCGAGATAGAAGACGACTCCAAGGAGGGCGCCGCGAATGACGACGTTGACGTAGAATCGAAGTCCCTCGGCCTCTCCGGGCTTGAACCCGAGCTTGTCGGTCACGTCCGTGAGCGTCGCCAGGCCATAAGGGCTTTGCAGCACGAAAACCAGCAGTGCGGCTCCGACAAGGAATGGCGCGAGGTCGCACACGAGAAACCAGGATTGCGAGACATTGATCCAGCCGCGGGCGGGCCGGTTTGCGAAGGAGAACGACAGGGAGACCAGGAAGCACAAGGTGGGTACGATCATCAAACCCAGGAACCACATCCTCTCGTCCTTGATGCTTTGGGCATCAATAACGGCAAAGTAGAGGGCCTTGGTGATGAGCACCGCGAGGATCATCGGCGGGACGAGCAGGACCCAGTTCAGGAACAGATTGCGCAGCACGCTGGCAACGTCGCTCCACAGGTCAGGGGAGATCGACGAGAAGCTCGGCGCGAGAAAGTGCGAATTGCGCCGGAGGTTCGAAATCGGCTCCGCCTCTTCGTGATCTCCGAGTCGACCGCGGCTGTCGCGCCGGTTGAGCAAACCGACCGGGTCCGGCGCGGAGCTCCGATTGGTCTTGTGTGCACCTGCGGCTGCCGCGGCAGACGATTTTTCGCGCACCTTCTCACGCCGGCGCTCCTGATAGAGCCAGGCTGACAGCCAGCTGCCGATATATCCGCCTCCCGACACGGTCGACAGATACTCAAACTGCGCGAGAGCCGAGCCCGACTCCTCATCTGGACGCTTCGACCTGACCTTGAGGGCTGCAATCCTCTGCAGGATGCCGAGCGCGAACGACGCGCTGCGGATTCCGCCACCGGACAGGCAGAGCGCCCACCGATCGTCGGCGTTGAGCGCCCGGTAGACTTCAAGGAGTTGCTCAGGGACGGGAGCCGTTGGCGGCAGCGATGGGCCCTGCGAGGACAGGGAGGAGCGCTGCGAAGCTTGAGCCGATGTCGCCGAGGGCGGTGGCGCCGGTGTGGGCGGCGCCTCGGACGCCGGCTGAGCGGGTGCCAGCTTGGCCGAGCCGCCGGTTGCCGGATCTTTGTCTTTCGGCGGGAATTCCAGAGGTGCGCCGGCAAGCGCCCGCCGCTCCTCCCAAAGCACCTGCGAAAGGTTCAATGCCCCCACGACACCTCTCCCCTGTTTCACCGAGACAGGACTAAGCTAGCGACAGCGGGAACAGCGTGCGTGTGAGATAGTTCACAAACACGTATAAATTGTCAAAGGGCCTGATAGGGAAGAGCGAAGGCGGAAGCAAAATCCATCGATTCCGGGAGAGGCGGCTCGATTCACCGGCGGGTCACTTCAACTTCTGCAGCAGTCCTTGCGCCTCGTCGAGCAGCAGTCGCTGCTTTACCCGCTCGGCCACGGCTTCTCGCGTGAACCCTCCGTGCCTCCGCGCATTCTGGTTTCCCTTCGGCGCGCCGCATCTGCGTCCGCCGCCGTGCATACGGCAGCGGGATTTGCCGCTCGACGCCGGTGCGCGGCACGCATCGCCGTCGCGGGTCCTGGCGCCGCAGCGGGGACTGGTCAGCATCGGGCCGGTGTTCCGATCGTGACGGCCGGTCATCGGCCCGCCTCTTGCCTCGCCTCGCTCGGGCCTGCCTCAGCAACAAGCACGTTGGCGTGCTGCGTGACATGGCCCACGATCTCCTTGCCGCCGTCCTGCACCGACAGATTCCGCACCGTGATGGGGCGCTCATCGTTGCCGCGATGGCAGCCGAGCGCCTCTATCTGGGCTGCAAAGGTGCGTGTCAGCCGGGTCAATGCGCGCGTGATGCTCTCCTGCTGCGCAAGATCGTCGGTGCAGGCGAGGCGACAGGCGGAGCGCATCGCCGCCATGTGGACGCATACCATCTGCGCCGCGAGCATGGACTCGATGGAATCGCCGGGGGCGATGCGCTTGATCGTCGAAATCATGAAGGCGAGATTGGCTTCGTCGGGTCTATGCCCGATCGCGCTCGCCTTCGCCAACTGCTTGAGAATGCCGTGCAGCGCGTCGCGGTCGACGGCGCCGAGCGCCTCGGCCAGCAGCCGTTCGCCGGCTTGCGGATCGGGATGCTTGATCGCGATGCGTTTCTTGTAGAGCCGGATGCGCGGGTTCGCGATGGAGCCGCTGCGATCGTTTGCCGCAACCGGCGGCGTGCCCTGGAGGGTCGGAGCCGTCGTCATATGCTGTGTCCTTTGCTGACGCAGGCGCGCGCGAGCGACCGTTCGCTCGTTGCGCGCGGATGCGAATTTCGGGATGTCGATGAAGGGCTTACGCGCAACTGCGTCGGCACGGCCGCGGCCGGTCCGGTATGGATGCTGACGATTGTTGCGATGGTGCCATTCTGCCGGTGTTTTGCCCGACGTGTCAAATCCTCTTGCGTGATGCGCAAGTCCTTGTTCGCGCAGGCGCCGGCTACTGTGCATGGGGTTGTTTTCAAATTTTTTGTTTGCAATCGGCTCTCACCTGCCGCGCGGCGGAATGCCGGCATGGAAACGCGATTGCGCAATCGCGCGCGGCCGCTAATCATGGTGCACGAATGCACCCGCATCACACAAGCGGCGGCGAAGGTGGGGAGAGAGACCAATGCAACGAACGCTTCGCCTGCTGGCGCTTGTCGCCGCACTGTGCGCGTCGACAGAGGTCCTCGCGCAAAAATATCCGGCGCATCCGGCCAAGATCATGGTCGGCTTCAGCGCCGGCGGCCCGGTCGATGTCGTCGCGCGCATCGTCGCCGACCGCCTCGGCAACAAGCTCGGGCAGCCCTTCGTGGTCGAGAACCGGGCGGGTGCCAACGGCATGATCGCCGCAGAGGGCGTGGCGCGTGCGGATGCGGACGGCTACACCATCCTCGCCTGCAACTCCTCCACCATCACGCTCAACAAGACGCTGTTCAAGGATGCCCGCTACGATCCGATCAATGACTTCGCGCCGCTCACCACCGTGGTGTCGGCGCCGCTGGTGCTGGTGGTCAATCCGGAGAATCCCAAGACGGCGAACATCAACACCGTCGCCGATCTCGTCGCAGCCGCAAAGGCCAAGCCGGGCGAGCTTGCCTACGGCTCCGGCGGCAACGGCAACCTCGCCCATCTCGCCATGGAGCTGCTGAGCCAGAAGGCCGGCATCAAGCTGATCCACGTGCCCTATCGCGGTGGGGCTGCGTCCGAGGTCGGCATCCTCGCGCAGGAGGTGCTCGCCGTGTTCGATCCGCTCTCCGCGGTGCCGCTGGTGAAGGCCGGCAAGCTGCGCGCGCTCGCGGTGTCCTCGGCCGAGCGGCTGCCATCGCTGCCGGATGTGCCGACCGTCGCGGAGGCCGGCTATCCCGGCTTCGACATCTCGTTCTGGGTCGGCTTCTTCATGCCGAAGGCAACGCCCGCGCCGATCCTGGAGACGCTGCACCGGGAGATCGTTGCCGCCGCCAGAGATCCAGTGCTGCAGGAGCGGCTGGAGACGCAGGGCGTCGTCAGCGTGCTGAGCCCGGCCGACTACGCCGCCAAGATCGCGAAGGAAACGAAAGAGCTCGCCGAGGTCGTCGCGGCCGCGAACATCAAGGCGGAGTAAGACCTCCGGGTGAGGGACCGCACCGCGGCGAGCTAGCCCGCGCCGCCGACCAGTCGCGCCAGCCGCTCGAGCAGCGGACGCTGGCCCTCATTTATCTTCCCGGCCGCTTCCTCGAGCGTGAAGAACGCGGCGCGGTCGATCTCGGGAAACGCCTGCCGCTTGCCGCTGCGCGGCGGCCATTCGATCTCGAACGTGTTGCTGCGAATATTGTGCGTATCGACATCGAGCTCGATGGCGAAGGCGGTCACGATCTTGCCGCCGCGCTGCTTCACCTCGCCCAGCGCAATGAGGGGCTCGGTCACCTCGACGCCGAGCTCCTCGGCGAATTCGCGCCGCGCAGCTTGCTCGGCATCTTGCCCGTCTTCATATTCGCCCTTCGGGATCGACCACGTGCCGAGATCCTTGTTGCGCCAGAACGGGCCGCCGGGATGGACCAGCAGAACCTCGATCTCCGATCGCACGCGATAAGCGACGATCCCGGCGCTTCTCGTTGGCATCGCTGGTTCCTCATCTCGCCTTCACGGCTCGGCTGAAACCGAGCCTCTCAACGTCGTCCAACGCCGCTTCCACGAACGGCTTCCGGTCCGCGCATCAGCTTGAAGACCGTTCGCGTGCGGCAAGGCGGATGGCGCGGGCCTTGGCACTCTTGCCGGCCGCACGCGCCGCGATCATGCTGCGTGCCTTGGTGGTCTTCCGAATCACCGAGGCGAGCCGCTTGCGCGCACGGTTGGCGGTCAAACGCGCCGCCAGTTGCTCGGCCTTGCGCATGATGGTGGCGACCGAGGGCGTCAGGTTCACCGGAACCCAGGCGACGTCCTTGATCTTGGACAGACTGCCGATGCCTTCGCAAGGTGCTTCACGCGGCAGGTCGATCCGGATCGCGAGCGCTTCGGCCCGTGCGGTCCAGTCTTCGGCCTTGGTGCCGGTGATGATGCGGACATAATCGCGCGTCTCGCGCGGCAGCTCGCTCTCCCTGGCGAGCCATTTCTGGATGCGGCCGGGGCCGGCGTTATAGGCGGCCGCGGCAAGACCGAGATTGCCGAAATCGTCGCGCAGCCTGCCCAGGAATTTCGCCGATGCGGGCAGCGCCTTCATCGGATCGAAGGGATCGTCGAGCCCGACCTCGGCGGCCGTCTCCGGCATGAATTGCGCAACGCCCTGTGCGCCGGCCTGGCTGACCTCGTTGGACTTGAAGCGGCTCTCCTGCCAGATCAGGCGCGCGAAGAACGGCACCGGAATGCCGCTGGCTTCCGCGGCCTCGCGAAGCGCGTGGCAGAATTTTTCAGTCGCCGAAAGCGGGGCGGGAGCGACGGTTTCAACCGTGCGCGCCGGCTCGATCGTCTCCTCATAGGCAGCGCGCGCATTCGCCAGCTCAATGGCCTGCACGCTGGAAAGGAAGAGCTCGACGAGGGGAACCAGCGAGGGCCCGCGATCGGTTTTGAGAAGGGCGTTGTCGGTGTTTTCCGCTTGCCGGGACGTCGTCGAGCCGACGTCGCACATCACGATCAGGAACGCAGCGCAAGCCGCGACGAGAAATCGCATCTCGGTAAGAGTCCTCGAACTGTGGGGGAACATCCGGCGTGCGCCGGCGACGAGGACTTCATTAACCGTAATTGCGGCGAAGCTGCGATTCTGCAGGGTGGGTCGGTGTTAGTACGGGTGTTCCCGCCGCAGAACCGGGAACCACCAACAAATGCGTACGTGCAACCGGTAGAGCGGCGGCTACGTCTTGGGAAAGTCCTTGCGCATCGCGATCTCGGCGGCATCACCGGGCGACAGCACGGTCTGGTCGAACGCCGCCTGCGGCCTCGTCATGATGTCGTAGAGCGAGATGCCTTTGATGGGCTTGCCCATCAGCTCGCGGACGCATTCGGCGAGCGTGCCGTTGTAGACGAGATAGGGCGGCCCTCTGTCCTTCTGTCGCTCACCCTTCAGCGACGGCCACTTCTTCAGTTCGGCCGGCGCGTCATAGGCGATCGGCGATTCCTCTTTGAACATGCGCTTGGCCTCGGGCGGTGTGAAACGCCCGAAATCCTAGAGCCCGCCGGGTAAACGCTCGTTAAAGAATTAGTTCAAATCAGCCGGCAACGAAGGCGAGCAGGGTGCCGTTGGCCTTGGCCGGCGGCACGCAGATCGCGGCCCCGCTGCGCACGGCGGCCGAGCCCAGCGCCTTCTCCGTCGCCGCGAGATCGCCGCTGACGAGAACGAGCGCCGCACCGCCGCGCTCGGAGAGCCCTGCGAGCGGCACGCCCGGATAGCGGTCGCCGAGTTGCGCCAAGGTCAGATAGACGAAGTCGGCACGCTCGCCACCGGAGGGCACCGTGACGGCACCATCAGTCTCGGCCTTCGGTTCGCGGTCGATCAGACGCGCGAGGTGTGCGGCCTCCTTTGCCGGCTCCGGCGTTGTGATCAGCGTCTGCTTGATCCGCTTGGCCGCATTGGCGTGCTTCATCAGTTCAGGGATCCACACGGTCTCGCGAGTCTTGTGCTGGCAGGCGAAGATGCGCACGCCGCCTGGTGCCTCCGCGGTCGGCCACATGAAGGTGCGGAATTTCGCCGCCGAGACCGTGCCATCAGGCAGCGTCACCGGCCGTTCGAAATCGGTCGGGCCGATCGGCGTGAGGCCGCGTGCGCGGATCTCCTCGGCGCCGGCGGAGGAATCGACCGCGGTGAAGGCGATGCGCTCGATGCCTTCGCCGTGCTTGTCGACGAAGGCGCGGGCCGGCGCGTTGTGCTCGGTCGCGGCCAGCACGCCGAGCAGCTCCATGTAATCAGGGTCGAACATGATGGTGTAGTTGCCGGTGCCCATATGCGCGCTGTGGGTGCCGCGCGGCGAGACGGTGAAGCCGAGCTGCCGATAGTTCTCGGCGGCCTTGTCGAGGTCCTTCACCATGACCACGGCGTGGTCGATACCGATGACGTTCTTGAGGGCCACTGTTCTTTTCCCCGCATGCAAACTGATTTCGGCCGCAGCGGCGGCCATCGGCCATGTCTACGCCGGATAGGCGGTCAAGTCATTTTCTAATCGGCGGCAGATGCGGAATTTCGTTCCGCGATAGGCGGCGTCGACGCTACCGAGCCTGCTCGATGTAGGCGGCGAGGATGGCGCGCTCCTCGCCGGTCATCTCGGTGATGTTGCCCGGCGGCATCGCGTTGGACCAGGCCGCGACGCGGCCGATCAGGCGGATGTTGCGATGGATGTGCTCGGGCGCATCGAGCAAAATGCCCTTCGGCGCTGTCGCGATGCCGGCCCAGACCGGCTCGGCCGCATGGCACATGCTGCAACGGGACATCACGATCTCCTCGACATTGGCGAGCGTGGGCTGCGCCTGTAGTGCGCTCGTCTTCACCTCGCGCGGACCTGCCGCGGAGAGCAGGCAGATTGCGATCGCGCCCGCCGCCACAACGCCCCACACCCACCACGGCGATTTTCGTCCGGCATGGCGCTCGTTGAAGAAGTGACGGATCACCGGCCCCAGCGCCAGCACGATCGCGACGATGATCCAGTTGAAGCGCGTGGCGTAGAGCAGGGGATAGTGGTTGCTGATCATCAGCACGACCACGGGGAGCGTCAGGTAATTGTTGTGGACCGAGCGCTCCTTGCTGGCCTTGCCGAGCTTCGGGTCGGGCGCCTGTCCGGCGATAAGCGACGCGACGATCTTCTTCTGGTTCGGGATGATCAGCGCGAAGACATTGGCGACCATGATGGTGCCGATGATCGCGCCGATCTGGTTGAAGGCGCCGCGACCGCTCAGTACGTGCGTGAAAGCGTAGGTCAGCGCGACCAGGAACAGGTAGCCGCCGATGGCAAAGGGCAGCTCGCGCTGCGCCAGCCCGGTGCGGCAGGCGGCCTCGTAGAGCAGCCACGCCAGGGCAAGGCTGCCGAAGCTGAACAGGCCGGCCTGGAACGGCGTGAGGTCGAGGATCGACTTATCGACCAGGAACAGATCGGCATCGAGATAATAGACCACCACCATCAGCGCGAAGCCGGACAGCCAGGTGCTGTAGGCCTCCCATTTGAACCAGGTGAGCTCGTCCGGCATCTGGCTCGGCGCCACCAGATATTTCATGATCCGGTAGAAGCCGCCGCCATGGACCTGCCAGGCTTCGCCCTGCACGCCACCGGGCAAGTCGGCTCTCGGCCTGAGGCTGAGATCGAGCGCGATGAAATAGAAGGAGCTGCCGATCCAGGCGATCGCGGCGACCACGTGCAGCCAGCGAAGCAGCAGGCTCGCCCATTCCGATATGATGGATCCCCACATGATCATTCCGTCATTGCGGCACCGATGCCGCAGCTTTGATGACCGCAGCCGGCAGCCCAACCCCTACAATGTGTCGCACCGATCCCTGCCATTTTCCAGTATGATAGGTCATAGCTGATGCACATCGTGCGGGCAGGTCGTGACGTGGGATTCGGCAGGCGTTTGACCTGCCGCAGATCGTTTGCGGATTGAACGCCGTTGATGCCGAGACATGCAGGCCGGGAGGCAGACCGAGGTGAGAAACAGGATTTCCATCGCGATGGCTGCGGTCGTGGTTGCGATCGCTGCGCAAGCCGAGCCAGTGCTGCAAGGCAGGGATGCCTACGGCGATTGGCGGGCCGACAAGCCCGGTACAGTCCGGTTGATCCGGGCGGAGGATCTCGTGCGGCCCGGCGCCACGCGCTCGTTTGCGAGCTCCGCGCGCGTGGTGTCGCGCCCATCCGAAGCCGCGCCCCAGGTGCCGGCCGGTTTCAAGATCGAGTTGCTCGCGGACGGTTTGCGTGGGCCGCGCATCATCAGGGTCGCACCGAACGGTGACGTCTTCGTCGCGGAGACGCGGGTCGGCGCCATTCGCGTGCTGCGCACCGGCGAGGGCGGCAAGCTCGCTGCCAACGAGGTGTTTGTCAGCGGCCTGAGGCAGCCGTTCGGCATCGCCTTCTTCCCGAACGGCGACAATCCGCAATGGGTCTACGTCGCCAACACCGGTAGTGTCATCCGCTTCCCGTATCAGGCCGGCGATCTCAAGGCGCGCGGCAAGGCGGAGACGATCGTGGCGAGCCTGCCGCATGACGGCGGTCATTCCACGCGTGATGTCGTCTTCACGCCCGACAACAAGCGCATGTTCGTGTCGGTCGGCTCGCTCAGCAACGTCGCCGAGGGCATGGGCACGCCGCCGGGCGGGATGGAGGCGTGGGCGAAAGCGCAGCCGCTCGGTGCAGCCTGGGCGAGCGAGCTCGAGCGTGCCGCGGTGCTGGCCTTCAATCCCGATGGCAAGGATCGGAAGATCTATGCCACCGGCATCCGCAATTGCGTCGGCCTTGCGGTCCAGCCGGAGACCAGCTTGCCCTGGTGCTCGACCAACGAGCGCGACGGTCTCGGCGACGATCTCGTGCCTGATTACGTGACGAGCGTGAAGGAGGGCGCGTTCTACGGTTGGCCCTGGTTCTATATCGGCGGCAACGAAGACCCGCGCCATGCCGGCGCGCGGCTGGACCTCAAGGACAAGGTGACGGTGCCTGATGTGCTGATCCAACCGCACTCGGCCTCGCTCGGCATGACCTTCTATCAGGGCACGCAGTTTCCGTCCGAGTATCAGGGCGACGCCTTCGCTGCCGAGCACGGTTCGTGGAACAGATCGAAGCGCACCGGCTACAAGGTGATCCGCATCCGGATGAAGGACGGCAAGCCGACCGGCGAGTACGAGGATTTCGTCACGGGGTTCGTGGTGAGCGACAAGGAGGTGTGGGGCAGGCCGGTCGGCGTTGCCGTGGCGAAGGATGGATCGCTGCTGGTGTCGGAGGATGCCAACGGCACGATCTGGCGGGTGACAAGCGTGCCGCGGTGACGGTGCCCCCTCTCCCCTTGCGGGAGAGGGTGGCTCGCCGCGAAGCGGCGAGGCGGGTGAGGGGTCTCCATCCTCACGAACGGTCGTGCGATTGGAGAGAACCCCTCATCCGGCGCTTCGCGCCACCTTCTCCCACAAGGGGAGAAGGGAAGGGCACTGAGGTCGTTTCGACTCACCCCCGTCTCACGCTCGCCCCGCCGTCAACCGGCAGAGTCACCCCCGTGATGAAACTCGCTTCGTCCGACGCCAGGAACAGCGCGGCATTCGCGACGTCCCAACCCGTTCCCATCTTCCGGCGCAGCGGCACCTTGCTGTCGCGTTCTGCCTCGACCTCGGCGCGGGTCTTGTGCCATTCGCGGGCGCGGGTGTCGACGGCCATCGGCGTGTTCATCAGGCCAGGCAGGATGACGTTGGCGCGGATGCCGTATTCGGCGTTCTGGTAGGCGAGCTGCTCGGTGAAGGCGATCATCGCCGACTTCGTCGCCTTGTAGGCGACGTAAGGATAGGTCGTGATCGCCGCCATGGAGGAGATGTTGATGATGGCGCCGCTTCGCTGCGCACGCATGATCGGGATCACCTCCTTCGCAGCGAGAATGCAGCTCTTCAGATTGATGGCGACGACGCGGTCGAACGCCTCCTCGGTGATTTGAAGCAGCTCGGCGTCGCCGCCGGCGAGACTGACGCCGACATTGTTGTGCAGCACGTCGATGCGGCCCCAGCGCGATTGCGCGTCCGCGACCATCGCTTCGATGTCGACGGATTTGGTCACGTCGGCCTTGCAGGCCGCGGCGATGCCGTGCGTTGCGGTGATCATCGCAACCGTTTCCTGCGCCGAGTCCAGATGGTGGTCGACGCACAAGACCTTCGCGCCCTCGCGCGCGAAGGTGAGCGCGGTGGCGCGGCCATTGCCCATGCCTTCGCCGGGGCTCTGGCCGGCGCCGACCACGATCGCAACCTTGTCCTTCAAGCGCATCTCAATTCACTCCCGGGATCGGGTACTGCTGGAGTACCTCTTTGTAATAGGGCTCGTTGTCGATCTTCATGGTGGCGAGCACGCGCACCACGCCGCAATAGAAGGCAATGGTCAGCACGAGGTCGACCATGTGCTCGTCGGACAGGTGCTGCTTGATCTCGGCGAAGGTCGCATCCGACATCGCGAGCTCGCGCACCATTTCGCGGGCGCCCTTCAGGATTGCCTTGGCGAGCGGCTCCAGCTTCGATGGTTTGCCTTCGGTCTCGGCCATCAGGCCGGCGATGTCCTCGTCGGTGACGCCGAACTCCTTGCCGATCTTCACGTGGTGTGTGAATTCATATTCCGACTTCTCCATCCAGCCGACCTGGAGGATCGCAAGCTCGCGCAGGCGCGGATCGAGCTTGCTCTTGAAGCGGATATAGCCGCCGATGCCGTTGAAGGCGCGCGCCATCTCCGGAGAGTTGACCAGCAGCTTATGCAGATTGGTGTTGCGCTGGAGCATGTCGCGATATTCCGGCGCGACCTGGTCGGCCTCGAGATAGGGCAGGCGGGCCATTGCTGTGTTTCCTCTAGTGTTCTTGTGACTCGGGTTCGGGCGCCTGCAACCTCACGCCGCCGTCGACCACCAGCACCTTCGCGCCGGCGCGCGCCAGCAGGATTGCTGCGGCGCGACCATTGCCCACGCCATCGTCCGCGGCGCCGCCGCCGCTGGTCAGCGCGACCTTGCCGGCGTGGCCGGCATCATCGTCAGGGCCCTGCATGTCGCTTCATCCCGATATTTTCGTGCAAGTTAGCAATGGAGTGCAGGGGTGAGAAGGCCGACCGTCCCACGCTCATGTCATTGACATCGCACGGAATTGCATGCCGCCGCGCGAGATTGCGCGGGGCGGAGCGGACGATCCGAAGGAACCGACCCCACACGATCGCGTTTGTTGCCGAGCCTTTCCCGCGCTAGGCTCTGTCCCGGGGCTTCCCAACCGCCAGTGGCTTGCCGATGAATCTGCTTGATCCACAAGGGCCCGTAGCTGTGGCCAACAGCACCATTTTGGTCGATTCCGTCTTCATCATGCTCGTGATCGTGGTGCCGACCATTTTCGCGATCCTGGCGTTCGCGTTCTGGTTTCGCGCCTCCAATACCAAAGCGCGCTTCCAGCCGGGCTTCGTCTATTCCGGCCGCGTCGAAATGGTGGTGTGGTCGATCCCGGCGCTCACCGTCATTCTGCTCGGCGGCGTCGCCTGGATCGGCTCGCATCAGCTCGATCCCGCGGCGCCCGTGCCGGGCACCGGCAGCCCGCTGCGGATCCAGGCCGTCTCGCTCGACTGGAAATGGCTGTTCATCTATCCCGACCAGCGCATCGCCACCGTCAACACGCTGACGGTGCCGGCCGGTGCGGAGCTGAATTTCCGGCTGACGTCGTCGAGCGTGATGAACGTGTTCTTCATCCCGCAGCTCGGCAGCATGATCTACACCATGAACGGCATGGTGACGCGACTGAATCTGCGTGCCGACAATGAGGGCAAGCTCCAGGGCCTGTCGGCGCATTTCTCCGGCGACGGCTTTCCCGACATGATGTTCGACGTCAACGTGGTCTCGCCGCTCGACTTCCCTGATTGGGTGGCGAACACCGCGAAGACCGACGCCGTGCTGAACGAGGACAGCTACAAGAAGTTGATGCAGCAGAGCATCGAGCGGGGCCGGCCGACCTACCGTCTCGAAGACCCGCGCCTGTTCGATCTGATCGCGACCCAGCACATCCCGCCGGGGCCCGGACCGGAGCTCGCATCCGAGGCCGGCCGGTCGCACATGGGAGGCCACGATGCTCGGTAAGCTCGACTGGTCGGCGATCCCGTTCGATCAGCCCATTCCGCTCGTCGCAGGCGGAATCGTGCTGGTGGCGATCCTGGGCGTGCTGGCCTGGGTCGTGGTGAAGGGACATCTGCCCTATCTCTGGCACGAATGGATAACCAGCGTCGACCACAAGCGCATCGGCGTCATGTACATCCTGCTCGCGTCCGTGATGCTGCTGCGCGGCGGCAGCGACGCCATCATGATGCGGATCCAGCAGGCAGTCGCCTACCAGTCGCAGGGCTATCTGCCGCCCGAGCACTACAACCAGATTTTTTCGGCTCACGGCACCATCATGATCTTCTTCGTGGCGATGCCGTTCGTGATCGGTCTGATGAACCTCGTCGTGCCGCTCCAGCTCGGCGTGCGCGACGTCGCTTTTCCGACGCTGAATTCCGTCGGCTTCTGGCTGACCGCGACCGGCGCGCTGCTGGTCAATCTCTCGCTGGTGATCGGCGAGTTCGCACGCACCGGCTGGCTCGCCTTTCCACCGCTGTCGGGACTGTCCTATTCGCCGGGCGTCGGCGTCGATTATTACGCCTGGTCGCTCCAGATCTCCGGCGTCGGCACGCTGGTGGCCGGCATCAATCTCGTCACGACGGTGCTGAAGCTGCGCACGAAGGGCATGAACTATCTGCGCATGCCGATGTTCTGCTGGACCACGCTCGCCTCGAACCTCCTGATCGTCTCGGCGTTCCCGATCTTGACGGCCACGCTCGCGATGCTGCTGCTCGACCGCTATCTCGGCTTCCACTTCTTCACCAATGAAGCCGGCGGCAATGTCATGATGTTCATGAATTTGATCTGGGCGTGGGGACATCCGGAGGTCTACATCCTGGTGCTGCCGGCGTTCGGCATCTTCTCCGAGGTGGTGTCGACCTTCTCGGGCAAGGCATTGTTCGGCTACCGCTCCATGGTGCTCGCCACCATGGCGATCTGCGTCATCTCCTTCATGGTCTGGCTGCACCATTTCTTCACGATGGGCGCCGGCCCCGACGTCAACGCCATCTTCGGCATCGCCAGCATGATCATCGCGATACCGACAGGGGTGAAGATCTACAACTGGCTGTTCACGATGTATGGCGGCCGCATCCGCTTTGCGACGCCGATGCTGTGGGCGGTCGGCTTCATGGTCACCTTCATCATCGGCGGCCTGACCGGCGTGCTGGTCGCGGTGCCGCCGGCCGACTTCATGCTCCACAACAGCATGTTCCTGGTGGCGCATTTCCACAACGTCATCATCGGCGGCGTGTTGTTCGGCGCCTTCGCCGGCTTCGAATACTGGTTTCCGAAGGCGTTCGGCTTCCGCCTCGACGAGCGCTGGGGCAAGGCCGCGTTCTGGTTCACCTTCGTCGGATTCTACATTACCTTCATGCCGCTCTACATCGCCGGCATGCTCGGCATGACGCGGCGCTTGCAGCACTACGAGGTCGCGGCGTGGCGGCCATGGATGATCGTGGCAGCGATCGGCATGGCCGTGCTGAGCGTCGGGGTGATCTGCCAGATCATGCAGCTCGTCGTCAGCATCCGCAACCGCGAGGCGCTGCGTGACCGCACCGGCGATCCCTGGGACGGGCGCTCGCTGGAATGGGCGACCTCGTCGCCGCCGCCCGTGTTCAATTTCGCTTTCAATCCGGACGTGCGCGGCGAGGACGCCTATTGGGACATGAAGGCCAAAGCCCAGCAGCAATCGCTCGAACATGACGTGCCAGAGTATCAGGACATCGAGATGCCCCGGAACTCGCCGACCGGTTTCGTCTGCGCCTTCTTCGCCACCATCATGGGCTTTGCGCTGATATGGCACATCTGGTGGATGGTGATTGTGGGTGGTGTCGGTGCGTTCGCGACCTTCGTCGTGTTCGCCTGGCGCGACCATGATGAATACGTCATTCCGGCCGCCGAGGTCGCCCGCATCGACCGCGTCAATCTCGAGGAGCGGCGCAGCCTCGTCAGCATGGCGGGAGCAATCTGATGTCGATGACCGCGACCGCCGGCCACGCCCATGCCGATCCCCATCACATCGGCGTCGTCATCGAGCATCCCGGGCCCGCGTCGAAGCGGATCGTCACCGCGTACGGTTTCTGGGTCTTCCTGCTCTCCGATATCGTGATGTTCTCCTGCTTCTTCGCTGCCTATGCAGTGCTTGTCCATCAGACCGCGGACGGACCGAAGGGCTCGGAGATCTTCGAGCAGCGAAATGTCGCGATCGAGACGGTCTGCCTGCTGCTGTCGAGCTTCACCTGCGGCATGGCCAGCATTGCGGCCGATGTGCGCAACCGCTTCTGGTTCTACCTCGGCATGACCGTGACATGTGTGCTCGGCCTGATCTTCCTCGTCATCGAATTCCGCGAATTCGCCGATCTCGTTGCGCGCGGCTACGGCCCGTCGCGGAGCGCCTTCCTGTCATCGTTCTTCTCGCTGGTCGGTTGCCACGGCCTGCACGTCTCGGCCGGCGTGCTGTGGCTGCTCACCATGATGGCCCAGGTCTTCGCCAAGGGCTTTCGCGCCGACGTCCTGCGGCGGATGATGTGCTTTGCGCTGTTCTGGCACGCGCTCGACATCATCTGGGTCGGGGTCTTCTCCGTCGTCTACCTGCTTGGGAGTGCCGTATGAGCGATCAGACGCACATGAATGCCGAACATGGCCTCGCACCGGGCGAGGAAGAGCAACACAGTGTCGGCGAACGGATCCTCGGCTACGTCGTCGGCCTTGCCCTGGCGCTGGTGCTCACGGCGATGTCGTTCTTCATCGCCGGAACCGACCTTGTCTGGCAGCCTTCAATTCCGGTCGCGCTGATCGTCCTCGCGATCGCGCAGATGGGCGTGCATCTCGTGTTCTTCCTGCACATCACCACGGGCCCCGACAACACCAACAACGTGCTGGCGCTGGCGTTCGGGCTGCTGGTCGTCTTCCTGGTGGTTGGCGGCACCGTCTGGATCATGTCCCATCTCAACCAGAACATGCCGCCGATGGATCAGATCATGAGGATGCAGTAGGCCGCTGACGGCGGCAGAGCAAGACGTCTTGATCCGCTAACGTCTCCACATCGTCATGGCCGGCTTGACCCGGCCATCCACGCCTCGCCGAAGCGGCTTCGGCCGCGCAGGCGGGACAAGCCCGAGCATGACGGCCTAGGCTTGTATCGATGCAAAAAAGAAGAGCCGCTTGTTTGTGACAAGCGGCCCAAGTCTAGGGAGGAAACGCCCGAGCAAAGACAATCGGCCGAAGCCGGATTGCTGCCAAGGAAACGCCCGCGCAAAGCGCTTGCGTACACATATAGGTGTAGCAATTCGCGCTGGAGTTCAATTCCGGATCAATACTGTCTCGGAGTACCACTCACGGCTGCGTGAACCAATTTTTCACCTTGGCCGGCGGCAGTTGTAGGCCTTGCGGAAGCCCGCGGCCTGGGCGTCGTCCTCCGAGCAGAACCAGCGGTCGGGCTTGGTGGTCGCCGGGTAGCTCGGGCAACCCCGCAAATGGTAGATGCCGATATTGCCGGTGACGCGTGCGCGCACCGCAAGCTTGCCCTTGATGCTGCAGCTCGGCGGCATCGCCAGATCCTCCGGAAATAGCACCGCGCGGATTTCCTTGTCGCGGTCGGCGCGGCAGGCGGCGCCCAGCAGCGTGCCGTCCTTCTTGCCGGTCCGGAAATCTTGCGGTGCAACAAAACAGCCCTTCCAGATCCCGGCCGATGCGGATTTGGCGTCGGTCGCCGCTGGCTTGACATTCGCCTTGATCGGCTCGCGCGCGATGGCATAGCCGAGCTTGACCAGCTGCTCGTTCAAGCTCGCCTTGTCGCCCTCGGCGGTGCAGATCGCGCGGTGCCGCTTGCCAAAGCTCTTTTCCGGGCCGACGTCGTCGCAGCGCACCGAGCGCTTGTTGATCAGCTTGCTCAGCTGCTCGCGGGCCTCGATGCCGCAGGTCCAGGGATCGGCGTGGTCGTCGATGCAGACCTGGTCCAGCTCGGGCGCATCGACGCCGTCGAGCCGATAGGTCACGTCGCCGAGCTGGATGGAGTTGCCGTCCCGGACCGTCGCGGCAGCGGTCAGCGCGGCGGCCGGTTCGGACGGGATCAGAAATCCGGGCAGAGCGAAAAACGAAACGAGCGCAAAAGCGCGGGCGGCGGCAAAGAAATTTCGGAAGGACATACGGTCTCGCTATCGATTGCTCTGGCGCATTGTTCCTAGCATCCGGACGAGGCGTTACCAATGGTCTGCGCCCTGCGAAGTGCGACATTCCGGCCTCGCGGCTTTACTCGGCCGTCGCTCTGCCCCTATCGTTTGCGCAGCCTTCCGGACTGCGGAGGCCGAATCGCCCGGGAAGCGGCGAGGGGAGGGCAAGGTTGCGATGAAAGATCCCGTGGACGTCCTGATCATCGGTGCCGGCGCGTCGGGCGCGGCGGTGGCGTGGTCGCTGGCCGAGACCAAGATGCACATCCTCTGCCTGGAGCAGGGCGGCTGGATGAACCCGGCGGAGTATCCGAGCACGGGGCGGGACTGGGAGGCGAAGTTCTACGGCGAGTGGTCGTCGAGCCCCAACGTGCGCGGCCGGCCCGAGGACTATCCGATCAACGACGACAATTCGCCGATCAAGGTCGTCAACTACAACGCGGTCGGCGGCTCCACCGTGATGTACACCGCGCACTGGCCGCGGCTGCATCCTTCCGATTTCAAGGTGAAGACGTTCGACGGTGTCGCCGACGACTGGCCGATCGACTACGACGCGCTGACGCCGTTCTTCGAAGAGAACGACCGCATGATGGGAACGTCGGGGATGTCGGGCGATCCGCTGTCGCCGCTGACGCATCCGCCGATGCCGCAGCAGCCGATGGGATTGTCCGGCGTGATCATCGGCAAGACCATGAACAAGCTCGGCTGGCACTGGTGGCCGTCGGACACCACGGTCGCGACCATGGACTATGAGGGCCGCGCGCGGTGCATCAATCTCGGCCATTGCACGCCGGCCTGCGCGCAAGGCGCAAAGTCGTCGACCGACATCACCTATTGGCCGCACGCCATCCGCGCCGGCGTCGAGCTGCGCACCCATTGCCGGGTGCGCGAGATCACCACCGACGAGAACGGCATGGCCTCGGGCGTGGTCTATTACGACAAGGACGGCGTAGCGCAGTTCCAGCCGGCGCATGTCGTCATCATCGCCTGCAATGGCGTCGGCACGCCGCGGCTGCTGCTCAACTCGAAATCCAGCCGCTTCCCGAACGGCCTTGCCAATTCGTCCGGCCTCGTCGGCAAGAACCTGATGTTCCATCCCTATGCGCAGATCTACGGCTATGTGAAGGAGCCGACCGACAGCAATCGCGCGCCGCCGACCTGCCTGTGGAGCAAGGAGTGGTACGACACCGACTTGTCGCGCGGCTTCGTGCGCGGCTATGGCGTGCAGTTCGTGCGCGGCGCAGGTCCGGTGTTCGAGGCCGTGGTCAGCGAGCAGAAGGGCATTCTGCCCTGGGGCGAAGATCATCACCGCGTCTTCCGCAAGCTCAACGGGCACCGGCTCGGCTTCTCCGCGATCTGCGAGGATCTGCCGGAGGAGCACAACCAGGTCACGCTCGATCCGGTGCTAAAGGACAGCCACGGCATTCCCGCGCCGAAGGTCGACTACACGATCAGCGAGAACAGCCGGAAGATGATGGAGCATGGGCTGGCGCGCGGCCGGGAGTTTCTCGAGACGGCGGGGGCGACTGACATCTGCGTCAACTCGCCGATCCCCTGGGGCGGCTGGCATCTGCTCGGCACCGCGCGCATGGGCACCGATCCCGCGCGCTCCGTGGTCAACGAATGGGGCCGCACGCACGACGTGAAGAACCTGTTCATCGTCGACGGCAGCATCTTCGTCACCTCGGGCGGGGTGAACCCGACTTCGACCATCCAGGCCCTCGCGCTCTACATCGCGGATCAGATGAAGCAGCGCCTCGCCAATTTGTTCGATTGAGATGATGTGGATCGAAGCGAGCCGCGACCTCCGTGTACCTCTCCCGATTGCGGGAGAGGTCGGTGCGAAGTGCCGGGTGTGGGCTTTCTCCTCTGGGGGAATCCCTCTGTGGAGACACCCTCCCCCCAACCCTCCCCCGCGAGCGGCGGAGGGAGCGCACCGTCTTTGCGGCGGGAATGAACTAACGAGAGTACGCCATGACTGATCAGCCGACCCTCACGCCGCGGCAGCGCCAGGACTTGCGCACCATCGCCGCGATGATCATTCCTCCGAGCGAGGAATATCGCGCCCCCGGCGCCGACGACGAGATCATCCAGGCCGACATCCTTGCAACGCTCGGCCGCGACACCAGACCTGTCGCGGCAGCGCTCGACCATCTGGCGCGGCTTGCGGGGATGCCGCTCGCTGATCTCGAACCTGCCGCGCGCGATGCGGTGGCGCAGGAGTTTCGCAAGCACGGCGGCGCGCCTGCCGCAACGCTCGTTCGCGTCGTGCTGCAATGTTACTACCGCGACGACCGCGTGCTGCGCTCGCTCGGGCTCGAGCTGCGCGCGCCGTTCCCCAAGGGCCATGTGCTCCCGGATGGCGACTGGTCGTTGCTCGATCCGGTCAAGGCGAGGGCGGGCACGCTGCGGCGGGTGCCCTAGCCAGCTGGGTAGTCAAGCACTGGCAGTCCAGCCCTGCGCCCCCGGGCGGGTCCCTTGCGTAGGAGGGAACAGGCCACCATGTGTGTGAGCCCCAAGGACTCTTGCCATGCTGGATTTCACCTCAGATATCGCCGATGACGCCTCGTCATCGCGGACGACGGCGGCTGCCCCGGCCGATGACCGGGCGCTGCTGGATGCCTATTCCAATGCTGTGATCGACGTGACCGACCGCGTCGGCCCAGCGGTCGTGCGGGTCGAGACCGGTCCCAAGGTGCCGAATGGCCGCGAGCGCGGCGGGCTCGGCTCGGGCATCGTGATCTCGCCTGACGGACTCGTGCTCACCAACAGCCATGTGGTCGGCTCCTCCAAGGAGATCCGGCTGCGGGATGTCGAGGGCCATGTCGGCGATGCCCGGGTGCTCGGCGTCGATCCCGATACCGATCTTGCGCTACTCCGCGCCAACGGCGTGCGCGATCTGCCCTATGCCGCGCTCGGCAATTCCAAGAGCCTCAAGCGCGGCCAGCTGGTGATCGCGATCGGCAATCCGCTCGGCTTCGAATCGACCGTCACGGCCGGCGTGGTCTCGGCGCTCGGCCGCTCGATCCGTTCGGTGAGCGGGCGCACCATCGAGGACGTGATCCAGACCGATGCCGCGCTCAATCCCGGCAATTCCGGCGGGCCGCTGGTGTCGTCGAATGCCGAGGTGATCGGCATCAACACGGCCATCATCAACGGCGCGCAAGGCATCTGCTTTGCGGTCGCCAGCAACACCGCGCAATTCGTGCTGTCGGAGATCATCCGCCACGGCTATGTCCGTCGCGCCTATATCGGCGTGGCCGGGCAGACCGCGCCGGTCCCGCGGCGGCATGCGGTGCTGGCCGGCGTCGAGAACAAGATGGGCGCGCTGTTGATGCAGATCGAGCCTGACGGCCCGGCGGCCAAGGCGGGCCTGCTGCCCGGCGACGTCGTGATCAGGCTCGACGGCGTCGAGATCAACGGCGTCGACGATCTGATCCGCGTGCTCGACCGCGACCGGATCGGCCGACGGCTCGCCATGGACGTGCTGCGGCTCGGCCGCCTGCGGGCGATCGATATCGACCCGATCGAGCGCAAGCCGGCGCGCTAAACCTTCTTTGGCTTTGGTCCAAGCCGAGGACGCGGTGTTACCTCTCCCGTAGGGAGAGGTGAAGCGCCGGCATCAGACTATGGCCTATCTCTGCTCGGGCGGGGTATGACGGTGTCATGCCTCGCCCTCGGACCCTTGCCGCATGATGCCGGCGCATGAGACCTACGATGTCATTGTCATCGGCGCCGGTGCCGGTGGCATGACCGCCGCGGCAGTGGCTGCCGCTGAAGGTCTGCGCGTGCTGGTGATCGAGAAGACCGCCTTCGTCGGCGGCACCACGGCGCGGTCCGGCGGCATGGTCTGGATCCCCGCCAATGCCAGGATGAAAGAGGCAGGACTCTCCGACAGCATCACGGATGCAGTTCAATATCTGTCGAGCACGGTTCCCGAGCCTGCCAATGCGGGCCTGCGCGCTGCTTTCCTGACGCGTGGCCCGGAGGCGGTCGCATGGCTCGAAGCCAATACCGAGGTGCGGCTCCAGCCCGTGAACGTCTATCCGGATTGTTATCCGGAACGATTGGGCGCAACATCAGGCGGACGCGTGCTGGAGCCGGTCGCTTTCGACGGCACACGGCTCGGCCAGGCTTTTGCGCGCCTGCGGCCGCCACTGCCGGAGTTCACGCTGTTCGGCGGGATGATGGTCGATCCGCTCGATATCCCGCATCTGCGGCGTGCCGGAAAATCGCTGCGTTCGACGTTGCGCGCTACGCGGCTGGTTTCCGCATACGCGCTGCAGCGGCTGCACAGCCCGCGCGGCACGACGCTGCATCTCGGCAATGCGCTCGCGGCGCGGCTCTACGCCTCGTTGCTGGCGCGGCAGGTCGAGATCCTGTTCAGCGCGGATGTCGAGGATTTGTCGATGCAGGGCGATCGCGTCGATGGCGTCGTCGTCCGTCACGGCGCGCGTGACCGCCCGATCGCCGCGCGTCGCGGCGTGGTGCTGGCGACTGGCGGCTTCTCGCACGATGCGACCTTGCGCAAGCGCTTTTTTCCGCGTGCAGCCGGCTTCGTCTCGGCAGCCAACCCATCAAGCACAGGCGATGGGCTTCGGCTCGCGGCCACGGTCGGCGCCGCGCTCAATACGGACGCGACGAGCCCGGCCTATTGGGTGCCGGCCTCGTTGTTCCGTCGCGCCGATGGCAGCCGCGGAGTCTTTCCGCACACGGTGACCGACCGCGCCAAGCCCGGCGTGATCGCGGTCAACGCCGCCGGCCGTCGCTTCGTCAACGAGGCGTTGTCGTACCATGAGTTCGTGCTCGCCATGCTGCGCGATGGCAATGGCGAGCCGGACCGGCCGTTCTATCTGATCTGCGACCACGCGTTCCTATGGGCCTACGGCCTCGGCCGCATCAAGCCGTTCACGCGCAGGGTGCGGCGCTATGTGGCGAGCGGCGAGTTGGTCGAGGCGCCTGACATCGTGCAGCTGGCGGCGAAGATCGGCATCAAGCCAACCACGCTCAAGGCGACGATTGCAAGCTACAACGCCGATGCCAACGAGGGCCGCGATCCCGAATTCGGCCGCGGCAGCACGATCTACCAGCGTCATCTCGGCGATACCGCTCACAAGCCCAACCCCTGCGTCGCGCCGATCCTCCGCGCGCCGTTCTTCGCGATGCGCATCTATCCGGCCGATCTCGGCACCGCCATCGGCATGAAGGTGGATCCGCAGGCCCGCGTGCTGCGCGGGGACGGCACACCGGTCGCGGGCCTCTACGCCTGCGGCAACGACATGGGCTCGATCATGAATGGCAATTGTCCCGGGCCGGGCATCACGCTCGGACCGGCGCTGACGTTCGGGTACATCGCGGGACGGCATCTGGCGGAGGGGAATGCAGCAGTCGCAGCGGGTGCGGCCGCAGCGCCGGTCTAGCCATCTCCACCGCTGTCATGCTCCGCGAAAGCGGGGCATCCAGTATTCCAGAGACGGCGAGATCAACAATAACTGCCGCGGCGTACTGGATCGCCCGCTTTCGCGGGCGATGACACCAAGCGTGTGGCAAGCGCACTCCACAATCTCGTCATTGCGAGCGCAGCGAAGCAATCCAGGCCGCCTCCGCGGAAAGATCCTGGATTGCTTCGTCGCTTCGCTCCTCGCAATGACGCGCGGAGAGAGCTCGCGCCTAACCGCTACTCCGCCGCCGCCGCAAAGCGGCTGTTCTCGAGCTCCGCTTCCAGCCGCGCCGCCTCGGCCGCCGCCAGCTTGATATTGGCTTCCTTGACATGCCCGAAGCCGCGGATGCTCTCCGGCACCCTCGCGAGCCGCGCCAGCAGTGGGATCTGCTCCGCCGTCAGCCCGGCCATCCGCTGCTCGATCATCGCAACATAATCCGCTATCAGCTTCCGCTCGGTCCGGCGCTCGTCGGTGCGACCAAACGGATCGAAGGCGCCGCCGCGCAGGAATTTCAGTTTTGCAAGAACGCGGAAGGCGTGGATCATCCAGCCGCCGAACTCCTGCTTCTGAAGCCGGCCCGTCGCCTTGTCGCGCTTGGCGAAGATCGGCGGAGCGAGGTGATACTTCAGCGTGAAGTCGCCGTCGAACTTTTCGGACACCTTCTTCGCAAAGCTGCCATCGGTATAGAGGCGGGCGACCTCGTACTCGTCCTTGTAGGACATCAGCTTGAACAGGTTTTTTGCCACGGCGTCGGTCAGCTCAGTGGAGGCGGGCGAAGCTGCCGTTTCCGCCTTGCGCACCTTGGCGACGGCCGCGAGGTAGCGGTCGGCATAGGCCTTGTCCTGATAATTGGTCAGAAACTCCGCCCGGGTCGCGATGATGTCATCCAGCGATTTTGTCGGCGCGGACGCCCTGTTCTTGAACTGGAGCACGCTGCGCACCCGCGACATGTCGTGGGCGGCGAGGCGGCCCCAGGTGAAGGCGAGCTTGTTCATCTCGATTGCGGCGCCGTTGATCTCGATGGCGCGGAGCAGGGCCTCCAGCGACAGCGGGATCGCGCCCTTCTGGAACGCGAAGCCGAGCATGAAGGGATTGGTCGCGATGCTGTCGCCCATCAGCGCGGCGGCAATGCCGGTGGCGTCGATGATGTCGAGGTTCTTGTCACCGACGGCATCGCGCAGCACGGTCTGCATCGTGCCCAGCTCGAAATCGAGATCGGGGTTTTGCACGAAGCTCGCGGTCGGCTGCAGGTCGGCGTTGATATAGGCCTTGGTCACGCCGCGCTCGGCGCGGCTGAGCGCAGTCGGGCCAGCCGAGACGATCATGTCGCAGCCGAGGATGACGTCGGCGCCGCCGGTGGTGATGCGGACCGCGGAGATATCCTCCGGCCTCGGCGCGATGCGGACATGGCTCATCACCGCGCCGTTCTTCTGCGACAGGCCTGTAAAATCCAGCGCCGAGCAGCCGCGGCCGTCGACATGGGCGGCCATGCCGAGCAGGGCGCCGATGGTGATGACGCCGGTGCCGCCGATGCCGGTGACGAGGATGTTGTAGGGTCCGTCGAGCTCGCGCGCCGACGGCAGCGGCAGATCGGCGAACAGCTGGCCGGAGTCCACGGCCGAGGTCTTCATCCGCTTCAGCGTGCCTCCATGCATGGTGACAAAGCTCGGGCAGAAGCCTTCGACGCAGGAAAAGTCCTTGTTGCAGTTCGACTGGTCGATCTGGCGCTTGCGGCCGAACTCGGTCTCCAGCGGTTGCACCGAGACGCAGTTGGAGGCCTGCGAGCAATCGCCGCAGCCTTCGCAGACGAGCTCGTTGATGAAGGCGCGTTTTGCCGGATCGGGATAGAGCCCGCGCTTGCGGCGACGGCGCTTTTCCGCCGCGCAGGTCTGGTCGTAGATCACGACGGTAAGACCCTTGATGTCGCGCAGCTCGCGCTGCACTGCGTCCAGTTCGCGGCGGTGATGGATGGTCGCGCCTTGCGGGAAGTAATCACCTTGCGGATATTTGCTGGGATCGTCCGAGACGATCGCGAGCCGCTTGACGCCTTCGGCCCAGACCTGGTGCGCGATCTGCGCGACATTGAAGGCGCCTTCGGCGGGCTGGCCGCCGGTCATCGCGACGGCGTCGTTGTAGAGGATCTTGTAGGTGATGTTGATGCCGGCGGCGGAGGCGGCGCGCAATGCCAGCAGGCCGGAATGGGTATAGGTGCCGTCGCCGAGATTCTGGAAAATGTGCTTCTCGGTGGTGAACGGTGACTGGCCGATCCAGTTCACGCCCTCGGCGCCCATGTGCGAGATCAGGTCGGTGCGGCGGGTCGGCATGCTCAGGGCCATGCCGTGGCAGCCGATGCCGGCCATGGCGCGGCTGCCTTCGGGCACGCGCGTCGAGGAGTTATGCGGGCAGCCCGAGCAGAAGAACGGCGTGCGCGCGAGCTTGATCTGCGAACTTGATGTGACGGGATTGTCGAATGCCTCGAGCCGGGCGAGGCGCTGCTCCAGCACCGGGCTGTGATGGCCGAGCTTGCGCAAACGCGCCACCAGCGCGCCGGCGACGATGGTCGGCGTCAGCTCGCCCTCGCTCGGCAGCAGCGGTGCGCCACGCTCGTCGCGCTTGCCTGTCACGGTCGGGCGCCTGGACGCATCGATGTTGTAAAGGATGCGCATCAGCTGGTCTTCGATGAAGCCGCGCTTCTCCTCGACCACCAGCACATCTTGAAGGCCTTCGGCGAAGCGCCTTGCTCCGCTTTCCTCCAGCGGCCAGGTCAGCGCGACCTTGTAGATGCGCAAGCCCAGATCCTGCGCGTCCTTGTCGGTGATGCCGAGGTCAGCGAGCGCCTGGCGCAGATCGAGATAGGCCTTGCCGGTCGCGACGATGCCGAGCCGGGCCGGCTTGGAATCCAGCACGATGCGATCGAGCTGGTTGGCGCGGGCAAAAGCCTGCACCGCGGCCATCTTCGGGCCGAACAGGCGCCGCTCGGCCTCCAGCGGCGGATCGGGCCAGCGGATGTTGAGGCCGCCGGGCGGCATCTCGAAATCATCGGGAAGCACGATCTTGATGCGTTCGGGATCGCTGTAGATGGAGGCCGAACTCTCGACCGTCTCGCTAATCGCCTTGAAGCCGACCCAGCAGCCGGAGAAGCGCGACAGTGCAAAGCCGTAGAGGCCGAGATCGAGATAGTCCTGCAGCGTCGCCGGATTGATCACGGGGATCAGCGCCGCCGCGAACACCTGCTCGCTCTGATGCGCCAGTGTCGAGGACTGGCAGCCATGGTCGTCGCCGGCCAGCGCGAGCACGCCGCCGTTGAGCGAGGTTCCGGCCGCATTGGCGTGCTTGAGCGCGTCGACCGAGCGGTCGACGCCGGGACCCTTGCCGTACCAGATGCCGAACACGCCATCGACCTTGGCGCCGGGGAATAGGCCGACCTGCTGGCTGCCCCAGACCGCGGTCGCCGCCAGATCCTCGTTCAGTCCGGGGACGAAGGCGATGTCGTGCTGCTGGAGGAAAGACTTCGCGCGCCACAGCGCGTGGTCGTACATGCCGAGCGGGGAACCGCGATAGCCCGAGATGAAGCCGCCGGTGTTGAGCCCCTGGAGCCGGTCGCGTTCGCGCTGCAACATGGGCAGGCGGACCAGGGCCTGCGTGCCGGACAGGAAGATCCGCTTCGATTCGAGCCGGTATTTATCGTCCAGCTCGACCTGCATCAGCGTCATTTCAGGAGTCCTCGTGTCTCGTTCGGCGTGGGGTTTGCGCTGCGGGAGGGGTTGCGGCTGCGCGACGCGAATTGTGACAGTCAAAGGCATGGGGCCGCGAAGTCAATATCGCTGGCCGCATCCGTGGCGCTCCTGCTAGTCATGGCTTCCAGTGGAGAGCACCATGGCTGCAAATGCATTCGACACCGAGATCACCGAGACGGCCGAGGCCCTGACCGGCCCGTGGCGCCGGCCGCGCCAGATGTTGCAAGCGCAGACCTACGACGCGCATGCCTCGATCCACGACGACGCGACCGCGCAGAAGCTCGGCTTTAAGGGCGGCACCATCGAGGGTCCGACGCATTTCAGCCAGTTCGCTCCGCTCGGCGAGCGCTTGTGGGGGCGGGCCTGGTTCGAGACCGGTTGCCTCTCGGCGCATTATCGCAGCGTCTGCTACGAGGGTGAGGAGGTGCAGGCGATCCTGTCGAAGCCGCTGCCGGGGACGAGTCAGTGCCAGGTCCAGATGGTGAAGCGCGACGGCACCGAGGTACTGCGCGGCACGGCCTCGGTCGGTGAGCCGCACGCCCAGACTGCGCTGGAGACGCGTCTTACGGAGCTCAAGCCGCTCACCGATCCCGTGATCCTGCGCGACGTGAAGGTGGCGCAGACGAGCAAGCGGCAGAGCGTGCGGATGGCGTTCGACCAGAACATGGGCGACCTCTATCCGTTTTCGCTGCGGCAGAAGCTCTCCGTCATCACCGAGAACTCCCCTTACTACGCGACCGCCGACGATCCGTGGCGCAGGCCGATCATTCCGATGGAAATGCTGAGTGTGTTGTTCCAGTACCGCTCCAAGGAGGATCCGCTGCCGGCCAAGGGCCCGGCGGTCGGCCTGTTCGCCGATCAGGAGATCCGCCTGGTGAAGGGCCCGCTCTTCGTCGACGAAGAGTACGAGGTCGAGCGTGAGGTGGTCGCGCTCTCCGGCAGCCGCCGCACCGAGAGTGCCTGGGTGAAGACACGGGTGTTCGACAGGGCGGGCACGATGGTTGCGACGATGTTGCTCAACATGGCGACGCTGAAGGATTCGTATGCGTCGTATGAGAATGAGTATGGGCAGCTGTATGGGGCAGGGCGGTAGGCGCTAGGCGTCGCCACATACTCTGCTCGGTCATTCCGGGGCGCGCGTAGCGCGAACCCGGAATCCATTTCACCTCGCGTACTGCGGCCCGATGGATTCCGGGCTCGACGCTGACGCGTCGCCCCGAAATGACGGCGGAGAGTGCGTCGTGCGCCGCCCATCTCTTAAGCAAATGCACGTCGCAAAGCCGTCGCACAGGGAATAAGCAGACGTCGATCTCTGACGTAACCTTCTGACCGCACAACGAATTCGCTCGCGGCTCACGTCCTACCGCAATTGTACACAATGGCACGGCGCTTGCAGAACTCTCCGTAAAGAGAGTTCTCGCGAGGGGCGTCATGTTGAACTCACCCAAGCCGACACTGGGCGTCATCAGCGCCGAGCCCGAGCCGATCAAGCTCGACTGGTCGAGTACGGCGCTCGTCATCATCGACATGCAGCGTGACTTCATGGAGCCCGGCGGCTTTGGCGAGACGCTCGGCAATGACGTCAGCCAGCTTGCGCGCGCGGTGAAGCCGATCGGCGCGCTGCTGAAAGCTGCGCGCGACACCGGCATGCTGGTGATCCACACCCGCGAGGGCCATCTGCCCGATCTGTCCGACGCGCCGCCGGCAAAGGTTGAGCGCGGCGCGCCGTCCTTGCGCATCGGCGATCCCGGCCCGATGGGCCGCATCCTCATTCGCGGCGAAGCCGGCCACGACATCATCCCGGAACTCTATCCGCTCGACAGCGAGGTCGTGATCGACAAGCCCGGCAAGGGCGCGTTCTACGCCACCGAGCTCACCGACGTTCTGGAGAAATACGGCATCGAGAACTTGCTGGTGTGCGGCGTCACCACCGAAGTGTGCGTCAACACCACCGTGCGCGAGGCCAATGACCGCGGCTATCGCTGCGTCGTCATCTCCGACGGCTGCGCGTCCTACTTCCCCGAGTTTCACGAGATGGGCCTGAGGATGATCAAGGCCCAAGGCGGCATCTTCGGCTGGGTCGCGGACTCGGGCGCAGTCCTGGAGGCAATGAAGGTTTCGACCACATAGGGGTATTATCATGAGCACATTGACGGGGACGGCCGGCAAGTCTGAGTTCAAGCCGGCACTATGGACATCCGGCGACTGGAACGCGTTTTTCGGCTTCGGCACCAACATCCTCGTCAACATGCTGGTGCTCACGGGCCTGCTTCGCTTCGTCCTGAAGATGCCTGATAGCCTCGTGTTCGGCCGCATCCTGCCGGCGCTCGGGCTGATGATGTGCCTCTCCACCTTCTATTACGCGTATCTCGCCTATCGCCTGGCGCAGAAGACCGGCCGCAGCGACGTCTGCGCGCTTCCGTCGGGCGTCAGCGTGCCGCACATGTTCATCGTCACCTTCGTGATCATGCTGCCGATCACGCTGAAGACCGGTGATCCGCTCAAGGGCTGGTCGGCCGGCCTCGTCTGGGTGTTCTTCCAGAGCTTCATCCTGATGATCGGCGGCTTCATTGCGCCGTTCATCCGCAAGATCACGCCGCGCGCGGCGCTGCTCGGCACGCTCGCCGGCGTCTCCGTCACCTTCATCTCGATGCGGCCTGCGCTGGAGATGTACATGACGCCGCAGATTGGCCTCGTCTGCTTCGCCATCATCCTGGTGAGCTGGTTCGGCGGCGTGAAATATTGGCGCGGCATTCCCGCTGGTCTGGTTGCGATCGCGGCCGGCATGATCATCGCCTGGGGCTCCAACCTGTTCGGGCTCGGCCTTGGCGGATTGAGCATCGCAGGTGTTGGAGCCGCTTTCGCGAACTTCGGCTTCTCGGTGCCGATCCCGGCCGTGGGCTACGTCTTCTCCGGCTTCGAATTCCTCGGCATCATCCTGGTCACCGCCGTTCCGTTCGGCATCTACGACCTCGTCGAGGCCATGGACAATGTCGAGAGCGCGGAAGCGGCCGGCGACGAATATCCGACCACGCGCGTGCTGACCGCCGACGGCGTCGTCAGCCTGATCGGCTGCCTGATGGGCAATCCTTTCATCAATGCGGTCTATATCGGCCATCCCGGCTGGAAGGCGATGGGCGGCCGTATCGGCTATTCGGCTGCGACCGGCATCATGGTCGTGGTGCTGGCCTGGTTCGGCATCATCTCGGTGCTGCTGGCACTGGTGCCCGTCGTCGCGATCTCGCCGATCCTGCTCTATATCGGCATGCTCATCGGCGCGCAGGCGTTCCAGACCACGCCGGTCAAGCACGCGCCCGCGATCGTGCTGGCGTTGACGCCGCATCTTGCCGCCTGGGCCAAGCTCCAGATCGACACCATGCTTGGCTCGACCATGACGGCTGCGGCGACGGTCGGCGGAATGGCCGCTGACAAGGCCGACGCGGTCAAGGCCGCCGCGATCGCCGCGCTGCCGCAGCAGGGCGTGTTCTATCACGGCCTGGAGGTGATGGGCGGCGGCTCCATCCTCGGCGGCCTCATCCTGGGTGCGATCGGTGTCTTCATCATCGAGCGCGATTTCGAGAAGGCCTCCGCCTTCGCGCTGGTCGGTGCCATCCTGACCTACTTCGGCTTCATGCACGGCGAAGCCGTCGGCATCGGCGGCGGCTTTGGCGTGACGCCGGCGGTCGCACTCGCCTATGCCGTGGTGTCGGCCGGCCTGTTCGCGACCAGCAAGCTCGGCACCAGCGAGCACTACGCCGCGCATCCGGAGATGCACGCCGCGCCGGCGGAGTAGGGAAGCGAGACATCGAATGCGGTCGGGCGGCGAGGAGTTGCCCGGCCGTTTCATTTGGTTCTGCCTACTCCGGCGATTCAGCCGAGCCGGCCAATCCATTCGCGAAACAGCTCGGGGACGGCTTCGACCACGGCTGCAAGATCGTGCAGGCGGGCGTCGCGCGCTGCGCGTGGCGAATAGCCGAAGCGTTGCCGGAAGCTACGGCTGAAATGCGCCTGGCTCACAAAGCCGAATTCAGCGGCGATCTCTGCATTCCAGCGCTCCTCGCCTGCGTCGTCGAGCAGTACGTGGATCGCCTCGAGCCGCCGCCCGCGGATGTAATCCGCGACGCCTGCGAGCGGCTCAAAGACGCGATAGAGCACCGAGCGTGATACGCCGATCTCGCGGCAGATCGTCGCCACCGAGAGGTTGGGATGGCCCAGATTCTGGTCGATGAAACGGCTGGCGCGATGAAGGATGCCGATGTCACGCCGGGCAAGCCCTTGCTCGCGCGGCCGCGCAGCCACGCCAAAACATCCGCGCAGCAGCCCGAGCGTTGTCTGCACCGCCTCGGACGCGTCGGTCTCGTCCATCGCCGGGAGCCTTCTCCGCAACAGCGCCATCTGATCGGCGAGCACCCGGCCGGCGGCGCCGTCAAGGACCAGCCCGTGCAGGTCGAGCCCGTCGGGCGCGGCGCTGACGATGGGATCGCGCTCGACATCCAGGCTGATGGTATCGGTCGTCGTCGCGATGCCATCGAAGGGGCGGGTCAGATCCAGAACCAGCACCTGGCCGGGGCCGGCGGAGATCGGCTCGCCCTCGACCTCGCCGCTCCAGGCGCCGCGACGGAGCAGCAGCAGCGCGAATGAGTTGCGGCCATCGGCCTTTGCCAGTGCGGCGGAGCGCGTGAAGCGCACCGGCCCCATCCGGGTCGATGCGGCGACCAGGCCGCCGAGCAGCCACGCTTCGGCGTGGACCTGGAACGTGTCGTGGTCGGTGCCGTCGGGGAGCGACACCTCATAATGCGTGAGAATCGCGCGGTAGCGGTCGAGGCGCTCGCCGGCGGGCAATTCCGCGCTGTCAAAGCGCAGATACGGAATTTTGGTCATGCCAGGCCGCTCCCTCGGGCAGTTGGTCTGCAAATTGGGACGAACAGGCAAGTTTCCGCACCGCCGAACCGCAGTCTTCGGACATGAATATTCATATTATTGCGCGCGGGCTAGACCTGTGTGTTTGCCGGCCCGCGCAATTTGCAATGACGTGAAGGTGAGCGATGAGCGAGCAGGGGATTGCGTTTGCGTTAAAGCCGGCTGAGGGCCGGATCGTCGAGAGAAGGACGTTGGCCGCGAGGACGGCCGCGCGTTGCGGGTGCAATCGGCCCTTGCTCGGGAATCTCGCGGCTGCGGCAATCGCGCTCGCCGTCGCCTGGCTGGATGCCCCATCCGCGCGGGCGCAGTTCGTCTGCGTCGATGCCAGCAACAGCGCCGCCGGTGCAACCGCAGGCTCGTTTTCGAGCGTCGCTTGCGGAGCCAATGCAAGCGCGACGACCGAGGGTGCCGCATACGGCGCTTCGAGCGCTGCCGGTTCGGAGGCCTCGGCCTTTGGCGCCGGAAGCCTCGCCGCAGGCGGCATGAGCACGGCGCTGGGCTATCACAGCTATGCGGGCGGCTTCTGGAGCACGGCGGCCGGCGCCTCCAGCTCGGCCAGCGGCGCCAACGCTTCGGCTTTCGGCTACCAGAGCTCCGCGTTAGGCTTTGCCGGCACGGCGATCGGCTACCAGGCGGCCGCTGGCGCCTTTGCCAGTACGGCCGTAGGCTATGGAGCGGCAGCAGGCGGCATTGCCAGCACCGCGGTTGGCAACGCCAGTCGGGCGCTCGCCGACAACGCCTTGGCGATAGGTGCCAGCGCCAACGTTTATGCCGCGGGCACGAACGGCACGGCGGTCGGCTACAATATCGGGGTGAATGGAGCCAACAGCACCGCGGTTGGCGCCAGCAACAGCGTCACCGGCAACAACAGCGGCGCGTTCGGCACCGGGCAGACCGTCCGCGGCAATGGCAGCTACGCTATCGGTGATCCGAATATTCTGAACGGCAATGGCAGCTTCGTGCTGGGCGACAACAACACGATCAACGGCACCAACCAGACCGGCAGGGGCGACAGCGTCAACGTGGTCGGCTCCAACAATGCCGTGGCCGGCACTGCGAGCGCTGCCGGCTCCTCTGTGTTCGGCTCCGGCAACGCCGTCAATGCGCCCAATGCGCTGGTGATGGCGAACACGGCGACGGTCACCGGATCGGGCGCCATTGCGATCGGCAACACCGTGTCGGTTGCCGGCGCCAACGCCGTCGCCGTCGGTAACAACACCAGCGCCGGTTTCGCCAACTCGTCCGCCTTCGGCAACGGCGCCACGGTGACGCGCGCCAACCAGCAGACGTTCGGCACGGCAAGCAATACCTACACCATGGCCGGCATCACCTCGTCCGCAAGCAAGGCCGCGCAAAGCGGCGCGACACAGCTCGTGACGGCCGACGGTGCCGGCAATCTCGCAACGACCACCCTCGGCGCCCTAGGCATAGCCTCGACGGCCGATCTCGGCGCCATCAACGGCCAGCTCGCCACCATCAACGGGCGGCTCGACGACCTCAATAGCCGCACCAACAAGGCGACCAGCGGCGTCGCCATGGCCTTTGCCATGGCCGGTGTACCGACGCTGCTGCCGAACGAGAGCTTTGCCATGACGATGAACTACGGCACGTTTGAGCGCGCCAACGGTCTCGCGTTCAACGCGGCACTACGCCTCAACGGGAACATGCAGTTCAACGGCGGTATCGGCTACGGGCCGGACGAGAAAGTCGCCGGCGGGCGCGTCGGCCTGCGCATGGGCTGGTGAGCGCATGATCGTATCCTCACGATTGGCCGCGTGCCTTCTCTTCGTCGCGGCTTGCGCGCCCGTGCGAGCGGAGACGCAGCCATCGCCTTCCGGCTTCGCGGATCGTTGGGCGGTTCAGCCAGCCACAGCACCGACAAAGCAGGGCGGGCCTCAGGTCGCCATCGAGCAGGCGCTCTATCTCATCCGCTCCTCGCTCCTGACGTTGAATGATGCCAATCGCTCGGGCAACTATTCGGTGTTGCGCGACCTTGCCGCGCCTGAATTCCAGGCCAGAAACAGTGCGGCCGACCTCGCGCTCGCCTTCTCCGACCTGCGGTCGCGCAAGTTCGACCTGTTTGGAGCGGCGCTTCTCGCGCCGCGATTGTCGGTGCCGCCCAGCGTCAATGCCAACGGCATGCTGCGGCTGAGCGGCAATATTCCGACGAGACCATTGCAGATCGATTTCGATTTGCTGTTTCAGAACGTCGGCGGCAGTTGGAGGCTCTATGGACTTTCGGTCGCCACGCCCGCCGCGGCTCAACCCGTCCCGCCGCAGGCAGATGCCTCAAAGCGGTAGTCCGAACTGCCGTGAGGGCGGGCGATCACCCGCCCTTGACGGCCCCCGCCGTCAGCCCGGCGACGATCTGCCGCTGCGCCAGCACCGTCAGCAGCAGCACCGGGAAGGTGACGATCAGCGCGGCGGCGGCCAGTGGGCCCCAGCTCAGCTGGTCGAACGAGATCATGTTGTAGACCGCGACCGGCAGGGTGCGTGTCTCGCGCCCGGCCAGCACGATGCCGAACACAAAATTGTTCCAGGAGAAGATCACCGCGAGAATGAAGGCGACCGCGATTCCGGGCTTGGCGATCGGCAGCGCGACGTGGCGGAACACCTGCCAGCGGCCGGCACCATCGATGAGGGCCGCTTCTTCCAACTCCATCGGAGTCGTCTCGAAATAGCCGATCATGATCCAGATCACGATCGGCACGGTCACGACGAGATGGATGATGATCTGCGGTACTAGCGTGCCGAGCAGACCGAGCCACTGGAACAGCAGGAACAGCGGGATCAGATAGGACAGGCCCGGCGTGATGCGGGCGATCAGGATCACGACCGCGGATTTATGCGCGGCCATGCGCGCAATGCCGTAGCCGGCGGGTACACCGACGAGCAGCGCCAGCACGGTCGAGCTGCCGGTGACGATCAGGCTGTTCATGAAGTAGGTCAGGAAGCGGTTGGAAGCGAGCACGTCGGCATAGTTCTTCCAGGCGATGCGATCCGGAAAGAACACCGGCGGGTAGGCGGCATTGTCGACCTCGAACTTGAGCGACAGCGAGATCATCCAGAGGAAGAACAGGATCGCCGGCGAGACGATGACGAAGACAGAGAGCCACAGGCCGATTTTGCCGATGATCTGACGGGGTGTCATGCGCCGCTCGCGATTTCGGTCCACAGCATGCGCTGGCGGGCGTAGAGCATCACCGCCGCGAGCAGGACAATCAGCAGGAAGAACACGACCGCGATCGCCGAGCCGTAGCCGAGGTCGTAATAGGTGAAGGCGACGCTGTAGAGATAGATGTTGATGGTCTCCGACGCCGAGCCCGGTCCGCCCTGCGTGATCGCGAAGATGATGTCGAAACTCTTCACCGCGTCGATCATGCGGATCATGCCGGCGATGAACAGGAACGGCATGATCAGTGGCAGCGTGATGAAGCGGAACACCTGCCAGAAGCTGGCGCCGTCGATCTGCGCGCTCTCGTAAGGCTCGGTCGGGATTGCGGCGAGGCCGCCGAGCACGATCAGCATCACCAGCGGCGTCCATTGCCAGGTCTCGACCAGGACCAGCGAGGGAATCACGGTTGCGGGGTGGAAGACCCAGAGCTGCGCGGGGATGCCGACCAGCGACAACAGGTAGTTCAGCACGCCGAGCTGCGGGTGGAACATCATGGTCCACACCAGCGCGATCGCCACCGGCGTCGCCATCATCGGCATGATGAAGACGCCGCGCAAAAATCCGCGACCGGCGAAGTTCTGGTGAAACACCACGGCCGAGAGCGTGCCGAGGGTCAGCGGCAGCGCCACCGACAGCACGGTGTAGACCAGCGTGTGACCGACCGCCTCGAGAAAACGCGGATCGTTCGTGAGCCGCAGATAGTTGGAGAACCCGACGAAGGTGGTGGGCGAGCCGACCTTCCACTCGTTCAGGCTCATCCAGATGGTGAAGACCCACGGGAAGATGATGATGGCGAGCACGACGACCAGTGCCGGCACCACGAACGGCCAGTAGGACGGCGGCCGCAGCTCCTTCTCCGGCGCGGCATCGGACCGTGCCGCGGCCGGAGTCGATTGTGTCAACGCGCTCACGCCTTTTCGCTGCGCTCCAGGATCGGCCGGAACTGATCGTGAGCCTTCTTCAACTCGGCTGCGGGATCGGCTCCGGAGAGTGTCGAGGTGAGCGCCGCGCCGACGAGATCGCGGAACTCGGCGACCGGAATCACGACGGGCAGGCCGAGCTTGCTGATCTTGGCGGAATCGATCACCGATTGCAGCCATTCCTTGGGCATCTTCACGCCGCTCTGGACCTCGGTGTCGTTCAGGATCGAGTTACGGAACGGCACGCCGCCGCCGGCCTGCAACAGCCGTGCGCCCTGCTTCTTCGAGACCACCCATTGGCAGAGCAGATAGGCAGCTTCCTTGTTCTTGCTCGCCGCGGCAATGCCGATGCCGTCGCCATAGGTGGCCGAATATTGCCCCTTCGGTCCGGCCGGCACGACGGTGTAGCCGACCTTGCCGACGACGCGCGAGGCGGCGGGGTCCTCCAGCGGCGGCGCCCAGCCGACGCCATCGATCCACATCGCCGAACGTCCTTGCGTGAACGAGGCCATCGACTCCATCCAGTTGAAGCCGGCGACACCGGGTGGGGCGACCTTGGTCAGCAGCGTCTGATAGAGCTTCGTCGCCGCGATCGCTTCCGGGCCGTCGGTCAGGATGTTGCCCTTGGCGTCGAGGAATTCGCCGCCATAGTTGAGGAAGAAGTTGGTCCACAATGTCATGTTGGCGTTGCGCAGGCCCCGTCCGACGAAGCCGTAGGTGCCTTCCTTGGTGTCGGTCAGTTTTTCGGCCGCCGCGACCATCTCGTCGAGGGTCTTGGGGACGGCGACGCCCTTCTTCTGGAACAGCTCCTTGTTGTAGTAGAGGATGAAGTAATCGACCGACCAGGGCAGCGACAGCATCTGGCCCTTGTCGTTCTTGGCGTATTGCAGGCCGGCGGCCGAGAAATCGCTCTCGACGAGATCGGGCGTCGTCAGCGTCGGATCCTTCATGAAGGGCGTCATGTCGGTGAGCCAGCCGGCTTTCTCGAACTGCCGCTTCTGGACGTGATAGCTGAGATGGACGACGTCGAAGCTCGGCCGGCCCGAGGTCAGCTCGATCACGACCTTCTGCCGCTGCTGCTGCTCGGGGATCTGTTCGGAATCCACCTGGATGCCGGTGAGCTCGGTGAACTCCTTGATGTTTTTTTGCAGGTTGTCGCCGCGCGGACCCTTGGCGAGGATCACCTCCAGCTTGGTCCCGGCATACTTCTTCCAGTTGACCTCGGCGCGCGCCGGGAGTCCGGTCAGGCTGAGCGCGCCAGCCGCGGCGGTGCCCGTCAACAGCGTGCGGCGCGAGATATTCTGGTTGGCCACGTCGAATCCCTCCCTTTGATTCATTTTCTTTGGGAGAGATACTAACGGCCGTGCCACGCCTGCCTAGTCCTAATCTGGCGCCTCAGGGACGCACGGCAGGCGTCTCCATCGGCAGGCCGCGCGCCCGCGACATCAGATAGAGCTCAAGCGCGACCAGCTCGGGCGAGCCGTAGTCATAGGCCTGGGCGCGTACGCCGGTCATGCAACTGCGCAACCGGCGCTCGATCGACCCCAGCGTCTGCCACTCTAGGCGGTAGAGCGGATAGCCGGTCGGCTGCGCTTGCGTGATCGGCGCGCCCGCAAGACGCTTGTCGAAATTGTCGTCGTGGCAATTGGTGCAGGCGAGGTTGAGCTGGCCCTCGCGCTGCATGAAGAGATCGCGGCCCTGCTCGACGAAGGGCTCGAGTTGCGGATCATCGCCGGCCGTGATCGCCACGCCGCGGGACTGGTGGGCGACGAAGGCGGACAGTGCCAGCAGGTCGCGGCTCTCGTAAGGCAGCGCGGTCGCCTGCTGATGATTGGCGCGGCAGAGATTGATGCGCTGGTCCAGCGTGATGGGACGGCCGAGCGCCTTGTCGAAGGCGGGGTAGCGCGCCGCGACGCCCTTCATGCTGCTGCGTGCATCGCCATGGCAATCCGCACAGGCCTTGTCGGCGCTGCCCGACTTCTTGCTCCAGAGCCCCTCGCCGTCGAGCACGAACAGCATGCCCGGATTGGACGTGTCGTCGTCCTGCATCGCACGGGTATCAGGCCCCATGAAGGCGTAGCCGGACCGGCGCGCATCGGGCGGGATTTCACCGGCGAGCAGAGCAGGGGCCGCAGCGAGCAGTATCGCTGCCGCTATCGCGCGCCAGAGTCTCATTCGACGGTAATCGATGCCGACGCGGTGGACGCATAGCCGTTGTCGCCGATCCATTCGAACTCGAACTTGCCGCTCTCCTTCACGACGGTGAAGAAGGACAGATACGGATTGGCGGCGATCGCCGGAAACAGGTCGGCGCGAAAGACCTCGGTGCCGTTGTAGCGGCAGGTGAAGCTGGTGATGATGTCGCGCGGCACCAGCGCGCCGTCGGCGGTATGGCGGAAGCCGGTTTCCATGATGTGCGAGGTCAGCGTGCGGATCTCGATGATGTCGCCGCGTCTGGCCTTCGCGGGAACGTTGATGAGCGCGGCCATCAGTTCAGCTCCTCGGTGCAGGCCGCCAGCGTCACGACGACGTCCGCGGCAGCCTGCCAGAAGCTGTCGTCGGACAGGCGGGCGATCGCGACCACCTTCTGGGTGTCGGCGAGGCGGATGCGGGTCGAGACCTGGGCACGGCCGGAGGAGGAGTTGAGATAGAAATTGCCGATGTTCGGCTGCGGGTTCTTTTCGTTGAAGACATGGATGCTCTTGACGTAGTCGGTCGCCGTCATCGGGCTTGCGACGCTCACCGTCATCGGCACGGTGTTGCCGTTCTCGACCAGCGGCGGGATGTCGAGCTTCACCTTGCCGAAGCGCACCGGCGCTTCGCCGACGACATTGCGGATCGCGGTGCTGAGCATCGCCGGCGTTGCCTCGAGCGGCCGTAACGTGACGATCGGGATCGTCCCGGCGACTGTCACGCCTCCGGCAAGGCCCAAGAATTTTCGTCGCGTGGTCGGCATGAACCTAGTCCCGAAGCGTTGCAAGAAAGGCCACGATGTCCTCGATCTCTGCAGCCGACAAGATCGGCTTGCCGGCAAAATTGCGCCCGACGCGCACGAGGCCATCGTTGCGGTAATAGGACGGCATTATGGTCTCCGGGTTGAAGCGCGCCGCATCGACCAGTCGAAGCCGCAACTGGCTCGCTGTCCAGCGGTTCCCGGCACCTGTGAGGTCAGGCGCGAGGTCGCCCTGGAACCGCGTTTCCGGGAACGGGCCGGAATGGCAGAGGATGCAGGTGGTCGTGCGCGCCAGCACCAGCGCTCGGCCGCGTGCGGCGTCGCCGAGCGAGCCGGTGAGGGATTCCGCGATGCCGTCGCCGGTGATCTTGTAGGGCGCGAGCTCGGCCGCTTTCGCAGGACAGGCGAAGGCAAGGCCGGCGGCGATCATCGTCGCGATATGGTGGAATGCTCTAGCCAAACGTGTCCGCCGTGATGGTTTGAAACCAGCGCTCCGCTTCCCCGGCCTCGCGGGCACGCAGTTCGCGCGGGGCGTCGACCGGGCTGGTCGCGCCGCCCTCAACTTCGGCAAAGATGTCGCCTCTCGGCTGGTAGTTGCCGGCGAGCGAGAAGCCGTAACCGGGCGCGACGGTGTTGTAGCAGACTCCGGTCAGCCGGGGTGTCTCAGGCGTGCGGCCGGCGAGCAGGGCGACGATCGCCGCGGCGCAGGCCTTGCCCTGCGCGCTCGCGGCCGATGCCGATTTGGGGATGCCGCCGCCGAGGCTGGCGTCGCCGATGACGTGGATGTTCTTGACGAGCTTCGATTCGAACGTCACGGGATCGATCGGACACCACCCGGTCGCATCCGTAGCGCCCGCGATCTCGGCAATGCGGCCGGCGCGCTGCGGCGGGATGACGTTGGCGACATCAGGCGTGTAGTTGCCGAATTCGGTGACAATGGTTTTGGTCACGGGATCGACCGAGGTGACGCGGCCGCCTTGCGACAGCGCGATGCGCTCGATCATGTCGCCGTAAAGCTCCTTCCACGCCTTCTCGAACAGGCGCTGCTGCGAAAAATTGTCCTTGGCATCGAGCACCAGCACTTTGGAGCGCGGCTTCTTCGTCTTCAAATAATGCGCGATCAGGCTGGCACGCTCGTAGGGCGCCGGCGGGCAACGCGAGGGATTGGCAGGGACCGCAATGGCAACCATGCCGCCGTCCTCCATCGCCTCCAACTGCCTGCGCAGCAGCAGCGTCTGTGCGCCGGCCTTCCAGGCGTGCGGCATCTTTTCCGACGCCGCATCGTCATAGCCGGGCAGGGCCTCAAAATGAAAGTCGATCCCTGGCGAGAGTACGAGGCGGTCATAGGGCAGCGCGACGCCATCGCTCGTCATGACGCTGCGCCGCTCCGGTTCGATCGCGGTCACGGCCTGGCCGACCACGGTGACGCCCTCGGCGGCAAGCTTGCCGTACCCGAACTGCTGCACGTCGATCTCGCGCAGGCCCGCGATCACCTCGTTGCTGAAGGGGCAGGAGGTGAAGACCGCGTTGGGCTCGATCAGGATGATCTGCAGATTGTCCTGCGCACGCTTCAGCGCGCGGGCGCAAGCGGCGCCGCCGAAACCGCCGCCGACCACGACGACACGTCCCGTGGATTGCGCGCGCAAGATCGATGGCCGCGCCAGCGTCGCGGCCGCCATGGTGATGCCGAACACGGCATTGCGCCGTGTCACCGGGCGCGTGGTCATCAGGGGCATCTGAGAAAGGCTGCGGCGGCGATCTCGCGCCGCCGCAGCATGTTGCTTTAAGCGAAGGTGATGTTCTGGTCGCGCAGCGGGAACGAGCGGACCCGCTTGCCCGTCGCGGCGAAATAGGCGTTGAGCACTGCCGGCGCCGCAACGCCGATGGTCGGCTCGCCGACGCCGCCCCAGAATCCGCCGCTCGGCACCATCACCGACTCCACCTTCGGCATCTCGTTGATGCGCATCGAATTGTAGGTGTCGAAGTTGGTTTGCTCGATCTTGCCGTCCTTGACGGTGCAGCCGCCGTAGAACAGGGCGGAGAGGCCATAGACAAAGGAGCCAGCGATCTGCCGCTCCACCTGCGCCGGATTGACGATGTAGCCGGGATCGGTGGAGGCGACAATGCGATGCACCTTGATCTTGCTGCCGTCGGTCACCGAGATCTCGGCGGCGCCGGCGACATAGCTGCCATAGCCCATCACCTGCGCAATGCCGCGATAGACGCCCTGCGGCGCCGGCGTGGTCCAGCCGATCTTCTCGGCCACGGCATTGAGCACCGCCAGATGCTTGGGGTGATTGCCCATCAGCTTGCGGCGGAATTCGAGCGGGTCCTGGCCTGCGGCCTGGGCCAGCTCGTCCATGAAGCATTCCATGTAGATCGCGTTGTGGTTGACGTTGACGCCGCGCCAGAAGCCGGGCGGAACGTGCGGGTTGCGCATCGCATGCTCGATCAAGAGGTTCGGCACCGAATAGCCGAACGCGGCCTCGCCGGACTGGGCGACGCCCTGGAACGCGGCCGGGTCCATGCCGTTCTGCAACGCTTCGGGGCGCAGCGAGAACAGGATCGACTGGCCGGACAGGCGGTAGTGCAGGGCGACCAGATTGTTGTTGGCGTCGAACGCGCCGGTCATCTTGCACTGGGTGATCGGGTGATACCGGCCGTGCGCCATGTCCTCCTCGCGCGACCACAACAGCTTGATCGGCGTGCCCGGCATCTGCTTGGCGACCATGACCGCCTGACGGACATAGTCGGTCTGGCCGCGCCGGCCGAAGCCGCCGCCGGGCATCACCTTGTGCACGTCGCACTTCTCCGCCGGCAGGCCGGAGGCCTCCAGCACCGCCGCGAAGGCAGCTTCACCGTTCTGCGTGCCGCACCAGACCTCGCACTTGTCCGCCGTGTAGAGCGCGGTAGCGTTCATCGGCTCCATGGTGGCGTGATTCTGGTAGGGATAGCTGTAGACGGCCTCGACCTTCTTGGCGGCGCCGGCGATCGCGGCCTTGGCGTCGCCGTTCTTGTTGCCGACATAGGCCGGCTGGTCGTTGTTCAGGCCTTCGGCCAGCCATTTCGCAATGGACTCGCTGGAGACTTTTGCGTTCTCGCCTTCGTCCCACACGATCGGCAGCGCTTCCAGCGCGGTCTTGGCGTGCCACCAGGTGTCGGCCACGACCGCGACCGCGGTATCGCCGACCTTGACGACCTTCTTGACGCCTTTCATGCCGGAGATCTTGGACTCGTCGTAGCTCTTCAGCTTGCCGCCGAACACCGGGCAGTCCTTGATCGCGGCGTTGAGCATGCCCGGCAGCTTGACGTCGATGCCGTAGATCATGGTGCCGGTGGTCTTGTCGGCGGTGTCGAGCCGCTTGACGCCCTTGCCGACCAGCCTCCAGTCCTTCGGATCCTTCAGCTTGACGTCGGCCGGCGGCGTCAGCTTCGCCGCAGCTTCAGCGACCTTGCCGTAGGTCGTGGTCCTGCCCGATGGCGTATGGGTGATGACGCCGTTGGCGACGGTGCATTCGGAGGCCGGCACTTTCCACTCATTGGCGGCGGCCTCGATCAGCATCACGCGCGCGGTGGCGCCGCCCTTGCGGACATAGTCCTGTGAGGAGCGGATGCCGCGGCTGCCGCCGGTCGAGAAATCGCCCCAGACGCGCTTGCGGGCGACGCTCTGGCCCGGCGTCGGATATTCGGTGGTGACCTTGGTCCAGTCGCATTCCAGCTCCTCGGCGACGAGCTGGGCCAGGCCCGTCAGCGATCCCTGGCCCATCTCGGAGCGGGCGATGCGGATCACCACGGTGTCGTCGGGCCGGACCACGACCCAGGCGTTGACCTCCGGCGAGCCATCGGCCGCGCGGACCACAGTGGGGCCACCGAACGGGAGATCGAGGCCGATCGCAAGGCCGGCGCCGACAGCGGCGGTGCCGATGACGAAGGCGCGGCGGTTCATCTTGGGAGAGATGTGCTTGTTCATGGGCGGCTCCTTTAGGCGCTTGCGATCGTGTGGATCGCCTCGCGCACCTGCTGGAAGGTGCCGCAGCGGCAGATATTGGTGATGGCCTCGTCGATGTCGGCGTCGGTCGGCTTCGGCTTCTCGTTCAGGAGCGCCGCCACCGCCATGATCATGCCGCTCTGGCAATAGCCGCATTGCGGCACGTCCTGGGCGATCCAGGCCTCCTGCACCTTGTGCAGCGTGGCTCCGGAGGCGAGCCCCTCGATCGTGGTGATCTTCTTGCCCTCGGCCTCGGCGACCGAAATCCCGCAGGAGCGGGTCGCGACGCCGTCCATGTGAACGGTGCAGGCACCGCATTGTGCAATGCCGCAACCATATTTGGTGCCGGTCAGGCCGGCATTTTCGCGGATCGCCCAGAGCAGCGGGGTATCCGGCTCCACGTCGAGCGTGAAGGATTTTCCGTTGATTGTTAGGTTTGCCATCGCAGTCCCCTGATTGGCCCAATCCACCGATTGGACTCAGGGGCGCAATGTGTCCGGCAAATTGGAACTGTTCAAATCAATAGTCTGAGGGGCAACTATCGAAGATTCTCGCGCCTGCGGGAAGATTGGGGCACCCGCGGTGTTTTGCCTCGCCCCCGGTGGGCGGGTAAGCTACCTTTCCCGGTGCGCTAATTCTCCGGCTTGGAGCGACGTTTGCAGGTTCCCTCGCATGGCACCGACCATAGTTTGGTCCATTTGCCGGGGTGCAAGACGATGGCTCTTTGCTACACTGCGCCCGAGTCAAAAGGAGTTCCGTCGACGTGCCAAGCCCCTGCAACGTACTGATGCTCTATCCGCTGTTCACGGCGGAGTCGTTCTGGAGTTTTGGCGAATCCTGCAAGCTGATGGGCGTGCGGCGTCCCGCCGCGCCTCTGGGCTTGATCACGGTCGCCGCGATGTTGCCCAAGGACTGGAGCGTCCGGCTGGTCGATTGCAACACGCAGGCCTTCGGTGACGAGGATCTCGCCTGGGCCGATGTGGTCTTCACCGGCGGCATGCTGCCGCAGCAGGCCGACACGCTGCGCCTGATCGAACTCTGCCGCGCGGCCGGCAAGCCGGTGGTCGTCGGCGGTCCCGATCCGACCTCCAGCCCGCACATCTATGAGAAGGCCGACTTCCGGGTGCTCGGCGAGGCCGAGGGCGTCATCGACGAATTCCTCGCGGCCTGGGAGAGCGGGCAGCGCTCCGGCGTCTTCACCGCGCCGAAATTCCAGGCCGACGTCACCAAGACGCCGGTGCCGCGCTTCGACCTCCTGAAGTTCGAGGACTACCTCTATCTCGGTGTGCAGTATTCACGCGGCTGCCCGTTCACCTGCGAGTTCTGCGACATCATCGAGCTCTACGGCCGCGTGCCCAGGACCAAGACGACCGAGCAGATGTTCGTCGAGCTCGAGACGCTCTACAACATGGGCTACCGCGGCCATCTCGACTTCGTCGACGACAATTTCATCGGCAACAAGAAGTCGCTGCGGCAGTTCCTGCCCCGGCTCGCCGAATGGCAGCGCGCCCACAACTACCCCTTCGAGCTATCGACCGAGGCCTCGGTCAATCTCGCCGACGATCCTGAATTGCTGGAGCTGATGGGCGCCGCAAACTTCTTCGGCATCTTCGTCGGCATCGAGAGCCCCGATCCGGCAACTCTGGTCGCGATGCGCAAGAAGCAGAACACACGGCGCAACATCGCCGAGAGCATCCACAAGATCTACGCCGCCGGCATCCTGGTCACCGCCGGCTTCATCGTCGGCTTCGACAACGAGAAGGTCTCGATGGCCGAGGCGATGATCGATTTCATCGAGGAGGCGGCGATTCCCGTCGCCATGGTCGGCCTGCTCTATGCCTTGCCGAACACGCAGCTCACGCGCCGGCTCGAGCGCGAAGGCCGGCTGCATCCGGGCCACGATGTGGCGCCGACGATCGGTGCCGATCAGTGCACGGCCGGCATCAACTTCGATCCGGTCCGCCCGTTGCGCGACATCCTGACCGATTATAAGCGGGTGCTGGAGCATATCTACAGCCCGGCCGCCTATGCCGGCCGTGTCGACAAGCTGATGAGCCTGCTCGACCGCTCGAGGCAGCGCCACGAGCTCGCCGAGGGCGACATCCGCTCGCGGGTCGGCGCGATGGAGACGGTGCACCGCGTGGTCACCGCCATTCCGGAGGCGCGCGGGCCGTTGTGGCAGACCTTCATGAACTGCGCCAAGCGCGACACCTCATCGGCGCGCATCGCGGTGCAGTTGATTGCGGCCTATGCGCATCTCGGCCCGTTCTCGCACAAGGTGATCGAGGCCATCGATGGGCGCCTCGCTGCGATCGACGATGGGCCGGTCGTGCCGGCGGCAGCGGCGATCGACACGACGGCCGCCCGGCACCTGGCCTGAGAGCCTACTTCACCGCGAGCCGCAGGAAGCTCATCACGGCGCCGAGCGCGGCAAAGCCGGCGCCGAGCGCCAGCGCGACGGTTGCGCCGTTGTGTCCGGCGATGGCGAAGCAGGCCGCGGCGAGCGCGGCACCGGTCGTCTGTCCGGTCAGGCGGGCGGTGGCGACGATGCCCGAGGCGCTACCGCTGCGATGTGGCGGCGCGCTTCCCATCAGCGCCTTCATGTTCGGTGCCTGGAAGAAGCCGAAGCCCATGCCGCAGATCATGATGCGCCAGACGATATCGGGGATGCTCGGGCTTGCCGGAAGCAGCGCGAGCAGCGCCATGCCGATGCCGAGCAGCACGAGGCCGATGCCGCCCAATAGGCCCACCGGATGGCGGTCGGACAGGCGGCCCGCGATCGGCGCCATGATGCCGACCACCAGCGGCCACGGCGTCATGAAGAAGCCGGTCTCGACCTGCGAACGTCCCAGCACGTCCTCGAAATAGAACGGCAGCGAAACGAAGGCGAGGCCCTGTACGGCAAAGGAGCACACGGCCGTCGCCGCCGACAGCGCGAACATCGGCCGGCCGAACAAGTCGATCGGCAGCATCGGCGCTGGATGATCGGCATGCCGGCGCGTCAGGATGAAGCCGAGCGCGATGGCCGCAATCAGCTCGATGCCGACGACGACCGGCGACAGATTATGCGCGGCGCTGCCGATGCCGGTGATGAACAGGCCGAGGCAGGCGGCGGCGAGCAGCGCGCCGAGGAAGTCGAAGCCGTGATCGGCCCGCGGCGTCTTCGGCAGCATCGCAAAGCCGATGCCGGTCGCAACCAGGCCGAACGGGATGTTGACGGCGAACAGCCACGGCCATGGCCCGACCGCGAGGATGGCGGAGGCGATCGACGGTCCGAAGGTGAAGGCGGTCGCGACCACCAGCGCGTTGTGACCGAAGCCGCGGCCCTGCATCCGTCCGGGATAGACGAAGCGCACCAGCGCCGTGTTGACGCTCATGATGCCGCTCGCGCCGAGGCCCTGCAGCGCGCGTGCGACCAGCAGGCTGTCGAGCGACCACGCCACCGCACAGAACAGCGAAGCGATGGTGAACAGGATCAGGCCGCCGAGATAGATGCGCTGGTGTCCGACGATTTCGCCGAGCGCCCCGAGCGGCAGCAGCGTCGCGACCAGCGCGATCTGGTAGACGTTGACGACCCAGACCGACTGCTCCGGCGTGACGTGCAGGTCGGCGGCAATGGCAGGCAGGGCGATGTTGGCAATCGCGGTGTCGAGCGAGGCCATCGCCAGCGCGGTGAAGATCGCGGCAATCGCCCAGCGCCGCTGCGTGACCGGAAGGCCGTCGGCAATGGGATGGTCGGGCTCGCGCGCGGCGGCAGGTAACGTGATTGTCATTGCGTGAGCGCGTTGCTCCGGCGGCGTGGCTGAAAGGGACTTTTGGCATGTACTACGCCGAAGGCGGCTTCCACAGGCATATGCTTGCATGCTGTGTATGCGCGAAGGTGAGGCGATGTCGCCTCGCGCCGGCGTATGATCGCGCTGGCTGCTGCAATGACAGGGAAACGCCATGCAAATCGTCGTTTTGCCCGGTGACGGCATCGGGCCCGAGATCACGACCGCGACATCGGGCGTGCTGCGCGCGGCCTCCGAGCGCTTCCAGCTCAATCTGCGGCTCGAGGAGCACGCGGTCGGGCATGCGAGCCTGAAGCAGTTCGGCACGACGGTGCGCCCCGAGCTTCTCGACGTCGTCCGCGCCGCGGACGGCCTGATCCTGGGCCCGACCGCGACCTTCGACTTCAAGGACGAGGCGCATGGCGAGATCAACCCTTCACGCCACTTCCGCAAGAGCCTCGATCTCTACGCCAATGTCAGGCCGGCGCGCACTTATGCCGGGCGGCCCGGCCGCATCGGTGATTTCGACCTCGTCGTGGTGCGCGAGAACACCGAAGGGTTTTATGCCGACCGCAACATGGAGCAGGGCAACGGCGAGATGCTGGTCACGCCTGACGTCGCGATGTCGCTGCGCCGGATCACGCGGCTGTGCTGCGAGCGCATCGCGCACGCCGCCTGCCGTCTCGCGATGAAGCGGCGCAAGCATCTCACCATCGTGCACAAGGCCAATGTGCTCAAGATCGGCGACGGCATGTTCCTCGACATCTGCCGCGCGGCGGCGAAGAGCTATCCGGGTCTCGAAGTCGACGACATCCTGGTCGACGCGATGATGGCGCATGTGGTGCGCAATCCCGATCGCTTCGACGTGATCGTCTCCACCAACATGTTCGGCGACATCCTGTCTGATCTCACCGCGGAGCTCTCCGGCAGCCTCGGCCTCGGCGGCTCGCTCAATGTCGGCGACCGCTATGCCATGGCACAGGCCGCGCATGGTTCGGCGCCCGACATCGCCGGACAGGACGTCGCCAATCCGGTCTCGCTGATCCTGTCGACGGCACTGCTGCTGGCCTGGCACGGCGAGAGAAGCGGCGCGGTGCGCTATGAGGAAGCGGCGCGTGCGATCGAGGGCGCGGTGGCGAAGGCCCTTCGCGAGGGCAGGGCGACGCGCGACGTCGGTGGCAAGCTTGGCACCATCGCGGCAGGCGCTGCGATCGCGGAGATCCTGCAGGCGGAGTGAGCCGGCACTGTGCGTTCTTTCTTTTCTCCGAGGCTCACAACAAAAGTGTCGAAAACAACCCCATGCACAGTAGAAGGGGCCTTGATCGATAAGGGATTTTCGGCCCGCGCCGCGACGGCATGTCCTGCCGTGACGACGTTTGACACGTCGGGCAAAACACCGGCCACGCTGCTATCGTGCCGCCGATCGAGCGAGGCCCGGTCACAGCAGCGCACATCGAAGAGTCGCGACAAAATGACACGCTCGACGAGCGTGTGAAGTAGATCACTTGTCGAGGCGTGTTTCCCGTACAAGAATAGATCGTGTCAATATGCAGCGGTAGCGAGTGCTCCGCCTGACCGAGCCTTGCGACGCCTGCTTCAGCACTGTTGGAGTGGTCAATGGCCGGCAAGGACCGACAATCCTTCGAACTTGCCTTTCTGCACTCTGCCACTCGAGAGCGCCCGCAAGCCGTTCAGGGCGAGCTGAACGGCGCAGGCCTCCATTTCAACGTCTTCGAGGCTTCCGGTCGCAACAACGGCCAGGTGTGATTTTCGGCATCTTGGTAACCCAAGACGAATCTGCGTCTTGATCGTTTTTCAGCTTCTTGGTCGCTATGTGTGAGAGGGCCAAGTGCGTAGTACGCATATCATTTCTGACTTGCATCTCGGTGGTGATTACGCGCACCCGCGCGGATCGGGCAAGCGCGGCTTCCGGCTGTGCACCCGCGCCGATGCAGTGGCACAGTTCATCGATGGCATCACTCAGAAGTTCGCACAGCAAGGTCCGAGCGAGCTGATCCTGAACGGCGATACGGTCGACTTTCTAGCAGAGCACGATGAAAAGCCGAATGCATGGTCTCCCTTCACGAGAGATCCGGGCCTGGCAGTCAAGAAACTTCAATCGATCGTCGAACGGGACCAGGCCGTGTTCGACGCCATGGGGCGGTTTCTCGACAAGGGAGGCCGTCTCGTGGTGCTGCTCGGAAATCACGATATCGAACTGAGCCTGCCTACGGTGCGCGCAGCGTTCCGCCGCGCGCTCGGCATCAAGGCAGGTCATGATTTCGAATTTCTCTACGACGGCGAGGCTTACATTGTCGGCGACGCGCTGATCGAGCATGGCAATCGCTACGACAGCTGGAACCAGGTCGATTACGACGCACTTCGTCATGTTCGCTCGGTTCAGTCGCGCCGGCTGGATGTACCCGATGAGCATGTGTTCACCCCGCCCGCCGGCAGCGAGATGGTGACCGAAGTCATCAATACGATCAAGCTCGACTATCCGTTCGTGGATTTGCTGAAGCCCGAGACCGCTGCCGTGGTGCCGATGCTGCTCGCCCTCGAGCCGGGCTTTCGTTCGCGCCTTGCCACGATCGCCCTCCTCTACAGCCGAACCCGCAGCCACGGGCTCTCGAATCCGGTGACCCCCAGGTTCGGCGGCGACATTCGGTCCGAGCAGGATATCAGCATCATTCCCGGCGAGGATATGGGAGGCCGCACCGACCCCGCCCAGAACGGATTTGGCGAAGAGATTTCTTCCGATGGAAACGTGAAGACAGATACGGATCGGTCCGAGAAGAGCGCGGCACTGAAGGAGGCGCTGCAGGCTGCGTTGGGAAACCAGGCCGAACGGTTTCTCCGGGACCTCGACGCCGAAATTGCCGAAGCCGATCCGCTTGGCCAGCTTGGAGACGAGGTCACCGCGTCCGACACTGTCAGCCGGATCTACGGCTTCGCGGCGCTCCTCTTCGGGCGCACATCCCAACCCTTCGAGAGGCGAATGCCCGCGCTGCTGAAGGCCATGCGCGGCCTGCAGGACACCGATACGTTCGAGCTCGGCACGGAAAGCGCGAAGGAATATCTGGACGCCGCGCAAATGCTCTGCGATCGCGGCGGCTTCCGCTATGTCGTGTTCGGCCACACCCATCAAGCCAAGCGCGTATCTCTGGGCGACGGCCGGTTCTATTTGAACACCGGTACATGGGCCGATGTCCTCCGGTTTCCCAATGAGATTCTGAAGTCCGAGGCCGACGCGCTGCCCGCCTTGCAGGCTTTCGTGGCGCAGATGAAAGCCGGCGATTTTTCCGCCTGGACGTTGTTTCGTCCGACCTATGTCCATTTTGAGGTCGGTGACGATGGAAAGGTTTCGAAGGCTGAACTTCTGAACTTCTCGGAGGCCGCAACGTCATGAGCCCCTGCGTTCCCAGCGCGTCTTGGCACTCCGGCGCCCGGCGCTTGCCGGACAGCCGCCATGGATGAATTTCGCGACGCGATCGCCAGGATCACCATCGATGGTGAAAACGGGCGCGGCACGGGTTTCCTCGTGGCGCCCGACATCGTGGCAACCGCGCTTCACGTCGTCGCCGACCGAAAGGTCGAACCACCCGCTTTTTTCGCCGGCACGATCCAGCTCGAATTCCGCGGCCACAAGACTGCCGCCGAGGTGATACCCGATAAATGGAATCAGGACGCGGACTGCGTTCTGCTTCGATGCCTCGATCCAGGGCCATTGGAGGACTATCCGACGATCCCACTGCGCGAGTTGGACCATTCTGACGATTTGTTCAAAACGCGAGGTTATCCCGACGCGCAACCGATAAACGGCATGATCTGGGCTGGGAAGGTCATGGACCACGCAGCGCAATTGACCAGCTCCTACGCGACCCGGCAATCCGCATATGAGCCGGTGCTGCAACTCTTCTGCGACGAGGCCAGTGCGGGCACCGGAGCTCCCCCGAAGGGGCTTTCCGGGGCTCCAATCATTGTCGGCAGTGCGGCCATCGGGTTGATGCGCTTCGCCCTGATGCAGGAGGGCCGCACGGTCGCCGGCACGCTTTATGGGTGCAGCGCGCGAGACATCGTTGCGCTCGATCCCGAACGGCTGAGTTTGCGCCCGCCACTCGCGCCAACCGTCCTCCTGACGCCGGAGCAGATGGCACAATTGGAAGGACTTCTGGTCGCTGCCTTCACGCCCAATCTCGACGGGCTGCGTCGCACCGTGAGGTTCTCGCTCGGTGTCGAGGCAGAGCGCAGTGTGACGCAAGCTGAAACGGTCGAGGAATACGTGTCCGCGCTACTGCCGTCGCTCGTCCAAGAAGGTCCTGGCATGATCAGCATGCTGTTACGCGGCGCCATCGCGGCACATCCGGAAGATCAAGCTCTCCGTTCCTTTGCAGAGCAGGTCCCGCGTTACTCGCTACAGCCGCTAAATGACGATCCGGACGTTCAGGAGGCACATGATCGCGAGCTGGAAACCAAGATCGAGCGCGCGCTGATCCAACTCAACGGCATTAGGCATGCGCGGGACCTCCACCATATCATGGAAAGTTACCGGCCCGATTTCGAAAAGACACGCAAGCAGATCGCCGTCCTGGCCAGCTACAAGGCGCTGCATAATTGCCTGCACGATCTCCAAAAGCGGCTCGATGTGATTGCCCGCCACTTCACACGCCTCACATCGGGTGACGATGTGCGGCGATACCTGAGGGAGGAAGGAATTTTCCTGCGGAGCTTGGCCAGACAAGCTCGTAATCAAACCGTGGATCTTCCGACCGCAGAGGAAGAGCAGGACTGGATCAACGAGCTGGATGCCTGCGGCGAAGTCATGAAAAAGGCCGCGAGCGTGGCAGTGGCTGACATCGACGAGGAGGTGCTGCTGGTGCCCGACCGGCTTACGCACCTTTTGCCGAGAGCTTCGAGCATCAACGAGGAGTTGGTTAGCAGGGTAAAGAACGTCGGTCTCAAAAATTTTGCCGAAACGATGCGGCTGGTCGAGCAGAAACTTGGCGCAACCATGCCCGAGAATTCCTTGAACCGGCTGCGCGAGGGGACAGTTGCAGTCGGCAGACTGCGCGCGCGCCTTGCGGGCTTGGTCTCCGAGCACGACGAATGGCAATCCCTCAATCGCGATCTTGAATACGCCGTGACTCAAAAGAAGGTTCAGCCCCAAGCCAGATTTTCGAGATGGCCGCAGTTCAAAGCGAAGCTCATCGGCTTGTGCGACGCGTTCCCTCAGGAGGACTGGTCGTTAGAGTTGAGGGGAATGATGGAGCCATGGATGGCGGATGATTCGCCGGCGGAGCCGCAGTTGCCGGGTAAAATTTCAAAACTCAAGGAAGATTTCAACGCATTCTACGATCAATGTGTAGGTCGCTTCATAGAAGTCGATCGCGAGTTGAACGCGCTTTGCAAGAAAATCACGGAGTTTGAGACACCGCTCTATTCTCTCTTGAGCGAATAATTGGATCTGACCACGATGACCACGACAATAAACGAATCTCCGCCTTTTGTCTCGCTGAAGGCTTTCGAGGTTGCAAGCGATGCATTGATCGCGATCCTTCCAGAAGACGAGCTTTCAATTTCTGACTTGGACCGCGACGAGATTGCTGAAAGGATAGAGCGTTTCATCGAACGTGCCACGATGACTGGTACCGTGCTGGATACGCCGGATGACCGAAAGACGGCGCAGGCACTCGTCGATTTCTGGCTGGCGAAACTCTATTCGTTTCCTCGCGAGACACGTTCCAAGCAGGGGCCATCGATAAGGGGCGACACTCTACTGAGGCCTTTTGATCGGGAGACGGTCAAGGCCACGGTCGCCAACGGCAACGATTTGCTCGCCTCGTTCAGACGGAAAGATGCGAAAGATGCAGGTGATTCAAAGAGCTCCTTGCGACGCATTCTGCTGCGTGTAGCCCCTTGGCTTGGTGACGATGGTGCCGGCTACGAGAGCATCGCGCGGCGAATGCTGCTACGTACCGTTCGCATGCCCGAGGGTGATGGTTCATGCGAGCCAGTGACGGTCAAGCGCGATGACCTTCTTTCGCTTGGTGATCACAAGCGGACAAGGGAGGTGCTCAATGCTCTTATTGCATCGGGTGTCTTGCGCGAGGAGCCGGGAGGGTTGATCTCGTTGCGATACGAGGCGCTGACGCGCCAATGGGACGAGCTTCGCGCCTTGATCACTGAGCGCGTTGCTTTTCGCGACACGGCGGTGTTCTGGGCGCAACGGGCGCGCGCCGATCGCGCTCTGACATCTGCCAGGCAAGCCAACAAGGCGTTGGGAGACTATGCCGACCTGAATGAGCTGGAGCGCGAGTTTATCCCGGCGAATATTTCTTACAGAAACAAAAAGATCGTTGCCGGGGCGATTGCCTGCGGTTTCGCGCTTGCAGTTGCTTGGGCCGGTTTGCGGGTAGGCTATCTCACCTGGGAGGATGCTGAGGTGCAGCAGGCGATACAAACGATAGTTTCCGGCGGTGACAAGCGAAGCACGGAAGAAGCAATCCAGAAGCTCGCCAAATTTGGCAGGCCGATTGGCTTTCAATCTCTGCCTCTGGAGGATCTGGATCTGAGAGAGATGTATGATCGAGACAAGTCGCCCCCGATTGCGGATTTCGTCAAGTCAGCGATTGTCAGGGTCAAATTCATAGACGCAACGCTCAGATATGCGTCATTTTCCCAATGCAAGATATATGATGCGGAATTTCGGAATGCGGAATTGTCGTCGGCGCGGTTTGATGAGGCAGTCATTGCTCAATCGAATTTCTCCGGCGCAATTTTGTATCGCGCTATTTTCGACCATGCGCAATTCAACGGCGTCAATGATTTTTCAAATGCAGATCTTCGGTCTGCGTCGTTTCGGAACGTCGCGATAATAGATGGGGAGCTCAAGCTTGCTGGCACGGCATGGTGGTTGGCCTTTGGATGGTCCCTTCCACAAATTGAAAAATTCGCTGATCAACTCAAGGATACCCGGATCGAAGAAGCCAAGGGTTTCAACGACGATATCAGCTTAAGGAAAAAGGAGCTAAAAAATGCAACTGCGCCTGAAGACCGCGTGCGAGCGTTGAATAAAGTTGCGTGGACTTACGCCACATACGGAGCCGATCTGAAGGTGGCCAAGGAAGAGTATGCACAAAAGGCCTTGGATGAAGTGAAGAGAATAAAGGGGAAAACGGAGGCGTGGCTGGCCGACAGCCGCGCGAATTTTACCGACACGATCGCCTACATTTGGTTGCAAGAGGGCAACCCCAAAGAGGCCGTGAGGTTGTTGGAGCAGCCCGGGATCGTCGATGCCAATTCAGACAGCGACTTGCTATTCAGATATGCGTTCGCACTACACGCGCTGGCTTTGGAGAAAGAGGGCGACGAGAAGGAGCGGCTCGAGCGGAAAGCGCAAGCCAACCTGGAAAAATCCCTGCGGGATCTCCACTACGTGCCCAGCCACGAACTCTATCTTCTACGCCGCTACATTACGGGTGAATTCAAGGCGCAACTCGCCAATCTGAGCAAGGAGGCGAATTGACGGGCGTTGAGACAGGCCCGGCGGGTGCAGTCTAGCACCGTCCGCTGCAGCCTGCGACGGCGACCGTCGGGTTTACGACCAGGCAGGTACCCGCCGCCAAGCCGGCCAGGGCCAGCAACCCGATTGCAAAAGCAAATGCGCGAATATGTTTCATTGAACTCTCCTACGCATACGCGGCAACGGTGGTGCAAGTAACAAAGGACCCGTGCAGGTACAATGTGTTGCGCTGCAATGCTCGCTTGGGCCGATGTTCAGGTGCTGTTCCCTGACCCGACGAGCTGTGCCGCCATCCCACAACCTAGCGCACCTGGTCCAGACATTGTGTGATCTGCTTCACTTTCGAAGTCCCCCTGATGGCTGCTTCTGGCCGTCGGCCGGCTGGTAAGGCGAGCTGCCACGTCCGCTATTGAGAGCGAGTGGAGGAGCTGATCGGATTCAGGAGCCCCGCCGCAAAACCGATACCTCCGCAGCCCCATCTACCGGGATCACCGTGCCCGTGACGTACCGCGCCACCGGGCCCGGGCGAAACCCGCGCCACGTTTTCACGAGGATGCTCTATGACTGCAGCCGGGGAACGAGGCGTGCCGCATTCTCGTGGCCGATTGCATCGAGATCCCTGGTCGAGAGGCCAAGTTTTTCCAGCTGCGCGAACTGGTTGAAGCCGAAGTACGGATAGTCGGTGCCGTAGGTGATCTGGGAGGTGGGAACGAGCTTGAGTAGCGCCGCCATCGATGGCGCGAAGGTCGCGTTCGCAGTGTCGTAATGAAGCCGGCGCAGCTCGCCTTCGATCCCGTCCGGCGCAAACTCCTTCAGGTCGGGCCGCGCCCCATAGAACGAATTGATCCGCCCGGCCATCATCGGAATCGTGCCGCCGGCATGCGAGAACAGCCACTTGATGTCGCGGTGGCGGGCAAAGGCGCCGCTGAGCAGCAGGCTCGTCACCGTGCGTGTGGTGTCGTGCGGGACCTCGATCACCGCCGGAAACGTGCCGACGCTGAGCGCGCTACAGCAACTCGCGACCAGCGGATGCACATAAACGACCGCCTTGCGGCGGCTCAGCTCTTCGAGCACCGGCCTGTAGGCGGCATTGCCGAGCCATTTGTCGCCATAGCTGCTTTGCAGTCCGATTCCGTCGGCCTTCAGCGTGTCGAGGGCATATTCGATCTCCTTGAGCGTGGCATCGACATCCAGCATCGACAAGGTCGCAAACAGGCCGAAACGGCCAGGATGGTCGCGCATCATCTCCGCCGCATATGTATTGCAGGCGCGCGCAAGCCGGCCGGCTTCCGCCGGCCCGAGGTCGAACCATACGCCCGGCGTGGAGGCGATCGACAGGATGCCGGTCCGTATGCCATTGCGGTCCATGTCCTCAACGAGCTTCTCGCGGGTCCAGGCGACTTGACCGGGAAAGTGCGGCTGCTTGCGTGCGTCTTCGTAGCCGAGCCAGAGCTTTTGATATTCGGGCGGATAGAAATGAAGGTGGGTATCGATCAGCGCTGGCCTTGTCTGTCCGTATGCCGCAACGGTCGGGATGGCCGAGGCCAGGCCAAGCGCACCGGCTCCTGCAAGAAAGCCGCGCCGCGACCAGGACGGGCCGCAACAGGAAGGGCAGGAGTGATGCTCTTGTGATGTCCGATCCAACGTGTTCATGTTGCGCGGCTCTCGTGACGAATTGGCAAGGGCAGGCCCCTGTGGTGCTCACCCAGGCGATGGACGTTGCTCATTTGCAGTCCCCGGTGCGACTGCAGCGTGGGTCGTCATTGTTGGGAGTTTGAGTGTGCCGATTTTTCGTCGCCGGGCGATACCCCGCCTTGTCACGTCATCACATCACGGCAGCAACTTTATGTGAACGCGGCGTCGGCCTTCGTCGGCTTCATCGTCGTCCTGCGCGTGCTGACGCTGTATGTGATCCCGCCGGCGGGCGAGGGATGAAGTCCGCTGCGAAACCCATCACGTTTCAAGCTGGATGTTCGTCGATGGGTTTCGGTGCGCTCTACCCATCCTATGCTCTAGTAGGCCCAGTAGCTGCCGGAGGGCGCGCAATAATCGCCGCCGTAGCCGTAGCCGTAGTCGCCGCCATAGCCATAATACGCAGCGGGCGGGTAACTGTAGCCGTAGCTGTAGGCGGGATAGCCGCCATAGCCTCCGTAATAGACACTCCGCGCAATCGCGCCGCCGACCACGGCGCCGGCGACGCCATAACCGAGGCCGCGATAGCCCCAGCCTCCGCGATAACCCCAACCGCGGTAGCCCCAGCCGCCGCCGCGATAGCCATAGCCGCCGCGCCAGCCGCCGACCCAGCGCACTTCGGTCGTGGTCGGCTCGACCATCGATTTGATCGCCGACAGATGTGTGGGGATCGGCCCGGCCTGGGCGCCCGTGCCGAGAAGCAAGGTGCTTGCCGCAGCGAGCATCAGGCGACGCAGGGAGTTCGAGGAGGTCATGATCGATCATCTCCTTGGCTATGGGGCGGCGCTTCTGCGCGGCCATCGACAACCATTCCGGAATGGCGGTGCCGTGGCAAGCTTGATCTAGATCAAGTATCCGGCGCCAGGCGCCTCCTGCGCAGGCCTCCTTACGCGGGCGCGTCCAGCGCCTTCAACTCGTCAGCCGCGGAGATGATCGCATTGCGGATCGTCAGGAAATACTCCGCATCGATCCGGGAGGCGAGCCAGTCCAACTCTCCCCTGTAGCCGTGCTCATTCTCCTTGCGGACGACGCCTTCCTCGGCCAGGGCTTCGAGGCAGCGGCGGACGTTGGAGCGCGGCAATCCCAGATGCCTGGACAGATCGGACGCCGTCAATGGCGGTGCGCCGAGATCGTCGGCGACGCGGATCGCCAGCGCCGTCAGCAGCTCTTCGAACACCGCCCCGAGATGCTTGCGCGCGTAGCCGCTGCGCATCGCCACGAAGCAGGCCACGGTCAGGCGGCCGATGATCGCCGATTGCTTGTGACGCTTCGCCAAGGCTGGATCTGAATTGTCTGGGATTTTTCCGGCCATTTTCGCCACTCTCGTTTTTGCTTGCATTTGTGTTTAGCGCGCGCATGTTCGTTTGCAAAACGTGCAGAAAACGCGAATGTGTCAGCTGGAGTCAAAGCGACCGTGCATAGAAGTCTGCCCTCCGCCGCAGAGTGCCGCGCACTCGCGAGGGCTTTCAACGGAAAGGCGACCGAAACAGGTCTGCCCGCCAGGACTGCCACCATCCTGAAGAGCATATCACGCAGCCTCAGCGCACTGGCGAGCCAGCTCGAGATGCTGGGCGACACGGCCGCAACCAAGCCGCCGATGTCGCCTCACGGCCCTTAGCTGTGGCCCTTGGCTGTGATCCCTGGCTGGTTTGTCATCAGCCAGCGGTTCGCGCCCGGTCGGACGCCTCGCGCGAGGAGGCGCGGTTTCCGTCTTAAGGTTGACTGGTGAGGTTAATATCGTCGTCCATTTGTCGATCCGCATTGAGCTCGTTATCCCTGTCATCCGTCAGGGACCAGAATGCTTGATAGAACCGCCACGCAAGAAGTGCCTGTCGGCGTTCAGCGCCGGCCGACCAGCGACTATCTGGTCGCGCTTGCGTTCTTTGGCGCGGTCGGCGGCGCGATGATCGCCTGGATCGGCGCGATCGCCTGGGTCAGCTGGCGTGTCCTCGAATGGACGTTGTCTTGACACGAGCCTGGGATCTCCATGGACGACTTTGAAGGCCTCTCCGACCATTTCATCTTGCGGATGTACGAGTTCATCCGCAACGAAGTGCAAGCCGATGCCTTGGCCGGCACCCCCCTCGTAGGCGTGCCTGCAAAGCAGCGCGCGGACCGCCTGTTTCGCGAGATCGGCCGCCGCGGTCTGTTCTGCCGGCCGATCGATTGGCCAGCCTATCTCGCCGCACCGGACGACCTCCACGATGCGCCTGCCGCGCAATTGCGCAAGATCACATCGGTCTGACCGCACATTCCGTCGTGCAAGTCCTGCACCTGTCGCATGGTCGCCTGTTATCGCCCGTTATCGCCTCTTGGCGGATTGTCGTCCCATCGCTAGGATCGCCGATATTGATCCTAAGTCATTTTCGGAATTCCAGATGAGCGCTCGCTATTTCGAGTTCACCACGAATGCCAAAGGCATGATCATCCTTCCCGGACTTTCCCCGGACGAGACCTTCGAGCTGGAGCAGCTGCTCCATCAGAATGACGATCTTCGTAGCGTGCCGGATCGGGTCAGGCTGGATGCGCTCTGCGAAAAGCACTGCCGCGCCGCCAAGAGCAGCGTCGCGACTTGAGCGCGACGGCTGCGATCAGATCGTGATCGACTTCAAGAGCAACGGAAAGCGGGTCAGCGCGAGAAGGCCCCAGCTCCCGCTCTAGAACTGATACCGCCGCAAGCCCCCATCCACCGGGATCACCGTGCCGGTGATGTAGCGCGCCACCGGCGAGGCCAGGAACACCGCGAGGGCTGCGAGGTCTTCCGGCTCGCCCCAATAGCCGACCGGAATCTCCTCCTCGGCAAAGCGCTCGCGATACTCCGGCGGATAGTTGCGGCGGATCTGCTCGCTCATGATGCGGCCGGGCGGGATGCAGTTGATGGTGATGCCGTGCTCGCCGATCTCGCGTGACAGGCCCTTGGCCCAGGCGTGCACGGCGGCTTTCGCCGCGAAGGCGGCGTTGAGGCCTTCCGGCTCGGATTTGCCGGTGATGTTGACGATGCGGCCCCATTTGCGCGCGATCATCTGCGGCAAGAGCGCATGGGCGATGCGGCGGTAGCTGGTGAAGTTCAACGCGATCGCCTCGTCCCATTTGCTGTCGGGCGCATCGACGGGGAGGGGACGGCTGCCGCCGGCATTGTTGATGAGGATGTCGACATGGCCGAGCTCCTTCAGCGCGAAGGCCGCGATCTTCTCCGCCGCGTCCTTCTCCATCACGTCCTGCGCGAGCGGCGTGATCAGCCCGCCGCCGACCTCCTTCACCAGCTCGGCGAGCAGGTCGGTGCGGCGCGCCACGCCGACGACGCGCACGCCTTCGGCAGCGAGGCCCTTGGCGATGGCACGGCCGATGCCGATGCTCGCTCCCGTCACGACTGCGGTTTTCGATTTGAGCCCGAGGTCCATAACAACGCTCTCTTGTTTTTTGCGTGTTGCTGTTCGTTTCCTGCCCGTCCCGCCGGCTTTGCGAATTGCCTGATCGGGACGAGCAGTGGTAACCAAGAGCCGCAGCGAAGGAAACACGAAAAAGAAAAGGCGCATGTCATGGTCTGGGATCCGCAGCAATATCTGAAATTCTCCGGCCACCGCTTGCGGCCCGCCGTCGACCTGTTAATGCGGATTCCGGATGTCGGCCCGCGCACGGTCGCCGATCTCGGCGCCGGTGCCGGTAATGTGACGAAACTGATCAGGGAGCGCTGGCCGGATGCGGCCGTGACCGGTGTCGAGGGCTCGGCCGAGATGGTCGCTGCAGGCCGCAAGGCGGCGCCTGACGTGGAATGGTCACATGAGGACCTCGGCCAGTGGCGTCCCTTGAGGCAATACAACCTCGTCTATTCCAATGCCGCACTCCACTGGCTGCCCAATCATGCGGCACTGTTTCCGTCGGTGATGGAGAAGGTGAAGCCCGGCGGCATCCTCGCGGTGCAGATGCCGCGCAACTTTCTGGCTCCCTCGCATGTGCTGATCGGCGAGACTGCATTGAGCGGCCCATGGCGGTCCAAGGTCGAGCACCTCGTCACGCCGCCACCAGTCGAGGGACCGGCGTTCTATCACGACCTCCTTGCTCCGATGTCGGCCAATGTCGACATCTGGGAGACCGAATATCTTCAGGTGCTCGAGGGCGAGAACCCCGTGAAGGAGTGGACCAAGGGGACCTGGCTGACGCGCTATCTCGACGTCTTGCAGGGCGAGGAGAAGGCGGCGTTCGAAGCGGCCTACGGGGAGCGGGTCGCAAAAGCCTATCCCAAGAACGCCGCGGGGCAGACGCTGTTTCCGTTCCGCCGTCTGTTCATGGTCGCGCAGCGCAAGGGCTGATCGCCTTGCCGCAATGCGACATAAGCGCTCGCTCCATTGGGCCGGAGCGGGTGCCGGGTTGCGCATGCGGCAGCCGTCAAGATAGCTTGCCTGCGGCAAATTGGGCTTAGGTCTAGTTGGCAGGGTGGCGGATTGCTGCCACTACTGGGGACGCAAAACAAAAAAGACCCGGTTTGCTGGGGTTATTGGGGAGGTCCTTCATGCGCAAACTGCTTCCTGCGGTCGCAGCGGCGACGCTTGCTTTCGCCACCCTCCTCGCGCCCCCCGCCTTCGCCCAGAGCCCGATCATCATCAAGTTCAGCCACGTCGTCGCCAACGACACCCCGAAGGGGAAGGGCGCGCTGAAGTTCAAGGAACTCGCCGAGAAGTATACCGACGGCAAGGTCAAGATCGAGGTCTATCCGAACTCCTCGCTCTACAAGGACAAGGAGGAGATCGAGGCGCTCCAGCTCGGCTCGGTGCAGATGCTGGCGCCCTCGACCGCGAAATTCGCCCCGCTCGGCATCAAGGAGTTCGAGGCGCTCGACCTGCCCTGGCTGTTCAAGGACGATGCGACCTATTCCAGCGCGATGAAAGGCACGGTCGGCAAATGGCTGTTCCAGAAGCTGGAAGCCAAGGGCATCACCGGGCTCGCTTATTGGGACAACGGCTTCCACATGGTGTCGTCGAACCGTCCGCTGATGAAGCCGGAGGATTTCAAGGGCCTGAAGTTCCGCATCTCCGGCTCGAAGATCGCCGACCAGTATTTCCGCCTGCTCGGCTCGATCCCGCAGATCATGGCGTTCTCCGAAGTCTACCAGGCGCTCCAGACCGGCGTCGTCGACGGCTGCGAGAACACTGCGTCCAACTATCTGACGCAGAAGTTCTACGAGGTGCAGAAGGACATCACCGTGTCCTATCACGCGCATTTGCAATACGCCGTCATCGTCAACTCGAAATTCTGGTCCGGCCTGCCGCCCGACACCCGCGCCCAGCTCGAGAAGGCGATGAACGAGGCCACCGACTACACCAATCTGATCGCGCATCAGGAAAACGAGGATGCGCTCGCCGAGATCAAGAAGACCGGCAAGACCACGCTGCATTATCTCAGCGACGCCGATCGCAAGGCATGGCAGGAGGCGATGCAGCCGACTTATAAATGGGCCAAGGGCCGGGTCGGGCAGGAAGTGCTCGATCTCGTCGCCAAGGAACTCGACGTCAAGATGAACTGACGCGTTTCCTGGAGAACAATACCAACGGTCGGGAGTGCAAGCACTTCCGGCCGTTTCGTATCGATAGGGGGATCTCGATTTGCTTCGCGTGCTCAATTCGGCGCTCAACCATCTCGAAGAATGGTTGATCGCGACGCTCATTGCGGCTGCAACCGGCCTGATCTTCATCGCAGTTGTGCACCGTTACGGCGCCGGCGAATCGATCGCTCTCTCCAGATGGGCGGCCGCGCACGGGATGAGCTGGCTCGCGTCGCTGTCGATGGCGGTGTTCACCTTCCTGTCCGAGCTCGATCTGTCCTGGGCGCAGGAGCTCTGCATCTACATGTTCATCTGGATGGCGAAGTTCGGCGCGGCCTATGGCGTGCGCACCGGCATCCATGTCGGCGTCGACCTGCTCGTCAACCGCCTGCCGGAGCATTCGCGCAAGCACGTGATCCTGTTCGCGATGCTGTGCGGCGCGCTGTTCACCGGCATGATTGCCGCCTTCGGCGCCTCCTTCGTGCGCGAGATGTTCCACACCGGCCAGCAGTCCAACGATCTGGAAGCGCCGATGTGGTTCGTCTATCTCGCGATCCCGCTCGGCTCGGGCCTGATGTGCTTCCGCTTCCTCCAGGTTTCCTGGCACTACTACTGGACGGGCGATCTGCCGCATCACGACGAGACCCATGTCGAGGGCGTCGAGGCCGACGCCTCGCCGGCGCTGCATCCGCAGCCCGCCGGCGCCGCAACCCGCGCGGCTGCGCGAAAAGTCTCGCCGCTCGGCGTCATCCTGATCATGGCGCCGGTCCTGATCTTCATGATGTGCCTTGCCGAGAAGTTCGGCGTGGTGGTGCTGCCGCACTGGATGCGCGCCGCGACCGTGTTCGCGCTCTTGATCGCGCTGATGCTGACCGGCATCCCGGTCTCGATCGCGCTCGGTCTCACCGTGATGACGTTCCTGTTCACGCTGACCACGGTGCCGATCGAGGCGGTCTCGATGAAGCTCTTCACGGGCATCGAGGGCTTCGAGATCATGGCGATCCCGTTCTTCATCCTTGCCGGAAATTTTCTCACCCATGGCGGCGTCGCGCGCCGCATGATCAATTTCGCGACCTCGCTGATCGGTCATTGGTATGGTGGCCTCGGCCTTGCCGGCATCGTCGCCTGCGCGATGTTCGCACTGGTCTGCGGCTCGAGCGTTGCGACGGTGGCGGCGATCGGCGCCATCGTGCTGCCCGAGATGGTCCGGCACGGTTATCCCATGCGTTTCGGCGCCGGCATCATCACCGTCGCCGGCTCGCTCGGAATCCTGATGCTGCCGTCGATCCCGAAGATCGTCTACGCGGTCTCGACCAACACCTCGATCGGCGCGCTGTTCGTCGCAGGCCTGCTCCCCGGCATCCTGCTGACGACGATGCTCTGCATCGTCACCTGGTGGCTCGCCCGCAATCGCGACTATCCGCGGCTGCCGAAGGCGACCTGGGGCGAAACCGTCCGCACCTTCCGCGAGAGCATCTGGGGATTGATGCTGGTCGTCATCATCATCGGCGGCATCTATAGCGGCCTGTTCACGGCGACCGAAGCCGCCGCCATGGCGGCGGTCTATTCCTTCATCATCGCGGTGTTCGTCTACAAGGCGATCAAGATGGCGGACGTGCCGCGGGTGCTGCTGCGCGCCGCCAACACCAGCGCGATGCTGCTCTACATCGTCACCAACGCGGTGCTGTTCTCCTTCGTGCTCTCCAACGAGAACCTGCCGGCGACGCTCGCCGACTGGATCGCGGCGCAGAATCTCGGCTGGGTCGGCTTCCTGCTGGTGGTCAACATCCTGCTGCTGCTCGCCGGCAACTTCATGGAGCCAAACTCGATCATCCTGATCATGGCGCCGATCCTGGCGCCGGCCGCCAAGAAGCTCGGCATCGACCTCGTCCATTTCGGCATCGTGATGGACGTCAACATGGAGGTCGGTCTCTGCCATCCGCCTGTCGGCCTGAACCTGTACGTCGCCTCGATGATCGCGCGAATGCGGATCACCGATCTTGCGGTCGCGGTGATGCCATGGCTGATCACCATGCTCGGCTTCCTCGTCATCGTGACGTATTGGCCGGACCTGACGCTGTGGCTGCCGAGGGTGCTGGGAATGCACTAGCCGATGCGCCGGCGGAGATGGCTAACGCGCGGTAAACCCGCTCGCTCAAATGCCATCGCTCCGAAAGGAGCCGATTTTACGGGTCTGCGGTAAGAACGTGCCAGCGGGATAGGGGCTGGCATGTTGTTCAACAGAATGGAATCCGGACGGGCGTCGATTTCCGACGCCGTCTATCTGGAAGTCATCACGGGCCTTCACGGCACGACGATGCCCAACATTCTCGCGGCCGCTTGCCTCGCGATGGTCGGCGCCATCACGACCTATGAGACGGGCGATATGGTGACGGCAGCCCTGACGTTCGCCGGCGTGTTGGTGGCCATTGTCCGTCTGTTCGAGGTCTTTGCATTCCGCCGCCGCCTTGCGCGTGCGCCACAGCTCGGCCGGGCCGAGGCCGTCCGCTGGGAGCGGTGCTATGTGGCCGGCACCGTCGTGACGGCTCTCATTCTTGGCCTGTTTGCCGCGCGCAGCATTGTGCTCGGCGATGCGCTCTGCTCCGTGATGGCGATCGGCATCGGCTTCGGCTTTGGTGCCGGCGTGGTGGCGCGGCTGGCGCTGCGCCCCGTCGCGGCGCTGCTCGATCTGGTCGCCATCGCCGCGCCCGCCGCGATCGTCACCTTCATGCAGCCCGATCTGCGCCATGTCGGACTCGGGCTGCTGATCTTGATGTATGTGGTCGCGAGCTTCGAGATGGTGCGGCTGAGCTTCAATGCCTCGATCAGCCAGATCACGCTCAAGCGGCAGTTCGAGCAGCTATCGCGCATCGATCCGATGACCGGCGTGTCCAATCGTTCGGTGCTGGCGACGGATTTGCCTGCCATGCTCGCGGCCGGGATGGTTGCCGTCCATACGCTCGATCTCGACCGCTTCAAGGAAGCGAACGACCGCTTCGGCCATCCTGTCGGCGATGCGCTGCTGAGGCAGGTCGCCGGCCGGCTCAGGGCGATCGCCGCGGCCGAGGATCTCGTAGTCCGCATGGGCGGCGACGAGTTCGTCCTGGTGCAGCGTGCGACCGCAGACGCGGAAGAGATGGTCCGGCGTATCGTGCAGTCGATCAGTGCCCCCTATGATGTCGACGGACAGATGATCGAGCTCGGCGTGAGCGTCGGCGTCGCCGTGGCGCCGCACGACGGGCGCACCGCGGAAGCGCTGTTGTCGCGCTCCGACAAGGCGCTCTATCGGGCCAAGGAAAGCCGCGGCGGCTATGTGCTGGCGCGGGAGTTGCGGATGGCCGACAAGACTGATGCGTCGAATCAACCCGTCGCCGAAGGACTGGCCGCGTAGACGATGCACCCTCTCCCCTTGCGGGAGAGGGGGCTCGCCGCAAAGCGGCGAGACGGGCGAGGGGTATCTATCCTCACGAGCAGTCGTACGAGCGGAGATATACCCCTCATCCGGCGCTTCGCGCCACCTTCTCCCGCAAGGGGAGAAGGGAAGGGCACCTCTGCTGTCTCCCCCGGTGATGGCAATCGACCGCGAGATGCGGTTAGATGCCGCGCATCAGGCCGGGAGGAAACAAGCATGACTGAGTTCAGCAGCGAGCCCAAGGACGCAACGCCGTCCGTCATCGCGCAGCAGACGGCGATGCTCAACGCGCTGCCGTTTTCCGACACGCAGGATTTCGACGATGCTGCGCGGGGCTTCCTCGGCACGATCGACAATGCGAAGGTGACAAATCCGCAAGGGCGCACGGTCTGGAGCCTCGAGCCTTACGGCTTCCTCTCCGCCGAGCAGGCGCCGCCGACGGTCAATCCCAGCCTGTGGCGGCAGTCGCGGCTCAACATGCAGCATGGGCTGTTCGAGGTCGTGCCCGGCGTCTACCAGGTGCGCGGGCTGGACATCGCCAACATGACGCTGATCGAGGGCGACAGCGGCGTCATCGTCGTGGACACGCTGACCTCGATCGAAGGCGCGCGTGCCGCGCTCGATCTCTATTTTGCGCATCGCGGCCAGAAGCCGGTTGCGGCCGTAATCTTCACCCACACCCACACCGACCATTGGGGTGGCGCGCGCGGCGTCCTGGAGGAGGATGCGCTGGCGACCGGCCGCGTGCCGATCATCGCGCCGAACCTGTTCATGGAGCACGCGGTTTCCGAGAACATCATCGCGGGCCCTGCGATGCTGCGGCGGGCGCAGTACCAATTCGGGCCGTTCCTGGCCAAGGGGGCACGAGGCCAGGTCGATTGCGGCCTCGGCAAGTCGATGGCCGCGGGCTCGGTCGCGTTGCTGCGGCCGACCGATCTGATCATGGCGACCGGCGACAGGCGCGTGATCGACGGCGTCGCATTCGAATTCCAGATGGCGCCGAACAGCGAGGCGCCGGCGGAGATGCACTTCTTCATCCCGCGCTACAAGCTGTTGAACCTTGCCGAGAACTGCACCCACAATTTCCACAATCTCTTGCCGTTCCGCGGCGCCGACGTGCGCGATGCGCTGGCGTGGTCGAAGTACCTCAACGAGGCCTTGCAGCTGTGGGACGGCAAGGCGGAGGCGATGTGCGGCCAGCACCACTGGCCAGTGTGGGGTACTGAGCGCATCGGCACCATGATCCGGCAGCAGCGCGATCTCTACAAGTTCGCGCATGACCAGACCATCCGTCTGATGAACCACGGCCTCACCGCGACGGAGATCGCGGAGACCATCCAGTTGCCGAAGAGCCTCGAAGGCGCCTGGCACGGCCGCGGATATTACGGTCACATCCGGCACAATGTGAAGGCGATCTACCAAAAGTATCTCGGTTGGTACGACGCCAACCCGGTCAATCTCGATCCACTGCCGCCGGTCGAGTCCGGCAAGAAATACGTCGCGTATATGGGTGGCGCCGACGCGATCCTGACGCGGGCGCGCGCGGATTTCGACAAGGGTGAATTCCGCTTCGTCGCGCAGGCGCTCGGCCATCTCGTCTTCGCCGAGCCGGACAATCAGGCGGCGCGCGCGCTGTTGGCGGACACGCTGGAGCAGCTGGGCTATGCCGCCGAAAGCGCGACCTGGCGCAACGCCTATCTGTTCGGCGCGCAGGAATTACGCCAGGGCATGCCGAAGACCCCGCCGCGTCCGCCGATGCCGCGCGAGACGGTGGCCGCGCTGCGCACGGAGCAGCTCTGGGACGTGCTCGGCATTCGCCTCAACGGTCCGAAGGCGGAAGGAAAGCACATCGTGCTGAACTGGAGCTTTTCGGACACCGGCGAGACCTTCGTGCTCAATCTGGAGAACTGCGCACTGACCTATACCGCGGGCGTGCAGGCCGAAGGCGCCGATGCCAGCTTCACGCTGGCGCGATCGACGCTCGATGAGGTGATCGCGAAGCTGACGAGTTTTCCGGAGGCGGTGGCGGCCGGCAAGATCAAGCTGTCAGGCAACCCCATGAAGCTCGCCGAGCTGATGGGCCTGATGGATGAGTTTCCGCGGATGTTCGAGATCGTGGAGCCGAAGCGGGCGGTGGTGGTGTAGCCACCACCGCGGCAACGTATTCGGTGTCGTCCCCGCGAACGCGGGACCATAACCCCAGGGAGACGTTTTGGACGAGACGGTCACTCCGAGTCTTCGCCAAACACTATCCTGTGGTTATGGGTCCCGGATCTGCGCTTCGCTTGTCCGGGACGACAGCTGTGGGTGAGGCAACTACTCCGCGCTGCTCACCAGCTTGATCCGCGGTGCTTGCTCCTCGGTCAGGCTGCGATAGGCCGCAAGATAGTCGAGCGCCATCCGCCGCGCCGTGAAGCGCGTCTCGAACTGCTTGCGGATCGCGGAGCGGTCCAGTCTCGGAAGACGGTTGACGACGCCGGCGGCGCTGAGGATGTCCTCGACGACGAAGCCGGTGAGGCCCTCGTCGATGATCTCCGGCACCGAGCCGCGGTTGAAGGCGACGACCGGCGTGCCGCAGGCCATGGCCTCGATCATCACGAGGCCGAACGGCTCCGGCCAGTCGATCGGCAGCAGAAGTCCCAGCGCGCCGCTCAGGAAGTCCGACTTCTCGTGGTCGCTGATCTCGCCGATGAATTCCACCAGCGGATTGTTCACGATCATCGGCTTGATCAGTTCGTCGTAATAATCCTGGTCGGCGCGATCGACCTTGGCCGCGATCTTCAGCGGGATGCCGCAATGGGTCGCGATCTTGATGGCGCGGTCGACGCCTTTCTCCGGAGCGATGCGGCCGAGCACGGCGAGATATTCCTGTTTCGCCGGCTTCGGCGTCAGCAAAGTCTCGGGCAGGCCGTGATGGATCGTCGTCACCCAGTTCGCCTGCGGCACCGGCCGCCGCTGCGCATTCGAGATCGAGATCACGGGCATCTTGGAGAAGGTCTCGAACACCGGCTGATGCTCCGGCAGGTCGAGCCGGCCATGCAGCGTGGTCACGAAAGGCGTCGGCTGCCGGTGGAACAGCGACCACGGATAATAGTCGAGATGGAAGTGGAGGAAGTCGAACTCCTCGTCGTCACATTTCTGCCGCACCCGCTCCAAGAGCACCATGTGCAACGCGTTCGGATCACGCACGGAACCGTCGAGGCGCAGCGCCCGCGGCCATAAGGCATCCAGCTTCGCCGACGTCTGCGAGTCGCCGCTGGCGAACAGTGTGACGTCATGTCCAAGGGCAACCAGCTCTTCCGTCAACCAATGCACCACCCGCTCGGTGCCGCCATACAGCTTGGGTGGAACAGCCTCCGTCAACGGAGCTACCTGCGCGATGCGCATCTCACCTTCTCCTTTGCGATCATGAATATTGAAAACCCCCAGCGCGTACGGCACCGGCAATGCCAGCAAAGGGAACGTTTCCGCAGTTGCGAAGTTCCTCTCAACAAACGTTACTTATTGGACACATCTCGCACCTGTCTCGATGCTGCCATCTCGTCTTCGCAGATCGTCCGCATCCGCATGTCGTGATGAGCTTGCCCGGGAACCGAGGCGAGCTGGTCGATGTTCAGTCGAACAGTCACGAAAATTGAAAACCATCACGCGGGGTAGAGTGTCACATGGATCAGCTTTCTGGATACGCGCGCAGGCCATTTGCCTTTGTCTTGCGCTATCTTCGACGTCGTCTCGCGTCGCATCTCGTGATCCTGACTGCTGTCGTCGCCGCCGTTGCCTGCTCCGTAGGCACGCAGTACGGCGTCAAATCCCTCGTCGACAGTCTGTCGGCGGGAACATCGCATGGTGGCAGCGTATGGCTGGCATTCATTCTGCTCATGTCGCTGATCGCTGCCGATAACTTCCTGTGGCGGATCGCGAGCTGGACAGCGAGTTTTACCTTCGTTCGTGTCACGGGCGATCTACGCCGTGACATATTTCGCCATCTGACCGGACATGCGCCGAGCTACTTCTCGGACCGCATGCCGGGCATGCTGACGAGCCGTATCACCGCGACCTCGAACGCGGTGTTCACGGTCGAGAACATGTTCGTCTGGAATGTGTTGCCGCCGTGCATTGCCACAATTGCGGCGATCATGCTGATCGGAACCGTCAGTCCCTATATGGCGCTCGGCCTGATCGTGGTCGCGGGCGGCATGGTGATCGCGATGTTCCACCTGGCGGCCGCCGGCAAGCCACTGCACGACGATTTCGCCGACAAGGCGGCCGTGGTCGACGGCGAGATGATCGACGTCATCAGCAACATGCCGCTGGTCCGCGCCTTCTGCGGCATCGGCCATGAGCACGAGCGGTTCGACGCTACCGTCAATCGCGAGCTCACCGCGCGCGGCCGCAGCCTGCGCTATCTCGAAAAGCTGCGGCTCACCCATGCCGGTGTGACAGTCGTCCTGACCGTTACGCTGATGGCCTGGGCGATCACGCTCTGGCAGCAGGGCGAGGCGACCACCGGCGACGTCGTGCTGGTCTGCACCCTCGGCCTGTCCATCCTCAACGCCACCCGCGATCTCGCGGTGGCGCTGGTCGACGTCACCCAGCATGTCGCGCGGTTGACCGAGGCCATCGCGACGCTGCTGGTGCCGCATGAGCTGCGCGATCACCCCGAGGCGGAGCCACTGGTGAAGAGCGGCGCGGCGATCGCGTTCAACAACGTGACCTTCGGCTATCCCGGCGGCGAGAAGATCTTCGAGCGGTTCAGCCTGCGGCTGCAGCCCGGCCAACGCGTCGGCCTGGTCGGCCAGTCCGGCGGCGGCAAGTCGACCCTGTTCACGCTGCTTCAGCGCTTCTACGACGTCGACGAAGGCGGCATCACGGTCGACGGCCAGGACATCTCGATGGTGACACAGCTGAGCCTGCGCGAGGCGATCTCGGTGGTCCCGCAGGATATCTCGCTGTTCCACCGCTCCATCCGCGAGAACGTCCGCTACGGCCGCCCGAATGCGACCGACGACGAGGTGCTGCGCGCGGCTATTGCGGCCCGCTGCGATTTCGTCGAGAGTCTGCCTGATGGTCTCGACACCATGGTCGGCGACCGCGGTGTGAAGATGTCCGGCGGCCAGCGTCAGCGCATCGCGATCGCGCGCGCCTTCCTGAAGGATGCGCCGATCCTGCTGCTGGACGAGGCGACCGCGGCGCTGGACAGCGAATCCGAGGAGGCCATCCGCGAGGCGCTGTCGCGCCTGATGCGCGGCCGCACCGTGATCGCGATCGCGCATCGGCTCGCGACGCTGCGCAATTTCGACCGTGTGATCGTGCTCAAGAACGGCAAGATCATCGAGGACGGCGCGCCCGACCGCCTGATGCAGGGGCACGGTCCGTACCGGGAGCTGGTGACGCAGGAGATGAGCCGGCTCGCGAAGTTCGCCGCGTAACCTCGAGAGTCGCGTCCGCGCTGGTTGCGTTTCGAAACAGGGGCAGGGGAGCAGCTTATGGCAGCCGAAGTCGTCACCAAATTCGTCTCCGTGGCGCGGACCGTGGAGCAGGTCGCGGAGCAGCCCTTCTACATCCCGATGACGGGGCCGTCGGCGCGGCCGCGGCGCTCGCTCAAGCACGACGACACCTTCATCGTGCTCGACAGTCACGGCGACATCGGCGCCTCGGCCGGCGGGCCGGACGGCCTGTTCCACTATGACACGCGCTACCTCGCGCGGCTGGAGCTCGTGCTCAACGACCTCCAGCCGCTGCTGCTCGGCTCCAACTTACGCGACGACAATTCGGCCCTGACGGTCGATCTCACCAATCCCGACATCTACCGCGAGGGCGCCCTCGTCCTGCAGAAGGACCTGCTGCACATCGTGCGCACGATCTTCCTGTGGCGCGGCTCGGCCTATCAACGCATCGGCGTGCAGAACCATGGTGAGCGGCCCGCGAGCTTCGAGTTGACGCTGCTGTTCGACAACGATTTCGCCGACCTGTTCGAGGTCCGCGGCGAGCGGCGGCCGCGCCGCGGCACCGGCACGAGCAAGCTGCTCGGGCCGACCGACGTGCTCTTCGACTATCGCGGCCTCGACGATGCCGAGCGCACCACCGGCCTGCATTTCGACCCGCGGCCGACGCGGCTCTCCGTCAACGCCGCGGCCTGGCAGATCGATCTCGATCCGCACCAGGCCAAGTCGCTGTTCGTGGCGGTGTCCTGCAACAGGCCGGCGTCGGAAAAGCCGGCGCGGTTCTTCCGGGGCCTGCTGGCGCATCGCCGCGAGATGCGGCACTCCACCATGGACGCGGCCAGCGTCGAGACCTCGAACAACATCTTCAACGAGGTGCTGTGCCAGGCCATGGCCGACCTCAACATGCTGATGACGGAAACGCCGCAGGGGCGTTATCCCTATGCCGGCATTCCCTGGTACTCGACGACCTTCGGCCGCGACGGGCTGATCACTGCGCTGCAGATGCTGTGGATCGACCCGCGGATCGCCAAGGGCGTCCTCAGGCGGCTCGCCCATTTCCAGGCCAAGACGGTCGATCCGCTCGCCGATGCGGCGCCCGGAAAGATCCTGCACGAGATGCGCGGCGGCGAGATGGCGGCGCTGCGCGAGGTGCCGTTCTCGCAATATTACGGCAGCGTCGATTCGACCGCCTTGTTCATCCTGCTCGCCGGAAGCTATTTCGAGCGCACCGGCGATGCCGCGACGCTGATCGAGCTGTGGCCGGCGATCGAGGCGGGGCTGGCCTGGATCGACGGTCCGGGTGATCCCGATCAGGACGGCTTCGTCGAATACCAGCGCGCGACGGAGAAGGGACTGGCCAACCAGGGCTGGAAGGATTCCTACGACGCGATCTTCCATGCCGACGGCCAGCTCGCGGAAGGCAATATCGCGCTCGCCGAAGTCCAGGGCTACGTCTACGCGGCCAAGCAGCTCGCCGCGCGTTGCGCGCTGCGGCTCGGCAAGCCGGACCGGGTGCGCAAGCTCGAGACCGAAGCCAAGGCGCTGGCCGAGCGCTTCGAAAGGGCGTTCTGGTGCGAGGAGCTCGGCACCTACGCGCTCGCGCTCGACGGCAAGAAGCGGCCGTGCAGGGTGCGCACCTCGAATGCCGGGCAGGTGCTGTTCAGCGGCATGATCCGCGAGGACCGCGCGCGCCTCGTCGCCGCCGATCTGATGCGGCCGCACTTCTTCTCCGGCTGGGGCATCCGCACCGTCGCGCAAGGCGAGGTGCGCTATAACCCGATGTCCTATCATGACGGCTCGGTCTGGCCGCACGACAACGCGCTGATCGCGCTCGGGCTCGCGCGCTACGGGCTCAAGCATTCGGTCGCACATGTCTTCAAGGGCCTGTTCGACGCCGCGACCTACATGGATTTGCGCCGGCTGCCGGAACTGTTCTGTGGCTTCCGGCGCGAGAAGCGGCGCGGCCCGACGCTCTATCCGGTCGCCTGCGCGCCGCAGGCCTGGGCCAGCGCGACGCCATTCACGCTGCTCGAGGCGGCGCTCGGCATCGAGTTCGATGTGGCGCGCGGCGAGATCCGTTTGCGCAATCCGCATCTGCCGGCGTTCCTGAACGAGGTGATCCTGCGCGATCTGCGCCTCGGCGAGTCCAGCGTCGATTTGCGCGTCAGCCGCCACGGCGACGACGTGGCGCTGGAGGTGTTGCGCACGCGCGGCCAGATCCAGGTCTCGATCGTGCTGGCGCGCTAGGCGCGCGAGGAGGGCCCATGCGTGCTGTCCGATGGCTGGTCTTGAGCGTGGCGATCGTCGCCGGCCTGACGGTCGCAATGTCGCGTGCCGCGGAGGAGCCGCCTGCGGCGGCCCCAACCTCGCCGCCAAGTGAAGCGAATGCGCCGGCGACCGCACAGCCGCCGGCCTCGACCGTGCCGGTGACCCCGAAGGACGCCGCGCCGCCGCCCTCGGTGACCATCATCGGCGCGAGCGACGCCCATGGCGTGCTCGGTCGCGACGTGCGCAGCGCCGCCGACGAGGACATGGGCCGCATCGTCGACATCATCGTCGACCGCACCGGCCATGTGCGGGCTGCCGTGATCGATTTCGGCGGCTTCCTCGGCGTCGGCAGCCGCAAGATCGTGGTGGACTGGAATGCGCTTCGCTTCGGCAAGATCACCAACAAGAAGGACAGCATCACGCTGGAACTGACCAAGGCGCAGGTCGCCGCCGCGCCGGAGTACAAGGAAGACACGCCGATGGTCGTGCTCGGCGCGTCCGGCAGTCTTCAACCACTGCAAGCCATCCAGTGAGGCGCGGGGAGGGCTGACTGCCTGTGCTGTTGTCGAGGAAGCCGAACCATGCGGATCGCGGCGGCCACGTTGAACAGAACAACGCCGCCGCGCTGCGGCTTGCGCCCATTCCGGCGCCATCGCGCCAGAGCCTGCGCGGCCTCGACTGGTTCATCTTCTTCCTCGCCGACGTGCAGACCGGGTTCGGTCCCTTCATCGCGGTTTACCTGACGACACAGAAATGGACCCAGGTCGAGATCGGCCTCGTGCTGTCGATCGGCGGCATCGTCGCGCTGATCGGGCAGATGCCGGGCGGCGCCATCATCGATGCCGCAAAATCCGAGCGGCTGGTCGCAGCCCTTGCGATCGTGACCATCGGCTTCTGCGCGCTCGCCTATGCCGCGATGCCGATCTTCCCCGTGGTGGTGACGGCGGCGACGCTGCATGCGGCGGCGAGCTGCGTGCTGGGGCCTGCGATCGCGGCGATCAGCCTCGGCCTCGTCGGCCCGCTCGCGATCGGCGAGCGGCTCGGCCGCAACGCACGCTTTGCCTCGCTCGGCAATGGCGTCGCGGCGGCCGTGATGGGCACCGCCGGCTATCTGCTGTCGAGCCGCTCGGTGTTCCTGGTCACTTTCCTGCTGGCGATCCCGACCCTGATCGCGCTGTCGCGGATCCGCGAGGAGGAAGTGGACATCGCGCGCTGCCACGGCGAGATGCCGCGCGAGGCGCCGGTCCCGGGCGACACCAATGTCTGGCATCTGATCCGGCAGCGGCCGCTCATCGTCTTCGCGCTCAGCGTGTTGCTGCTGCAATTGGCGAACGCCGCGATGATGCCGCTGATGGCGAGCGCGGTGACGGCGCGGTCGAGCCAGTGGGCGACGGTGCTGGTGGCTTTCTGCATCGTCGTGCCCCAGGCGATCGTGGCGCTGCTGTCGCCGACGGTCGGGCGCAAGGCGCAAGCGTGGGGCCGCCGCCCGCTGCTGCTGATCGGCTTCGGTGCGCTGACGATCCGGGGCCTGTTGTTCGCCACGGTGCGCGATCCGTATCTGCTGGTCGCGGTGCAAGTGTTCGACGGCATCACCGCGGCGGTGTTCGCGGTGATGATCCCGCTGATCGTCGCCGACGTCGCCTTCGGCAGCGGGCATTTCAACCTGGCGCAGGGCATCGTCGGCACCGCGACCGGCATCGGCGCGTCGCTCAGCACGGCGCTGGGCGGCTATGTCAGCGACAAGTTCGGCAATGCCACCGCGTTCATCGGGCTGTCCGGCATCGCGGCGACGGGGCTGTTGCTGATCCTGCTGGTGATGCCGGAAACCAGGCGCCTTGCGCCAAAAGAAAAGGCCGGCTGAACGACATCAAGCCGGCCAAGTCAGTGGGGAGGAAAAATCAGGCGTCGAGATTGTGCAGGCGCGCCCGGTTGCGCAGCACGATCTGGCGGGCGCCGGAGAAACCGAGGATGCCCTGGGCGTGGAGCTGGGACAGCGCGCGCGAGACAGTCTCCAGCGTCAGGCCGAGATAGTCGCCGATATCGCGACGGCACATCGGCAGCGCCATCATGCCGGCGACCGCGAGGCGGCGGTCCATTTCGAGCAGGAAGGTCGCAACGCGCTCCATTGCGGTCTTGCGGCCGAGCAGCAGCATGTGATCTTCGGCGTGGCGCAGCTCGCTCGCTGTCATGGCCCAGAGCTTGCGCGCGACCTGCACGTCGGTGCCGGCGGCCTTCTCCAGGCTGGCGCGCTTCACGAGGCGAACATTGGTGTCGATGATGGCTTCCGCGGCGAGGCGATGGGTGGGGCCGGATTCAAGGCCGAACACGTCGCCGGGAAGATGGAAGGCGCCGATCTGGCGGCGGCCGTCGGAGAGGAGCTTGTAGCTGCGCACGGCGCCCGAAACGACCTGGTAGACATATTCGGCCGGCTCGTCTTCGCCGTAGATCTCTTCGTCCTTGCGATAGGAGAACTCGGTGGCGACCAGCCCGACATGGCCGGTGATCGCGCCGAACTGGTCGGTGACGGGATGGGCGGGGGCAATCTTGCCACGAAGTTGCGTGTTGATCGCGTGGGTGTCGAGCGTCTGGGTCAGCATCTGCGCCATCTCCGTTGTGATGGAGCATTGCTACGCGGGTTTGCGCAATCCGGAAATTTCGCGCGTTATCTTAAGGAGGTTTACCTACGTAGAATCCCGTAGGTCAATTCCGGCGCCTTTCCTGGATCGCACCACGGATGCGCTTGACCAGGTTTTCGTCCAAAAGAGGCTTCAGAATCACGTCCTTGACGCCTGCAGCCGCCGCGCGCGCCGAGATATTCCCGTCGGGATAGCCGGTGATGAGGATCACCGGGGTCTCGCCGTCGGACTGGCGGAGGCGGCCGGCGAGCTCGATGCCGTTGATGTCGGGCATCTTGTAGTCGATCACGTAGCAGTCGGCGCCGGGCTGGCTGGCCGCGTTCAGCAGCGCCGTGGCGTTCCTGAAGGTCCGCACGTCGAACCCGTCGGTTTCGAGCAGGAATCGCAGCGATCCCAGCACGGCGGCATCGTCGTCGACGACATAGACGACGGGCTTTGCCGAAGGCGCCATGGGAAGCCGCTGAGGGTGCGAGCCGATCTCGATCATCGCATCTGGCTAGCACAGACGGAGCGGCCCGGATTGACTTGGCTCAATCCGGTTTGCCTCAATCCGACTTGCCTCAATCCTTCAGCATGCCGGCGCGCATCGCCAGGCGGACCAGCTCCGACAAGCTGCCCGCCTGCATCTTGGTCATGACGTTGGCGCGGTAGACCTCGATGGTGCGCGGGCTGATGTCGTATTCCCTGGCAATCAGCTTGTTGGAGAGCCCGGCGATCAGCCCTTCCATGACCTGGCGCTCCCTGGGGCTGAGGGAAGCGACGCGAGCGGCGATGTCGTGTGCGATCGCTTCGGTCTTGGCCGCCGGCGCTGCCTGGCGGATCGCCGTCTCGATCATCGTGGTGAGGCGATCGTCCTCGAACGGCTTTTCCAGGAAGTCGACGGCCCCGAGCTTCATCGCCTCGACCGCGAGCGGCACGTCGCCATGGCCGGTCATGATCAGGACCGGGAACGGGCTGGCCTGCGCCTTCATCCGCTTGAGCAGCTCGATGCCGTCGAGCCCAGGCATGCGCACGTCGGAGACGACGCAGCCGAAGGCAAGGCCGGGCAGGGCGTCGAGGAAGCTCTGCGCGTCCTCGAACAGCGTGACGCCGAAGCCGGAGGAGTCCAGCAGGAAGCTCAGCGAGTCCCGCATCGCGGCGTCGTCGTCGATGACGTAGACATGTCCCTTGGTCGTCATTGCTCAGGTCTCGTCGGCTGCCGGCAGGGTGAAGCGGAATGTCGCGCCGCCCGATGCATTGCTCTCGGCCCACATGCGCCCGCCGTGAGCCTCGATGATCGAGCGGCTGATGGACAGTCCCACGCCCATGCCGGTGTCTTTGGTGGTGAAGAAGGTCTGGAACAGGTTTGGAATGACGTCGTCCTGGAAGCCGGAGCCGGTGTCGGAGACGTCCACTTCGATCATGTCGTCATTGGCGCGCCTGTTGGCGACGACGAGATCGCGCCGCTCCGATTGCGCCATCGCCTCCAGCGCGTTGCGGAACAGATTGACCAGCACCTGCTGGATCTGCACGCGGTCGGCGAGGACGAGATCGGCATCGGGATCGAGGCTGAAGCGGAGCTGCACGTTCTGCTCGCGCGCGCCGGCTAGCCCGAGCGCGCCGGCTTCCTCGATCAGCTTGGACAGGCTCTCGACCCGCTTCTCGGATTCGCCGCGGGAGACGAAGTCGCGCAGCCGCCGGATGATCTGGCCGGCGCGCAAGGCCTGCTCCGAGGCGCGGTCCAGCGCGCTCTCGATCTTCGGCGTGTTGGGATCCGCGCTGCCGGCGAGCAGCCGCCGCGATCCCTTCATGTAATTGCTGATCGCCGCTAGTGGTTGGTTGATCTCGTGCGCGAGCGCGGAGGCCATCTCGCCCATCGCGGTCAGCCGCGAGACGTGGACGAGCTCGGACTGCAACTCCTGCAGCCGCGCCTGGGTCTTCTGGTGCTCGGTGAGGTCGCGGACGAAGCCGGTGAAATAGGGCTCGCCGCCGGACTGCATCTCGCCGATCGACAGATGCATCGGGAACGTCGTGCCGTCGCGGCGCTTGCCGGTGACGATGCGGCCGATGCCGATGATGTGCGGATCATTGGTCGAGCGATAGCGCGCGATGTAGCTGTCGTGACGGGTGCGGTCCGGCTCCGGCATCAGGATGCTGACGTTCTGGCCGATCGCCTCCTGCTCCGACCAGCCGAACAGGCGTTCCGCGGCCGTGCTGAACAGCTGCATGATGCCGTGGCCGTCGATCACGATCATGGCATCGGGAATGGTGTGCAGGATGGAGCGGAGGTGAGTCTCGCGCGTGCGCAAGGCTTCCTCGACCTGCTTCTCCTCGTCGATGTCGAGCAGGATGCCGCTGAGATGGCGGGCGACGCCGGCATCGTCCCGGATCAGGCCGGCGCGGGCCCTGAGCCATTTGCCGCGGTCGGCATTGCCGGAAATCTTGAAGGAGACGTCGAAGCCGCCGCCATGCTCGGTGACCTGCCTGATCGCGTCCTCGACGCGGGCGCGGTCCTCGGGCTCGAGGCGGGAGAGGAAGAGGTCGTAGCTGGCCGGCTGGCCGCGCTCGATACCCAGCAGCATCCGCGCGGTTTCGGACCACTCCAGCTCCCGCGTCGTGAGGTCGAGATCCCAGGTGCCGACTCCGAACCCCTCGATTCGGACCCGGAAATGCTCGCCGCGACTGTCGTCTGGCGGGTGCGTTACACGGGTCGGCGACAATCGATGGCTCCCATTCTGGTGCGGCCGGCGATGCCGCGAACATGGCCGCAATTTCGCCCATGAGCGGGCGAGAGGCAAGTTCGGATGTCTGATTCCATTGGCGGATTTGCCGCAAGCCGGCGCGGGCGGTTTGATCTACCTCATCATGCGGCGCGCCGGCGCGGCTAGATTCCGCGCCAGTTCTTTGGCTGTGCGGAGACCCCCCATGACATACGCGACCGTGATGGTCAGCCTGGCGCTCGATCAGTCCAATGAGGCGCGTCTTCAGGTCGCGGGCGAGCTCGCCGAGCGATTCGAGGCCGCCATCATCGGCGTCGCCGCGGCGCGGTTCGCGCCGCCGCTCTATTTCGCCGACGGCGTTGAAGCCCAGAACCTGATCGATCAGGAGGAAGCCTCCATCAAGAAGCGCCTTGCCGATCTGGAAGCCCAGTTCCGCAGCGCCACGAAAGCGCGCGGCGGCCGGGCGGAATGGCGCAGCGCCATGGATTTTCCGGCCCGCTTCGTGCTGGCGCAGGCGCGCTGCGCCGATATCATCGTCAGCGGCGGGTACGGCCCGGCCTTCCCCGACGCGTTCGCGCTGGCGAGCCCCAAGGATCTGGTGATGCAGGCGGGCCGCCCGCTTCTCGTCGTCCCCGACAAGGTCAACTGGCTCGACTTGCGCAGCGTGCTGGTGGCCTGGAAGGACACGCCGGAGTCTCGCCGTGCAGTGGCCAACGCGCTGCCGATGCTGCACAAGGCGAGGGACGTCACCATTGTCGAGATTCCGGAGCAGGACGACGACCGGGAGATGGTGATGGCCGGCGTCACCGACGTCGCCGCCTGGCTCGCCCGTCACGGCATCACCGCGAGCGCGCGCATCTCGGAGGCCGCAGATAGCGAAACCGCCGCCGCGCAACTGGAGCAGGTCGCAGGCGACGTCGGCGCCGGCCTCATCGTTGCGGGCGCCTATGGTCATTCGCGCTTTCGCGAGCTGATCCTCGGCGGCGTTACGGAGCACCTGGTCACGCAGTCGGTGCGCTGCGTGCTGCTGTCGCACTGACTGAACCATTCGAGGAGGACGCGCCGTGTACAAGTTTCTCGAGGAGACCGTCGATCGCTACATGACGCGCAAGGTCAGGACAGTGCGGCGCGACCAGGACCTGCTCGCGCTCAGCGAGATGTTCGAGACCGACGACTTCAACTCCTATCCGGTCGAGGACGACGGGCAGGTGGTCGGCATCGTCACCAAGTTCGACATCCTGAAATGCTTTGCGTTCACCCCAAACCAGATGCTGCCGCGCTATCACGACCTGATGAGCCGCAGCATCGGCGACGTCATGACGCCGGAGTTCATCTATGTCAGCCCCGACACGCGGCTGACGCGCGTGCTCCAGATCATGGTCGAGCATCGCATCAGGAGCATCATCGTGCTCGACGGTGCGCAGAAGCTCGCCGGAATCATCGCCCGCGAGGACGTCATTGCGGCGCTGAAGGCGACGGCGATGGAGTGATTCCCCTCCCTCGGGGAATGTCGTAGGGTGGGCAAAGCGACTTGTCCGCCGAAGCTCGAAGAGCGAAGGCGGAAGCGTGCCCACCATTTCTGTCGCGGGTTCGAGACAAATCGTGGGCACGGCGCAAGTGCGCCTTTGCCCACCCTACGGTTCTGTTCTCTCGGAGCCGACCCTTCGCCCAAGTGAGTCTGCCGCGCGGTCCTCGCAGCCTCGGCGCCTCAACTGGCGGCTCCGCAGAAATACGGGAGTGCTCCCCCAAAAATGTTCGCCCCCGACGCAGAACCAAACCGCATATCTTGATTTCAATCAATTCCCCGCGAGGGTGAATGTGGTTTCTGGCTCCGTGTTCTTTCGAAAGAGAATCCGCGATGAGCCAGCCCTCCATCTCCAAATCCATGACATCAGGTGAAAGCGGACTGGCTGCCGTGTTCGCAGTCACCGCCTTCCTTTGCGTGATCGCCTCGGCCAAGGCGCTCGATTCGCCCTTCGCCTTCCATGCCGGTCTCAGCGCGATCGCGAGCCTGGCTGTGGTGTTCGGTATCATCAATCGCTACTTCGATCGCCCGGCGGAGTTGCCGCCGGCCGAGGCCAACGGCCGCCCCAACTACAACATGGGCCCGATCAAGTTCACTGCCGTCATGGCGATGTTCTGGGGCATCGCCGGCTTCCTGGTCGGCCTCATCATCGCCTCGCAGTTGGCCTGGCCGGCGCTGAATTTCGACCTGCCCTGGACCAGCTTCGGCCGCCTGCGGCCGCTGCACACCTCCGCAGTGATCTTCGCCTTCGGCGGCAACGTGCTGATCGGCACGTCCTTCTACGTCGTGCAGAAGTCCTGCCGCGTGCGCCTTGCCGGCGATCTCGCGCCCTGGTTCGTCGTGCTCGGCTACAATTATTTCATCCTGGTCGCCGGCACCGGCTATCTGCTCGGCGTCACCCAGTCGAAGGAATATGCCGAGCCGGAATGGTACGCCGATCTCTGGCTGACCATCGTCTGGGTGGTCTATCTGCTGGTGTTCCTTGTCACCATCATGAAGCGCAAGGAGCCGCACATCTTCGTCGCGAACTGGTTCTATCTCGCCTTCATCGTGACGATCGCCGTGCTGCATCTCGGCAACAATCCGGCGCTTCCGGTCTCTGTGTTCGGCTCGAAGTCGTACGTCGCCTGGGGCGGCATCCAGGATGCCATGTTCCAGTGGTGGTACGGCCACAACGCGGTCGGCTTCTTCCTGACCGCCGGCTTCCTCGCCATCATGTATTACTTCATTCCCAAGCGCGCCGAGCGGCCGATCTATTCCTATCGGCTCTCGATCATCCACTTCTGGGCACTGATCTTCCTCTACATCTGGGCCGGTCCCCACCATCTGCACTACACGGCGCTGCCGGACTGGACGCAGACGCTCGGCATGACTTTCTCGATCATGCTGTGGATGCCCTCCTGGGGCGGCATGATCAACGGCCTGATGACGCTGTCGGGCGCCTGGGACAAGCTGCGCACCGACCCGGTGCTGCGCATGCTGGTCGTGTCCGTCGCCTTCTACGGCATGTCGACCTTCGAAGGCCCGATGATGTCGATCAAGGTGGTGAACTCGCTCAGCCACTACACCGACTGGACCATCGGTCACGTGCATTCCGGCGCGCTCGGCTGGGTCGGCTTCGTCTCCTTCGGCGCGCTGTATTGCCTGGTGCCGTGGGCCTGGAATCGCAAGGGCCTCTACAGCCTCAAGCTCGTCAACTGGCACTTCTGGATCGCCACCCTCGGCATCGTTCTCTACATCTCGGCGATGTGGGTGTCCGGCATCCTCCAGGGCCTGATGTGGCGCGCCTACACCTCGCTCGGCTTCCTCGAATATTCCTTCATCGAGACCGTCGAGGCGATGCATCCCTTCTACATCATCCGCGCCGCCGGCGGTGGGCTGTTCCTGATCGGCGCGCTGATCATGGCCTACAATCTCTGGATGACCGTTCGCGTCGGCGAACAGGAAGTCCAGATGCCCGTCGCGCTCCAGCCGGCGGAATGAGGAGCTTTCCATGTCGTTCTGGACACGCCACCAAATCTTCGAAAAGAACTCGATCGTCCTGATCGTCGGCATCCTCGTGGTGATCGCGATCGGCGGCCTCGTCGAGATCACCCCGCTGTTCTACCTCAAGAGCACGATCGAGGCGGTCGACGGCGTCAGGCCGTACACGCCGCTGGAACTCGCGGGCCGCAACGTCTACGTCCGCGAGGGCTGCTATCTCTGCCATTCGCAGATGATCCGCCCCTTGCGCGACGAGGTCGAGCGCTACGGCCACTTCTCGCTCGCCGCCGAAAGCATGTACGACCATCCGTTCCAGTGGGGCTCGAAGCGCACCGGTCCCGACCTTGCCCGCGTCGGCGCAAAATATTCCGACGACTGGCACGTCACCCATCTGACCAACCCGCGCGCGATCGTGCCGCAGTCGGTGATGCCGGGCTATCCGTTCCTCAGTCAGACCGAGGTCGATCCGGACACGATCGCCGACCACATGAAGACGCTCAAGGCCGTCGGCACGCCCTATACGGACGACCAGATCGCGAACGCAGGCGCGGACCTGAAGGCCCAGGCCGACCCTGACAATGCCGGCACCGACGCCTTCAGCAAGCGCTATGCCAAGGCGGTGATGCGCAATTTCGACGGCAAGGCGGGCACGCCGACCGAGATGGACGCGCTGATCGCTTACTTGCAGATGCTCGGCACGCTGGTCGACTTCAAGCTCTACAACGAGAAAGCCAATCTTCGCTGAGAAGGCATCACCGATGAAAGCCATCCTGACACTCGACAATCTCGCCTCCAGCCTCGTCACCACGATCTGGACGCCGGTGTTCGTCGCGATCTTTCTCGCGATCATCGCCTACGCATTCTGGCCCCGCAACAAGGCCGCGTTCGACGAAGCGGCACGCCTGCCGTTGCGGGAGGAGTAAGAAATCATGACCGATCATCATGGCGACATCGATTCCGTCACCGGCAAGTCCACGACCGGACATGAGTGGGACGGCATCAAGGAGCTCAACACGCCGCTGCCGCGCTGGTGGGTGATCTCCTTCTACCTCACCATCATCTGGTCGATCGGCTACTGGATCGTCTATCCGGCCTGGCCGCTGATCTCCAGTAACACCACCGGGCTGCTCGGCTACTCGACCCGCGCGAGCCTCGCGGTGGAGCTCGCCAATCTCGAGACGCTGCGCGGCGAGAAGATGGCGGCACTGGCGGCGGCGCCGCTCGCCGACATCGAGAAAAATCCGGCATTGCTCGCACTCGCGCGCGCCAAGGGCAGGACCGTGTTCGGCGACAATTGCGCGCCGTGTCACGGCTCAGGCGGCGCCGGCGCCAAGGGCTTTCCGAACCTGAACGACGACGACTGGCTGTGGGGCGGCACGCTCGAGCAGATCATGCAGACCATCCAGTTCGGCGCGCGCTCCGGCCACGCCAAGACGCATGAGGGCCAGATGCTCGCCTTCGGCAAGGACGGCGTGCTCAAGCCGGACGAGATCGTCACGGTCGCCAATTACGTGCGGTCGCTGTCGGGCCTGTCGACCCGCAAGGGTTTCGACGCCGCCAAGGGCGAGAAGATCTTTGCCGAGAATTGCGTCGCCTGCCATGGCGACGGCGGCAAGGGCAATCCGGAGATGGGCGCGCCGAACCTGACCGACAAGATCTGGCTCTACGGCTCGGACGAGGCGACCCTGATCGAGACCATCAGCCAGGGGCGCGCCGGCGTCATGCCGGCCTGGGAAGGCCGGCTCGACCCCGCCACCCTCAAGGCGATGGCGGTCTACGTCCACTCGCTGGGCGGCGGCAAGTAGCCAAAGGAGAACAGGCGGGGGTGGACAAAATGCCCCCGCTTGAGCTGGATCAATCGGCGCTGCGACGCCGGGTCTAGGTTTAATCGCACCTTTTCGAGACAAACTTCGCGATGAACAAGACCGTGAACCCGAACGAGCTCACATCGGACGACGACTACGGGCCGCTCTACGCAGCCCGCAAGAAGGTCTATCCCCAGAGCGTCCACGGCACCTTCCGCCGGATCAAGTGGGGCCTGATGGCATTCTGCCTCGGCGTCTACTACTTCCTGCCGTTCGTGCGCTGGAATCGCGGTCTCGGCGCGCCCAGCCAGGCGGTGCTGATCGACCTGCCCAACAGCCGCTTCTACTTCTTCTTCATCGAGCTGTGGCCGCAGGAGGTCTATTACTTCACCGGCCTTCTGATCGTCGCCGCGGTGGCGCTGTTCCTGATGAACTCCGTCGGCGGCCGCATCTGGTGCGGCTATCTCTGCCCGCAGACGGTGTGGACCGACCTGTTCTACGCGGTCGAGCGCCTCGTCGAGGGTGACCGGCGCGAGCGGATGAAGAAGGACAAGTCGTCCGATCCGATGAAGCTCGAGCGCATCTCCGAGATCGTGCTCAAGCATTCGATCTGGCTGCTGATCGCCTGGTGGACCGGCGGCGCCTGGGTGCTCTATTTCAACGACGCGCCGACGCCGGTGAAGGAGCTCGTCACCTTCCAGGCGCCGATGATCGCCTATATCTGGATCGCCATCCTGACCGCGACGACCTACGTGCTCGCCGGCTTCATGCGCGAGCAGGTCTGCACCTATATGTGCCCATGGCCGCGCATCCAGGCCGCGCTGACCGACGAATGGGCGCTCAACGTCACCTACCGCTACGACCGTGGCGAGAAGCGCACCTCGGTGAAGAAGGCGGCCGAGCTGCGCGCGCTCGGCGAGCATGTCGGCGACTGCGTCGACTGCTATCAATGCGTCGCGGTCTGTCCGACCGGGATCGACATCCGCAACGGGCCGCAGCTCGAATGCATCCAGTGCGGGCTCTGCATCGACGCCTGCGACAACGTGATGACCAAGATCGGCCGGCCGAAGCGGCTGATCGGCTACGACAACGACATCAACATCCAGCGCCGCCAGGAAGGCAAGGCGCCGGTCTATCGCATCGTCCGGCCGCGGACCATCGTCTACAGCGCGATCATCGCGGCGGTCGGCGGCATCATGATCTACACGCTTGCGACCCGCAGCCTGCTCGACGTCAACGTGTTGCACGACCGTAATCCGGTCGCGGTCAGGCTCAGCGACGGCTCGATCCGCAACGCCTACACGGTGCGTCTGCTCAACAAGAGCGGCTACGACCGCGTCGTCGCGATCGACGCGGACGGCCCGGCCAATCTGACCACGCATGTCGTCGGCATCGATTCGGTGACGCCTGATCGGCCGATGATCGTGATTCCGCGCGACTCCACCAGCGAGCTGCGCCTGCTGATCACCGCGCCGGCGGAGAGCAATCCGGAGAAGTCGATCCCGGTGCGCTTCCACGTCACCGACATCGGCCTCGGCGAGGTCGCGACCACCACCGACAACTTTGTCGCGCCGTAAGACGAGGAGACTGCCATGGCAACCAAGCCGCTGACCGGAACGAAGGTGTTCCTGATGCTGGTCGCCTTCTTCGGGCTCGTGATCGGCGTCAACGTCACCATGATGAAGCTCGCGATCGCGACGCTGCCCGGCACCGACGTCGACAGTCCCTACGCCGCGGGCCTCACCTATGACCGCGAGATATCGGCAGCTCATGACCAGGCCGCGCGAAATTGGCAGGTCAGCGCCCATATCGAGCGCCGCGCCGATGGCGGTGCCACGCTTCAGGTCGATGCGCGTGATGCCAAGGGCCAGCCGGTGAGCGGCCTGAAATTCGGCGGACGGCTGGAACGGCCGACCGACAAGCGCGCCGATCTGCAGGTCGAGCTTTCGGAGGCCGGCATCGGCACCTATCGCGGCAATGCCGCTGCCGTCGCGCCCGGCCAGTGGGATCTCGTGATCGAAGGCGCGGCGCGCGGCGCGCGCGTGTTCATGTCGCGCAACCGCGTGATCCTGAATTGAGGGACATGCTCATGCAGGTCACGCGGGATTTTTCGCACTATGTCCGCGCCGCGGGCGAGGGGATCAAGCATATCGATCTCGCCGTCGAGGGCGTTCACTGCGCCGGCTGCATGGCCAAGATCGAGCGCGGTCTCTCCGCCATTCCCGACGTCACGCTGGCGCGCGTGAACCTCACTGACCGGCGCGTCGCGCTGGAGTGGAAGGCCGGCACGCTCGATCCGGCTCGCTTCATTGATAGGCTCGAGGAGCTGGGCTACAAGGCCTATCCTTACGAGACTGAAAGCGCGGAAGAGGCCGAGGTCGCCGAATCCCGTTTCCTGCTGCGCTGTCTCGGCGTCGCGGCGTTCGCCACCATGAACGTGATGATGCTGTCGATCCCGGTGTGGTCCGGAAACGTCTCGGACATGCTGCCTGAGCAGCGCGACTTCTTCCACTGGCTGTCGGCGCTGATCGCGCTGCCGGCGGCGGCCTATGCCGGCCAGCCGTTCTTCCGCTCGGCCTGGCGCGCGCTGTCGAACAAGACCACCAACATGGACGTGCCGATCTCGATCGGCGTGTGCCTGGCGCTCGGCATGTCCGTGGTGGAGACCATCCACCATGCCGAGCACGCCTATTTCGACGCGGCGATCATGCTGCTGACTTTCCTCTTGGTCGGCCGCTTCCTCGACCAGAACATGCGACGGCGCACCCGCGCGGTCGCCGGCAATCTCGCCGCGCTCAAGGCGGAAACCGCGGCGAAGTTCATCGGGGCTGATGAAATCTCCCAGGTGCCGGTCGCAGCGATCCATCCCGGCGATATCGTGCTGCTACGGCCCGGCGAGCGCTGCGCGGTCGACGGCACCGTGATCGAGGGACGCTCCGAGATCGACCAGAGCCTGATCACCGGCGAGACGCTCTATGTCACCGCGGAGCAGGGTACGCCGGTCTATGCGGGATCGATGAACATCTCCGGCACGCTGCGGGTGCGGGTCTCGGCGGCGTCGGAAGCGACATTGCTCGCCGAGATCACGCGGCTGCTCGACCACGCGCTGGCCGCGCGCTCGCGCTACATGCGGCTTGCCGACCGTGCCTCCCGGCTTTATGCGCCGGTGGTGCATGCGACGGCGCTGATCACGATCCTCGGCTGGGTCGTCGCCGGCGCGTCGTGGCACGATGCGATCGTGACCGGCGTCGCCGTGCTGATCATCACCTGCCCCTGTGCGCTGGGTCTTGCGATCCCCACCGTGCAGACCGTCGCCGCGGGCGCCATGTTCAAGTCCGGCGTTCTACTCAATGCCGGCGACGCGATCGAACGCCTCGCCGAGGCCGACCACATCATCTTCGACAAGACCGGCACGTTGACGCTGCCTCATCTCGAAGTGACCAACGCGGCCGACATCCCTGCCGATGTCTTTGAACTCGCCGGCCGGCTGGCGCTGTCGAGCCATCATCCGGTGGCCGCCGCGGTGGCGCAGGCCGCCGGCGCGAAGTCGCCGATCGTCGGAGCTGTCGAGGAGGCCGGCCAGGGCGTGCGCGCCACGGTGGACGGTGTCGAGCTTCGTCTTGGCCGTCCGTCCTTCTGCGGCGCCGAGGCACTCGTCGGCTTGACCGACGATCTCGATCCCGAGGCCTCCATCGTCGCGTTCAGCAAGGGGAGCGAAAAGTTTATCCTGTCGGTGCGCCAGGGGCTGCGACCGGACGCCCAGGCCGTGATTACGGCGCTGAAGGCGCGCAACATCGGCATCGAGATTCTCTCCGGCGACCGTGAGCCGGCGGTGATCGCGGCGGCGCATGCGCTCGGCATTCCCGAGTGGCGCGCCGGCGTGACGCCGGCCGACAAGATCGCGCGGATCGAGGAGCTGAAGCGGCGCGGCACAAAAGTGCTGATGGTCGGCGACGGCATGAACGACGCGCCCTCGCTGGCGGCCGCCCATGTCTCGATGTCGCCGATCTCGGCCGCGCATCTCAGCCAGGCCACCGCAGATCTCGTCTTCCTTGGCCGGCCGCTCGCTCCGGTCGTCGCCGCCATCGATGCCTCGCGCAAGGCGTTGCATCTGATGCGGCAAAATCTCTGGCTGGCGATCGGCTACAATGTGCTCGCCGTGCCGGTCGCGATCAGCGGCATCGTCACGCCGCTGATTGCGGCAGCGGCCATGAGCGGATCGTCGATCCTGGTGATGCTGAACTCGCTGCGCGCCCGGAACACCTCGCGGGAGATTGGGTAATGGAGATCCTGGTCATCCTGGTGCCGCTGGCCTTGATGCTCGGAGGTGCCGGTCTCGTTGCCTTCCTCTGGTCGCTGAAAAGCGGCCAGTACGACGACCTCGACGGCGCCGCCTGGCGCGCCATCGCCGACGACGAGCCGCCGCAGGAAACCCCGGCGAGTCGTTAGCGCTTCAGGGCGACGGTGAGCAGGGCCGCCAGCGCGAGCGCCACGCCGACACCTGCGACGCAGGCGTACCAGCCGAAGCTGTCGAACAACCGGCCGAGCACGGCCGTACCGGCCAGCCCGCCGCAGAAGTAGCACGCAAGATAAGTCCCGCTGGCGATGCCGCGGTTGTCGGTCGCGGCCTGTCCGACGAAGCCTGTCGCTGCGGCCTGCGCGAAGAATGTGCCGACGCCGACCAGAACCATGCCGGCGAGCACTCCACCGAGATGCGGCGCCAGCATCAAGGGCAGGCCCAGTCCAGCGGTAGCGAGCGATAACCAGATCGCAGGCCGCGTTCCCAGCCGTGCGGCCACCTTGCCGGCGAGCAGCGTCGTGACGACCGACGGCAGGAAGACGAAATAGACGAGGCCGAGGTCCATCATGCCCAGCGACAGCGGCGGCCGTACCAGCACGAAATTGACGAATGTGAAGGTGCCGATGAACGCAAACAGGATGCAGAAGCCGACGCCGAAGGTGGCGCGCAGCCGCGGATTGCGCCAATGCGCGATGGTGGCGGCGAGCGGCGAAGCCGCCGGCATCATCGCATGCATCGGCCGCACGCGTCCGATGGTGAAATAGACCAGCACCGCGCCGACCAGATTGAGCGCGGCGAAGACATAGAAATTCCAGGCAAGGCCGAGGCCGTCGGCAAGCGCCGCCGAGATCAGCCGGCCAAAGAGGTTGCTCGCGACGTTGCCGGTGATGTAGGCGGCGAACGCGCCGCCGGCATCCATCGCGCTGCATTGCTCGCCGAGATAGGCGAGGGTGAGTGCGAAGGCAGACGCCATGCACAGGCCCTGGGCGACCCGCAAGGCCGTGAAGACGGCGAGATTGGGTGCGGACGCGAGCAAGCTGGTGGGGATTGCCAGCAGCAGGAGGCTCACCAGGATGCCGGCCCGGCGGTTGATGTGCGGGCTGAAGAAGCCGACGACGAGGCTCGCAATGGCCATCCCGAAGGTGCTGGCGTTGACGGCAAAGCCCATTGCTGCGGGGGTGACGCCGTAGTGCCGCGTCAGCGAGGGCAGGATCGCCTGCGTCGCGAAAAGGTCGACGACGGTCAGGAATGCGGTGAGGCCGATCACGAGCGAGCGCAGCGCGAAACCAGGCGAGTGCGCCTCCATCGTCATCGCGGCCGGTTTGATCGACGCGGAAAGATCGGTCATGGCGTGATTGTCCTGTGAGGAATGTGACGCCCGGCATGCGGATGGCATGGGGGATCCCGGGCGCCACATCCGGTAACGAGTGCGCTGGGGCTGGGTGCGCTCGTTACATGTGATGGTCGTTGGGATCCTTGCGGACGTCGCCGACATAGAGAATGACGGTCTCCTTGCCGAGGTTCTTCCACCAATGCGAGGTGCCGTAGACTTCGGGACGAATGTCGCCGGCCTTATGCACGATCGGATCGATGCAGTTGGAGGCGTGTTCAACGATTTCGCCCTGCTGCACGAAGATCAGGGCAGGGCGATCGTCATGGCTGTGCCAGGGCACGATGCCGCCGGGCTCGATGGTCAGCTTGCGGAAGCGGAGTTCGCGGCCCTCGATATGAGCTGGCTGCTTGCCGAGGTCGATTGCGCCGAGCGTGACGTCGGTGACGCCGACAGGCTTGGTGTCGACCATCTGCTGCGCGTTCGGCTTGATCTTGTCGGCCGGACATTCGCCGGCAAGGACCGGCTGCGCCGCGAGCGTCAGTGCCCCGATAGCGGCAAGGCCCGGCCAGAGCAGGCGAGAGAAGGTGTGGCTCGTGAACATGGGAGGTCTCCTGTGTTGGCCGCGACCTCGCTGGTCGCCGGCGATGGCAGGAGCTTCGTCGAGACCGTCTCGATTCTGAAATGCCGGCTTGCTCTCGATGCGATAGCTGCGCGCTATGTTGATGCGCGGCGGCTATCGAACCGATTGGGCATCGGCATTTCCGCTTCTCCTGTGTCTGGCGTCCGATGGCAGTGCGCCCGATTGGCGGGCGTGCATGTCAATCCGGAGCAGCATCTCATGACGAAAGTGTCCAAAACCCTGATTTTCACCGCCGCCTTCGCGGTCATCGCGACATCGGCCTTCTCGGAGGCGGCCTGGGATTTCAAGGCCGGCATGGCCTATATCTATGGCGGACCCGGCAAGATGTCGGCGATGGCCATGGCCCCTGCCGAGAAGAACCACGAGGCCATGATGAAGAACGCGAAGAAGGTGCCGGAGAACACCGTCTTCTTCATGGACAACGGCACGCTGTACTCGACCTCGGGTCGGCTGGATCCGACCGGCAATTTCTACGTGAACTGAACCGGTCCAGGCATTACGGCCGCCCCCTTGCGGGCGGCCGAACCAGGAAACTAATATTCATCTCACGAACGCCGGAGCGGAAGATGACGTCTCTCTTGCCAGCCGACGCCGAGCGGCTCAGATCTGCCTTCCTGCGCTGCCGCGACATGGACGGCACGCTGAACGAACAGCTCCGCGCCTATGCCGATGCCAGCCGCGAGGTCTTCCCGGCCTATGGCGAGGCGGTCGACCGCCTGGTGACGCGATTGGGCGGAAACGGCGGAGGCGAGACCGCGCCGCGCCCGGGCGATGCGATGCCGCCATTCATGCTGCCGGACGACAGCGGGCGTCTCGTCACGCTGACTGCGCTGCTGGAGAGCGGCCCGGTCGCGGTGATGTTCTTCCGTGGCCATTGGTGCCCCTATTGCCGGCTCAACGTCCGCGCGGTCGTCCAGGCGCTGGGCCGCATCGAGGCCATGGGCGCGCGCGTCGTCGCGATCATGCCGGAGACGCAGGAATATGCGCGGCAGCTCAAGGCCGAATCCGGCGCGCCATTTCCGGTCCTGACCGATCTCGACAACGGCTATGCGCTGTCGCTCAATCTCGCGATCTGGCTCGGCGCCGAAATCCAGAGCCTCCTGTCTTATCAGGACATGGCGAAATTCCACGGCAATGACGGCTGGATGCTGCCGATCCCGGCCGTGTTCGTCGTCGGTCGCGACGGGATCGTGAAGGCCCGCTTTGTCGACCCCGATTTCCGCAAGCGCATGGAGATCGACGATCTGCTCGCAGCGCTGGAAGATGCGGGCGTCGATCAATAGCGCCGAACAGTCTTTCCCTCTCCCTTGTGGGAGAGGGTGTCTCGCCGCGTAGCGGCGAGACGGGTGAGGGGTCTCTCTCTCCACGAGTGAATATTTCGCGTCGAGTGCGCGGATGCAAACCCCTCATCCGGCGCTTCGCGCCACCTTCTCCCACAAGGGGAGAAGGAGAAGAGCAGCAGCGATAGTTGTCGCAGCTACCCAGCAATCTGCCGCCAGTCCGCGCCGCGCAACATCCGCATCACCGCATTGGCAACGGCCGTTCGCTGCCGGCCGGCCACGCCGTAAAGACTGACGGTGCGGCGCGCATCGAGCCCGGTGACAGCGGCGCGTTTGAGGCTCTCCGGCACCTGCGAGGTATGTGGCACCATGGCGACGCCGACGTCGGCTTCGACCAGCTCGATCAGATCGCGCTCGCTCGAAATCTCATGTCCATGCTCGATGCCGTGCTCGCGCAGGCTTGCAGCGATGCGGCTGGAGTGCTCGCAGAACGTCCGCCCCAGCAACTGCTCCGCGCGCAGATCGTCGAGTTCGACGTTGCTGCGGCCGGCCAGCCGGTGTCCGCTGCTGACGACGAGCTCGAAACCCTCCGTGAACAGCGGCCACACGTCGAGCCGTTCCCAGGACTCGTCGATCTCGGCGGCGATGCCAAGCTCGGCTTCGCCTTTCTTCAGGAACTCGGCGACCTCGCGGCTCGAGCCGCGCAGGAAGCGGAGTTCGAGCCGGTTGAACTGCCGTTTGATCTCGTTGAGATGCGGAATCAGAAGCGCGAGGTCGATCGAATGCGTGAGCGCGATGCGGAGCGCGCCGATTTCGCCGCCCTTGAATGAAGAGGCGAGCGAGCGCGCGCCGGCCGCTGCGTCGTAGCACTGCTTGAGCAGCGGATGCATGCGCTGGCCGAGCTCGGTCAGTTGTGCCGCCGGCCGTTCGCGGCGGAACAGATCGCCGCCGAGTTCGGCCTCGAGCTGCTTGATCGCGCGCGTCAGCGAGGGTTGCGTGACGTTGCACTCCTCGGCGGCGCGCGTGAAATTCAACAGCTGCGCAACCGCGAGGAAATAGCGGACCTGGTGCATTTCCATGGATCGGCTCCCAGCGAGATCGGCCGGAAATCTAACCGATCGGGGCGGGGAATGATATGCTGGCTGCTATAGCACGCGCGTATGGTTTCGGAAGCCAGCCGGCATTTCCAAAAGGCCCGACTATCGCCGACAACGGCAGGACGTAACAATTTCCTTACGCCGGGCGAATGATAACCATAGGCTCGACAGGAGCGAGACATGAACGGCATGCAGGACAACCCGCAACGAAAGAGTATGGACCTGCCGGGTCAGGTCGTTCTCGTGCTTCAGGGCGGCGGCGCGCTCGGCTCGTACCAGGCCGGGGTCTACCAGGCGCTCCACGAGGCCGGCATCGAGCCGGACTGGATCATCGGTACCTCGATCGGGGCCATCAACGCCAGCCTTATTGCGGGCAACGCGCCGCAGAACCGGCTCGCGCGCTTGAGGGAATTCTGGAAGCGGATGGAGCAGCAGCCGGTCTGGGACTGGCGCGCCGCGTTTCCCGGTTTCAACGAGAAGCTGGCCTATTGGTCGACCGTGACCCACGGCATTGCGGGTTTCTTCCGCCCCAATCCGCTGGCGCATGCCGGGGATTCCTATCCGCTGGGCGCCGATCACGCCGGCTACTATTCGACCGCGCCGCTGGAGACCACGCTGCGCGAGCTCGTCGACTTCGACCTCGCCAATCGCTGCGCGCCGCGACTGACGGTCGGTGCGGCCCATGTCGGCACCAGCGAGATGCGCTATTTCGACAGCCGCGACGGCGAGCTGACGGTGAAGCATGTGATGGCCTCGGGCGCGCTGCCGCCGGCTTTCCCGGCCGTGCGCATCGACGGCGAACTCTATTGGGACGGCGGCATCCTGTCGAACACGCCGACCGAAGCGGTGTTCGACGACAACCCGCGCAGGGATTCGCTGATCTTCTCCGTGCATCTGTGGAATCCCGTCGGTCCCGAGCCGACCACGATGGCGGAGGTGCTGAACCGGCACAAGGACGTGCAATATTCCAGCCGCATCGCCAGCCAGATCGTGCGCCAGCAGCAGGCCCATCGCCTGCGCCACGTCATCAATCAGCTTGCTGCGCGGTTGCCCGAGAGCGAGCGCAACGATCCCGCGGTGATGGAGCTGATGAGCTACGGCTGTCCGACCCGCATGCATGTGGTGCGGCTGCTGGCGCCGCAGCTCGAGCGCGAGACCCACACCAAGGACATGGACTTCAGCCCGTCCGGCATCACGCGGCGCTGGCATGCCGGCTATGCTCACACGAAGTCGGTGCTCACGCGCAAGCCGTGGATCGGCGAATTCGATCCGCTCGCCGGCGTGGTGCTGCACGAGCATACGGACGAGATGCCGATGGCTGCAGAATAGGGTATAAGCGATCGCGCGCTTCATCGAATTGCCACAGGCCTTGCGGATCGTTGGCCTTGGTTCGACCTCGAAAGGTCCTGCAATTGGTGTCCGCGAACGATCTGGAATTGGCTCTCGACAAGGTCCGTGCTGACGCCGCGGGACCGGTTGCGGGCGTGTTCGGTCCTGACACGCTGACCTGGCGGATCGACCGCGAGGCCGCCGTCTTTCTCGGTGCCGGCCGCGCGCTGCTGCTTCAACTGGCGCATCCCTGGGTCGCTGCCGCCATCGCCGAGCACTCGACGACCCTTGCCGATCCGATCGGCCGCTTCCATCGCACCTTCGACGTGGTCTTCGCCATGGTGTTCGGCTCGCTCGACCGTGCCTTGCTGTCGGCCCGGCAACTGCACCGGCGCCACACCATGATCGTCGGCGAGATGCCCGAGACCGTCGGCCCCTTCGCGGCCGGCTCGCGCTACTGCGCCAACGACATCCCGTCGCTGCGCTGGGTTCATGCCACGCTGACCGAGTCCGCGCTGATGGCGCACGATCTGGTTCTGCCGCCGCTCTCGATCGAGGAGCGCGAGCGCTACTGGACGGAGAGCCGGACCTTTGGCGCGCTATTCGGGCTGACAGGCGATGATCTGCCGGCGGACTGGGCTGGCTTTGCAGCCTACACCGCGGCAATGGCGCAGTCGGAGACGCTGACCGTCAGCCCGGCCGCGCGCGAGATCGCCGCGCAGATCCTTGGCGGTGCGCGACCGTGGTTGCGGCCGCCGCGCTGGTATCGTGCGCTCACCGCCGGGATGCTGCCGGAGCACCTGCGCGCCGGCTTCGCCCTTGCGCTCGACGAACGGGACGTCAGGTCTGCCGACCGCGCGCTGCGATGGATCCGGCGCGTCTATCCGAAACTGCCTGGCCGGCTGCGCTATGCCAGCCCCTACCAGGAAGCGCAGGCGCGGTTGCGGGGCGAGGCTCAGCCCGACTGGATGATCCGCTGCCTCAACCGCGCCTGGATCGGCCGGCCGCAGATGGATCAGCGCGGGAAGGGCTGAGGCCCAATCTCTCGGGCCCCGGCTCAGCAGCGCACCACGTCGCAAAGGGCGACGCGCTGCGCTGCGTCCGGGGCACGAGAGGAGAGTGAGGTGCGCATTCTATCCACATCGTCATTGCGAGCGCAGCGAAGCAATCCAGAATCTCTCCGCGGAAAGACTCTGGATTGCTTCGCTGCGCTCGCAATGACGGAGGATGGGGCAGCGCGGTCGCGCCTCACAACGCCTCGGCCTCACGCCGACGCCAGCTTCCGGTACAACGCGCTGTAGCTGCCGGCCGAGATGCTCCAGGAGAACGACCGGCCCATGGCGCTGCGGCGCATGGTGTCGAGCTGGTCATGGGCCATGAAGGCCTCGAAGGCCCTGCGGACGCCGCCGAGGAAGGATTCGTGCGAGGGTCTTGAGAACAGGAATCCGGTCTCGCCGTCGGAGATGGTCTCGGCAAGGCCGCCGGTCTGGTGGCCGATCGGCAGCGAGCCGAAGCGCTGGGCGTACATCTGGCTGAGGCCGCACGGCTCGAACCGCGACGGCATCAAGGTGAAATCGCTGCCCGCAAAAATGCGGCGCGCCTGGGCGTCGTTGAAGCCGATGGTGACGCCGATAGCGTCGGGACGGCGGCGATGCGCGTTGATCAAGGCCTGCTCGAGCGCCGGTTCGCCGGAGCCGGTGACCACGATCTGCCCGCCGGCATCGACGATCTCGTCGGCGGCCGACAGCACGAGGTCGATGCCCTTCTGGTGCACGAGGCGCGCGACGATCGCGAACATCGGTCCGCGCGAGACCGCAAGGCCGAACTGCTTGCGCACATAATCCGCATTGGCCTTCTTGCCGACCCAGTCGCCGGCGCCGAACTGCTGGGCGAGCTGGGCGCAATAGCGCGGGTCCCAGCTCTCGTCGATGCCGTTGAGGATGCCGGTGAGCTCGGACGCGTCCGAGCGGACGCGCAGCAGGCCTTCGAGGCCGCAGCCGAATTCCTCCGTGGTGATCTCGCGCGCATAGGTGCCGCTGACCGTGGTGAGGTGCGAGGCGTAGACCAGGCCCGCTTTCAGGAAGGAGAGCTGATCGTAGAATTCGACGCCGTCGATGTGGAAGGAACTCTCCGGTGCGCCGATCCGCCGCAGCGAGTCCTTCGGGAAGAGGCCCTGATAGGCGAGGTTGTGGATGGTCAAGATCGACGGCAGCTTGGCGCCGCGCCAGGCGAGATAGGCCGGCACCAGCGACGCCTGCCAGTCGTTGGCATGGATCAGGTCGGCTGCCCAATTCTTGTCCAGCTTGCCCATGGCCAGCTCAGCGGCGGCCGAGGCAAACCGCGCGAAGCGGATGTCGTTGTCAGGCCAGTCGCGCCCGGACTCGTCGCCATAGGGGTTGCCGGGCCGGTCGTAGAGTTGTGAGCACAACAGCACATAGACCGGCAGGCCGTCCTTGGTCGCGGCCCGTCCCAGCGAGCAGGCCGGCATCTCGGCGAAGGCCGGACAGCGGCCAACGATCTGAATATGCGTGAGTTGTTCGATGATGTCGCGGTAGCCGGGCAGCATCACCCGGATATCGGCAAAGGGGCGGAGCGCTCGGGGCAAGGCGGCGGAAACGGCCCCAAGGCCGCCGACGCGGACGAAGTCGTCCATCTCTGTCGTGACGAACAAGACCCTCAAGAACAGCTGCCCTCTTCCGATCCCGTTTGCTGCTATGCAAGAACGGGTCCAGTTGTCCCGGAATTCCCAAGCCCGCCTACAAGTCGCGTCCGTTCGGTAAAGACTTTCCTACTCAGCCGCTGCCCTCTAGGGTCGACGCACCAACAAAAGAGAACATTGGTTGTTCCTAAGCGACCCAAGGACACAGGCGAGGACGCGGCAAGCATGCAGTTAGCAGATAAGCATGAGGGGACGACGACAAAGGCGTTCGCCGGCCTCAGGGTCCTGGATTTTTCGACCACCATCGCCGGCCCGCATTGCGCGCGGATGCTCGCCGACATGGGGGCGGAGGTCATCAAGATCGAGACCGACGGCGGCGAGACGATGCGGACCCGGCCGCCGCTGCGCAAGGGCTGCAGCACCGTGTTCGGCCAGCTCAATGTCGGCAAGAAGAGCGTCGTGCTCGACCTCAAATCCGAGGACGGCAGGGAGGCGGTGCGCCGGCTGGCCGCGACCGCGGACATCCTGGTCGAGAATTTTCGCCCCGGTGTGATGCGCCGGCTGCGGCTCGACTACGACAGCCTGCGTCCGGTCAACGAGAGGCTGATCTATTGCTCGATCTCGGGTTATGGCCAGACCGGGCCGTCGGCCGAGCTGCCGGCCTATGCGCCGGTGATCCATGCGGCCTCCGGCTACGACATGGCGCATCTCGCCTACCAGCCCGGCCGCAATCGCCCCGATTATTGCGGCATCTATCATGCCGACGTCGTCACCGGCACCTATGGCTTCGGCGCGATTGCCTCTGCGCTCTATCAGCGCACCGTCACCGGGCAGGGCCAGCACATCGATGTCTCCATGCTGGAGTCGATGCTGAGCCTGACGGTGATCGAATTGCAGAGCTCGCAATTTGCGGTCAAGCCGCCGCCGCGGCCGATGTTCGGGCCGACCGAGACCGCGAACGGCTATGTCATGATCACGATCGCCAGCGAGAAGACGTTCCAGTTGCTGATGGGCGTGATCGGCCGTCCCGAATGGATCACCGATGCCCGCTTCGCCAGCTATGGCGCGCGCCGCGGCAATTGGGCGGACCTGATGGACGGTGTCGAAGCCTGGTCGCGGCAGCTGTCGACCGAGGCCTGTCTCGCCGCGCTTGCCGCGGCCGGCGTGCCGGCGTCGGCCTATCGCACCGTGGCCGAGGCGCTGGCCGATCCGCAGCTCGCGCACCGCCAGGCGCTCTCGCCCGTCGAGGACGAAGGCGGCTCGTTCCAGGTGCTCAATCTGCCGTTCCGGATGTCGGGCGCCGATACCACGCCGGGCAGGACGATGGCCGTGCTCGGCGAGCACACGCGCGAATTGCGCGGCGAGGTCGGACTCACCGATGACGCGTCCATTCCGCCCGGCAAGACCGCCGCGCGTGGCTGACGAACATCGTCCTGCGGCAAGCAATCCGGCCCTGCATGTGCTCGGCTTGCCACGGTCCACCGGTGTCAACTAGACAGGTCCAGGTTTGTCTCGCCCGGCCTGCCATGGCATGCTGGCGGGACAACAAGAAGTATGCGGGAGGACGCCGATGAAGAGTTTCAAGGTTGCCGATTTCAAGGCGCCGCTGCAGGAGTTCGACGAAGCCACGCCGCAGCCGTCGGGCACGCAGGTGCTGATCAAGGTGAAGGCCGCCGGTGTCTGCCACAGCGACCTCCACATCTGGGAAGGCGGCTACGATCTCGGCCACGGCCGCAAGCCGCTGTCGCTGAAGGATCGCGGCATCAATCTGCCGCTGACCATGGGCCACGAGACCGTCGGCGAAGTCCTCGCCTTCGGTCCCGACGTCAAGCCAACCGACCAGGGCGACCTCAAGCTCGGCGATGTCGGCCTCGTCTATCCCTGGATCGGCTGCGGCAAATGCGCGACCTGCCTTGCCGGCGACGAGAACATGTGCCTGACGCCGCGCTCGCTCGGCGTCTATTGCGACGGCGGCTATTCCGACCACATGCTGGTGCCGCATCCGCGCTATCTGCTCAATCTCAAGGGCCTCGATCCCGCAACGACCGCGCCCTATGCGTGCTCGGGCGTGACCACCTACAGCGCGCTGAAGAAGGTCGAGCAGCATTTCGACACGCCGATCGTGATGTTCGGCGCCGGCGGTCTCGGCCTGATGGCGCTGTCGCTCTTGAAGGCGATGGGCGGCAAGGGCGCGATCATGGTCGACATCGACGCCAGGAAGCGCGAAGCGGCGGAAAAGGCTGGCGCTCTCGCCACCGTCGATCCCAAGGCACCTGACGCGCTCGAGCAGCTCGCGAAGAAAGCGGGCGGACCGATCCGCGCCGTGATCGATCTCGTCGGCAACGCTGCGACCACGCAGCTCGGCTTCGACTGCCTGACCAAGGGCGGCAAGCTCGTCATCGTCGGCTTGTTCGGCGGCGGTGCGACCTGGGCGCTGCCGCTGATCCCGATCAAGGCGGTGACGATCCAGGGCAGCTATGTCGGAAACTTGCGCGAGACGCAGGAGCTGCTCGATCTGGTCCGCACCAAGAAGGTGCCGCCGATCCCGGTGACGACGGCACCGCTCGCCAAGGCCAACGATGCGCTGCTGCAGTTGCAGCAGGGCGCGGTGGTCGGCCGCACGGTGCTGACGCCGTAGTCCCACGCTCTCTTCTTCGTCATTGCGAGCGAAGCGAAGCAATCCAGAGTCTTTCCGCGGAGACAGTCTGGATTGCTTCGTCGCTTCGCTCCTCGCAATGACGAACCACTTCTTCCTTTGCGCAGGAACTCGCTAAATGTCCGCAAACAACGCCTTCCACATTGCCGTGCTCGCCGGTGACGGCATCGGTCCCGAAGTCATGGCACCGGCCATCGAGGTGCTGCGCAAGATCGAGCAGACATCGGACTTGCGCTTCCGCTTCACCGAGGCGCCGGCCGGTGCCAACAATTATCTCGCGACCGGCAAGTCGATGCCCGACTCCACGATCAAGCTGTGCGAGGAGGCGGACGCGATCCTGCTGGGCGCCTGCGGCCTGCCGTCGGTGCGCTACCCCGACAACACCGAGATCGCGCCGCAGATCGAGCTGCGCTTCATCTTCGATCTCTATGCCGGCGTGCGTCCGGCGCGACTCATTCCCGGCGTGCCGAGCCCGATCGTCGGTGCCGACAAGCGCGGCATCGATCTCGTCGTGATCCGCGAGTCCACCGAAGGCCTGTTCGCCTCGATGGGCAAGGGCGTCGTCACCCATGAGGACGCGCGCGAGACCATGGTGATCACGCGCAAGACCTCCGAGCGCCTGTTCGAGTTCTCGTTTCGCCTCGCCGAGCGGCGCAAGGCGCGCGGCAAGCCGGGTGCGCTCACCTGCGTCGACAAGGCGAACGTGTTCAAGGCCTTTGCATTCTTCCGCGGCATCTTCGACGAGATCGAGAAGAAGCATCCCGATGTGAAGACCGACCGGCTCTATGTCGATGCCTGCTCCGCGATGCTGGTGAAGCGGCCCTGGGATTTCGACGTGATGGTGATGGAGAACATGTTCGGCGACATCGTCTCCGACATCACCGCGAGTTTGATCGGCGGTCTCGGCATGGCGCCGTCGGCGGACATCGGCGACAAATACGCCGTGTTCCAGCCGTGCCACGGCACCGCCCCCGATATCATGGGGCAGGGCAAGGCCAATCCCACCGGCATGATCCTGTCCGCGGCTATGATGCTGGACTGGCTCGCCGACAAGCACGGCGTCGAGAGCGCGGCGGAAGCCGGCGAGCAGATCGAGCGCGCGGTCGACCAGGTCTATGCCGGCGGCATCAAGCCGATGGAGTTCGGCGGCAGCAACGGCACGGCGGATATCACGACGGCGGTGCTGGGAGCGCTGTAGTCAGACGCAAAAGAAAAGGGGCCTCGGCCCCTTCGTTGCTCACCACCGGCGCCAGTGGCGATGGCCGTAGCCCCACGGGCGCGGGCCGTAGAAGCGGCGCGGGCCGCCGTAATAGCCGTAGGCGCCATAGTAGTTCGGACGCCACCAGCAGCGGCCCCAGGCATTGCAGACCATCCGTACCTGGTCGACATTCGCCGCCGGGCCGCTTGCGACCTTGTCGGCCTGCGGAATGCCGTTCGGCATCGCCGCGAGCGCTTGTCCCGACGCCAGCGCAGCTCCGCCCAGGGCAGCCAGACCAAGAACAGCAAATTTGAGTTTCATCGCGATCTCCCTCGTTGGTGGCGAGAGAACTTGCGGCGGATCAAGGAGTTGCTATCGCGATGCGGGAAGGAGAGGAATTTAATCTTGGTGAATGTCTATTCACCCTGGCTCGTGGTTCCAAATGCGTTGGGGGTCTTTCCTCGTCGTCATTGCGAGCACAGCGAAGCAATCCAGAATCCCTCCATGGAAAGATTCTGGATTGCTTCGTCGCAAGAGCTCCTCGCAATGACGGTGGTGAGAGGTGTGCGCTCGCAACGACTGGATCGTCATTTCCCCGAGAATTTCGGCTTGCGCTTCTCCATGAAGGCCTGACGGCCCTCGCGAAAGTCCGCCGAATCCATGCAGGCATTGCCGATCGCCTTGATCGCGTTCATGTCGCGCTGGCTTTCGTCCTTCAGCACCTGTGCGATGGTGATCTTCGCGGCCTTGATCGCGAGCGGGGCGTTGTGCGCGATCGTCTCGGCGATCGCCATGGTCTCGCCCCAGAGCTGATCGTCGGGGAACACGCGTTCGATGAGGCCGATGCGCAGCGCCTCGGCGGAATCGATCCGCATGCCCGTATACATCAACAGCCGCGCCCAGGACGGGCCGACCAGCGAGACCAGGTGCTTCAAGCCGTCAAAGCCATAGGCGATGCCGAGCTTCGCGGCGGGAATGCCGAACTGGCTGTCATGCGCGGCGATGCGGATGTCGGCGAGCATCGCGACCTGCATGCCGCCGCCGAGGCAGAAGCCCTGGATGCAGGCGATGGTCGGCTTGGGGTAATCGGCCAGCAATGCGCGCTGGGCGTCGCTGCGCTTGCTGTATTCCTCCGACGCCGCCGCGTTGTGGCGCGTCTTCTCGAACTGGCTGATATCGGCTCCGGAGACGAACGCCTTGCCGCCGGCGCCGCGCAGGATCACGACGCGGACCGCATCGTCGTCGCGCAAGGCCGTCAGCGCCTCGCCAAATCCCTCCCACATCTCCAGCGACATCGCGTTGCGCTTGTCGGGATTGTTGAAGATGATGACGCCGACGCCGTCGGTGACCTGCTTGAGGATCTTGCCGTCGGCGTAAGGTGTTTCGGTCGGGTTGGAAGTGTCAGGCATCGCGCGCTCGCTCGTCATGGGCCGAGCACAATGTGCGGCCCCGGCTGGGCCCGGGTCAACCGCGTCAAGGCATGCGGCCTTGCACCCGCCTGTGCCGCGATTGCATGGCGCGAGAGGCGCTTATTGCGTCACATGCATGTGCGCGGTGAGCGGATGGCCGCCGGCATTGCTGAAGAACGCCGCCTCTTCGGCAGTGGCCTCCAGGAGCTGCTCGTCCTGGTTATAGACGTCGTTGCGGAACTGGACGGTCTGGTCCTTCGTCATCCACGCCGTCAGATAGATCCAGGCCACCGGCACCTTCTTCGCCATGGCGACGTCAAGATGCTGCCCTGTGGCGATCTCCGCATCGATCGCGGCGCGGCTCCATTTCGGCTGGTCCTTGAGCAGCCAGGCGGCGAGATCGCGCACATTGTCGACGCGCGAGCAGCCATGGGAATCGAAGCGATAGTCGTCGCTGAACAGATTGCGCTGGTTGGTGTCGTGCATGTAGACCGAATAGGAATTCGGCATGTCGATCTTGACCGCGCCGAGCGCGTTGAACGTGCCGTTTTGCTGGCGCACGGTGAAGTTCGGCGTGTGCGTGCCCGACCAGTCGACCGAATGCGGATCGATCGGATTGTCATGGGCGTCGAGCACTTCCATGTGCATGCGCGAAAGATAAGTCGGTTCTTTCCGCATATGCGCGGAGATCTCGGTCTTGGCGATCGAGGCCGGCACCGTCCAGGTCGGATTGAGCACGACGCTGGTGATCTGCGCCGTCAGCGTCGGCGAGGGTTTTTCGGTCTTGCCGACGATGACGCGATAACGCCGCACCACGACGTCGTTCTCGACCGCTTCGGCAAAGGCGGCGGGAATATTGACCACGACATAGCGCTGGCCGAAGCCGAAATTCATGTTCTCGAGCCGCTGCAGCGATGCCTCCAGCTGCCGGATCCGCTTCTGCACCGGCACGTTCATCGCCGCGATCGTGCGCGGCGTCATCATGCCGGTCGGGGCGAGGCCATGGCGGGCCTGAAAACGCTTCACGGCGTCCGCGAGATCCTGGTCGAAGGCGCCGGTCCCCTTCTCGGCCGAGAGATCGCCGGAGACGATCAGCCGCTTGCGCAACAGATCATCGTTGGCACCCTGGACGCCGACAGCGAATTTGGCATCCGCCGGAATCGTCGGCCAGCCGCCGCGCACCGCGAGGTCCGAATAGCTCAGCGCCGCGTCCTTGATGCGCTGGGCAGAGCCCTCGTCATAGGTCGGCTCATGCGTCATTGCGAGGGCTGCGGCCGAGCGGCTCTCCGGCGTCGAGGCAGACGTCGGCGGGGCCGCTTTCGGCGCGGCCGCATGGGCCGGGTTCGCCGCGGCCGGCACCGTGCCTGATGTCGCCGGCTTGGGACCGGCCTGTCCAATGGTGTCCGTCTGCGCCAGCGCGGAGACGCTCGTGAGCACGCCGAGGGTAATGATCATCGCAACGCGTTTCGACATGTGTCCCGTCTTCCCCTTGAGAACGAGGCCCGCAACGGGCGCTCGCATTGGCAATTCCAAGGCCCGCCGCGCCGCGTGCGCCGATTGGTCAAACCGGCGGGACATTACGGCACCAGAGTTGAGGTCCCATTAAGCACGGCAGGCAAAAACCCCGCGCGTCCGATGCGGGGCTTCTCGATTGGGTCGCGCCAGGGGTGGGATGGGTTCGCGATATCCGCGACGAATGGCGGCTCAATAGCCAAGAAAAAAGGCGGCCAAGCCGCCCTGAGAAAGGCCGCGCGCATGCGCGCGAGCCCAAATCCGTGGTCTCGTTCAATCCAGCCACGCCCCCGCGACGCGGCGGATTGAACATCGGCCGTAGCAGCCAGACCCGATCTCAGCCTTCGTTCGCTGCAATCGATTCCATCAGCGAAACGAGCTGACGCTGCACCGTCTGGTCCTTGATCTTGCTGTAGGCGCGCAGCAGCCGGAGGCTGAAGGCGCTGTCGAGGAAGAGCAGGCTCTCGACCTCGCGCGCCTTGTTGTCGCCGTCATAGAAGAAGGTCACGGGCACGTCGAGGGCGGAGGCGATCTGCTGAAGCCGAGCCGCGCCGACGCGATTGACGCCCTTCTCGTATTTCTGGACCTGCTGGAAGCTGACGCCGAGCTTTTCGCCGAGCTCGGCCTGCGAGATCTTCATCTCGACGCGCCGCAAACGAATCCGCTTGCCAAGCTCGATGTCCGGCTTGCCGGCACTGCGCTGCTTCATTCTCTTCGCCGCTGCTTTCATTTTAGTCTTCACCTTTGTTCTTCGGTTGAAAATCCCCCGAAGAGCTGGGTCAGGGGTTCGCCCATATACGAGTCCTTGAATTCATGCGGATGCACAAACTCTTCCTTAAACCACGGGAAGCGAGCCGGACTGAAAGCCTCGATCAGCCAGTCAATCATGTGCCGCACGCGTGGAATCCGGCCGCTACCGGGATGGTAGGACAACCAGATATCCAGCGGTCGGTTCAATTCGACCTCCAGTGGAATCAACTTCCCGCCGAGCGCAATGGCGTAGCTCGGGAATACGCCGATTCCGGCGCCATTCGCGACTGCCCAATAGTTGGCGCTCGAGACGTTGGTCTTCATGACCAGAAGGTCACGTTCCTGAACGCCCGGGAAGAAGCTCTCGAATGTTTCCTTGGCAGCGAGCTGGTCGGCGAATTGCAGCACCAGGCGGTGCTTGATCAATTCCGCCGCCGAGCGTGGCGTGCCGTATTTCTCAAGGTATTTTTCCGAAGCCCAGAACATCAGGTGCATGCGGCCGAGCCGCACCAGCTTGATGTCGAGCGCCGAAGGACGCGACAGGTGGATGGCGACGTCGGCCTCGTGGCGGGAGACGTCGGCCGAGCGCATCGCGCAATGCAAATCGACCAGGATCTTGGGATAGGCCTGCTGGAATTCGACGAGGCGCGGAGCGAGCCAGAATGTGCCGAGCCCTTCGGTGACGGCGACCCGGACCTCGCCGGACAGGACGTTGGCCATCGAATCGCTGGCGCGCAGCACGTCGAAGGTGGCCGCCTCCATCCGCTCCACGGCGGACACCACGAGCGCGCCTTCGTCGGTCAGATGAGTGCCGTGGACGTCGCGGGTGAACAGGGTGGCGCCGGTCTGGCGTTCGAAATCATCGATCCGGCGGCGCACTGCGTTGATCGACAGCGACAAGCGTTCGGCCGCCGAACGGAAACTGCCGCAACGGACGACTTCCAGAAATATGCGGGCCGCATCCCAATCCGAGAGCCCGCTGAGATTTGCCTTCTGGCGTTCCTCCAGAGGAACGCCCCTTTCCGCCAAGGAGTGCATACAAGTCCCTTCGGTCCGCTAAACTGGCAGAATCTGGCGCGAACCACAACCACGACGGGTTGGGGAATGACGAGTTTTGAACGTCAATCCTTACTACCTAACGGGAGGTATTGGAGTGCTGCCGGGAGCTGGGACAAAGGCTGGGAATCGGGCAGACCATCGCCCGGATGAGGGGTGTAGCGTGAGTTCCGTTGCGAGCCGAGACATGGCTGCGGGATTGTCGGCGCTGCCCACAATGGTGGTCCTTGCGCAAGAGCCGGCGCAGCCCTCCGGGATGGATCAATCGCGGCGCGCAGAGCGTTTGACCATGGACCGCTTCGGGACCAGCCGGCAGCGCAGCCGCGCAATATTCGCAGATGCCGCGGTTTCAAGTCAGAAACACACTGAAATCATGTTCGGAGGCGCCACGGCCTCATGCTATCTTCGGTTACCCATGGGGGCCGAACGGGTGGTCACAAACACGTCTCACAGGCCGAATTAACGGAAAGAACGCCGGTGTCGCATTCAGACGAACAGTTGCAGTCGGTGCTGGAAACACTTGAGGAGTGCCGCAAGGTCCTCAACGAGATCAACAGCCGTGAGTCGGCCGAACTTCTGTCCATCGTCATTCTCGACGTGCGGATGAAACTCAAAGGAATTGACAGCGCCGATCTCAAGGCGCTGTGCGACGAAATGCTGCGGAACGCCGGAAGCGAACCGCCGCCCCCTTCCAAGCAGACGCAGGACCAGCCCCGGCGTCCGCTGCTCCGCGTGGTGAAGTAGCCGCGCCGCCGGATCTCGCTTTTTGGCGAGGTTTGTGCGCGTCCCGATGCCGCATCTGTGATCGCAGGCGGCATCGGGAGGAGCCCTGGTTTGATCGCGCCTCTGTTGCGCATTATGCGGCATCGGCTACACCAGAGCCGTTCGGCTCCGGTGCGCGCGCATCCCCCGCGCGCGGCCAAAGAGCCTGAGATGGCTCCGACTGCATCATGCAAAATGTTTCGATCCCGGCGGCGCTGATTGCCGGCCTCGTCAGCTTCCTCTCCCCTTGCGTCCTGCCTCTGGTTCCGCCCTATCTGATCTACCTGACGGGCGCGACGATCGAGCATGTGGAGAGCGAGGAGCCGGCCTCGGCCTCCAAGCGCGCGATCATGATGGCGGCGCTGCTGTTCGTGCTCGGCTTCTCCACCGTGTTCGTGGCGCTGGGTGCCAGCGCCTCGCTGGTCGGCTCCCTGATCCGCGCCTGGTCGGCCGAGCTGTCGATCCTCGCCGGCGTCGTCATCATTGTCATGGGCCTGCACTTCCTGGGGCTGACCCGCATCGGCCTGCTGATGCGCGAGGGGCGCCTGACCGCACCCAAGCCTGTCGGCCTCTGGGGCGCCTATGTCATGGGCCTCGCCTTCGCCTTCGGCTGGACGCCTTGCATCGGCCCGATCCTCGCTGCGATCCTCTCGATCGCCGCGGCGGAAGCGACGGTGACAAAGGGCGCAGGGCTGCTCGCGGTCTATTCCGCGGGCCTCGGCATTCCTTTCCTGATCGCCGCACTGATGATCGAGCAGTTCTCGAAACTGTTCGCACGCATGAAGGGCCAGCTCGTCAATGTCGAGCGTGCCATGGGCGTCCTCATGGTGATCACCGGGATCGGCTTCCTCACCGGCGCGGTCTCGAATGTGAGCATCTGGCTGCTGGAGACGTTCCCGGCGCTGCAGACGATCGGGTAAGAACTCGCAGCAAAGCGCGCAAGCGCCTCGCGGCGACCTCGATGCCTAGTCCTGGCCCGTCCGGCACGCGCACGCCTCCGTTCACCGCGCCTCGTCCAGCGCGCAGGTGATCGTGCAGACAACGCCGCGCGGCAGGAAGTCGACGGTCGCCTCGCCGCCGAGCTGGTCGCGGGCGCTGCGCTCGATCAGGCGCGAGCCGAAGCCGCGCCGCACCGGCTCCGTCACCGGCGGCCCGCCGATCTCGGTCCAGATCAACCGCAGCCGCGGCTTCGGTGTATCGGCGATGACCTCCCAGTCCAGCGTCACCCGGCCGGTCTCGTTGGACAGCGCGCCGTATTTCGCGGCGTTGGTGGCGATCTCGTGCACGATCATCGACAGCACGACGGCGAGCCGCGGCGACAGCGGCACGTCGGGCCCGGCCATGCGGATACGGTCGGGATTGCTCAGCAGGAACGGCTGGAGCGCGCGGGCGACCACGTCGCGCAGCTCCGAGCCGGCCCATTTCTCCTGGCTGAGCAGATTGTGCGCCTCGGCGAGCGCGCCGAGCCGTCCCTCGAACTTGGTCCGCTCGTCGCGGCTGGCGCTGCGGAAGGTCTGCACCGCGATCGCCTGCATCAGGGCCAGCGTGTTCTTGACGCGATGATTGAGCTCCTCGACCAGCAGATTGTGCAGCATCTCGCCGCGCGCGATCGTGGTCGCCATCCGCACCGCGAAGGTCAGGCCAATCAGCAGCAGCACGCCGCCGATCAGGCTGGAGATCGCGATGTTGCGCCACAGCGGTGCGATCAACGAGCTTTCCGGCACGCCCGCGGCGACCGTCCATCCCGTCAGTCGCGATCGCGTGTAGGCGGACGCGAGCGCAACGCCGTCGAGCGAGATCGAGGAGAGGCTCGCCTCGGGCGTGCGAAACAATTCCGCAAACAGCGAGGGCGAGGCGCGCTTGCCGAAGGTCTCACCGGGATTGGGCACGCGCGCGAACACCGTGCCGGTGGTGTCGAGCAGCGAGACGGTCCATAGCTGGTCGGGCCGCTGCTTCTCGACCAGCTGCTGGAAGATGCTGACCGGCGGAGAGAAGCAGAGATCGTAGATCACTTCGCCGTCGCGCAAGACCGGCACTTCGACGGTCAACACCTGTCGCCCGTTGATAGCGCCGGTGAACAGGTCGGAATATTGCGGCGCCTTGGTCGCAAACACCTTCTCGACGGTCTGCAGATGGCCGCGCCGCGGCAGGCTTGCGGTGTCCTCCGTCGCCGAGGAGAACAGCAGCCGGCCCTTGCGGTCGGAGATCAGCAGCAGTCCGCCCTTGCCGTACTGATCGAGGAAGCCGAGCGCGATGCGACGGAAGTTCGGGAAATCGTCGTCGCGCAGCGCATTCGTCAGCGCAAGCACCTGCAAGCCGCCGGTCATCCGCTGCACCTCGGAATCGAGCACGAGGCGCATGCTTCGCACCGTTTCCAGTACGCGCTGCGTCGCGTCACTGCGGTCCTGGCGGTAGTTGGAATAGGCAAGGCCGACCGCGAAGACGATCAGCGGCAACATCGTCCCCGTGACCAGAAGGGCAAGCCGGACCGGCAGGGTGAGCTTTGACAAAACGCGGGCGTCCCGGTTCCGGCGCAACGGCGCCGGATTATGATTTTGAACAGACCATACGAGCGGGCTTTGCGCGGCGCCACGATTTTCGCATGCGGCAAGCGGTCTTGGAGAGCGATATTGCGGCGCAGTTGCGGGACGCCCTGCGCTTCAGGTCATGCTGATTGCGGTCAATAGTAGACACATGGCGTAAACAGCCGCCAGGCTGAGCCCGGCAATCCGGGCTTCTCGATGCGATCTCATGCGCTGAACTCGGGAAAGGGCGGCTGCCGTTGGGGCTGCCGCCCGTCCCGTTATGCCTTAGTCGATTTCCTGAACGACGGTGCGCGAGCCGGGATCGACCAGCATCACGCGATCGCCGGAATAGACGTAGCGATATTTCGTCAGCGACGGACCCCAGTCCGCCGGAACGGCTTCGAGCTCGACGTCGCTTGGAACCGTCGCGCCGACGATGATCTTTTCCTTCGTCGTCACGGGGCGAATGCGATGCTCCGTGACGTAGGATTTGATCTTGGTGCGGTATTGCGGCTCGATCTGCACGGCGGCCGCGTGGCCGGTTCCGGTGGTGGTCACCACGGTGGATTGCGCGAATGCACCGGTCGAGATCATCACCACTGCAGCGGATAGCAGGAACAGCTTCTTCATCTTGTCCTCCTCATGGGAATAAGCGCCGCAACAACATCCCACCGTGCATGGCGTTCCCACCTCCAGGAACAAACTGCCGCTTTTTCCCGTTTGTGACTCGACCGGGCCGGAGTGCCCGGGATTGGAGGAGGAGAGAAGGATGAAGCTGAAGATTGCAACTGCAGCGCTGATGGTTGCTGCAATGTCCCTGCCGGCGTTAGCGGCCGACGAGTTCTACGTCGTCCAGGACGTCAAGACCAAGAAGTGCACCGTCGTCGACAAGAAGCCGACGGAGTCGTCCATGACCGTCGTCAGCCCCTCGGGCACGATCTACAAGTCGCGCACCGAAGCTGAAAGCGGCATGAAGACCGTCAAGGTCTGCACGTCGAACTGAGGAGGATGACACATGCCAGTTCTGATCTTGTGGGCCGTGCCGGCTGTGTTGGTGATCGGCGGTGGCATTTATCTGATCGGCCATTTCCACTGAGAACGAACTACGAAGCGTCATGCCCGGGCTTGTCCCGGGCATCCACGTTCTTCGTTCGTCGTGGCCAAGACGTGGATGGCCGGGACAGGCCCGGCCATGACGATCTCTAAAGTTCGGCAGGCGTTCGTTACGTCAGAGATTGCTCTCGGTGATCGCGGCATAGACCATGCTGCGCAGCTCGCGCCGGAGCGGATAGGCGCTCGACGGCAGCACCTGCGTCATGAAGATCGTGATCAGCTCCTCGGCCGGGTCGATCCAGAACGAGGTCGTGGCCGCGCCACCCCAATTGTATTCGCCCGGGCTGCCGGCGATCAGCGTCTCGGCCGGGCGCATGGTGACGGCAAAGCCGAGGCCGAAGCCGATGCCGTTATAGGTGGCCTCCGAGAACAGCGAGCGTGACACCTCCGGCAGCGCGCGGCCGCCCGGAATGTGGTTGGTCGTCATCAGCGCCAGCGTCTTCGGCCCGATCAGCCTGACACCGCCGAGCTCGCCGCCATTGAGCAGCGCGCGGCAGAAGGTGAGATAGTCGGCGACCGTCGAGCACAGTCCGCCGCCGCCGGAGATGAAGGAAGGCGGGGTGAGGAACGAGCTCGTCGCCGGATCGTCCTGGAGCGTCAGCCCTTCGCGGCGCTGACCGGCATGGAAGGTCATGCCGCCGCCGGGATCGGCTGAGTAGCAGGCCGCAAAACGATGCGCCTTCGAGGCCGGCACGTGGAAGTCGGTGTCGGTCATCCCGAGCGGATCGAGGATGCGTTGCTTCAGGAACTGCTCGAACGGAATGCCCGAGATCTTGCCGATGAGGTAGCCGATCACGTCGGTTGCGACCGAGTAGTTCCAGGACTCGCCCGGCGAGAACTCCAGCGGGACTTTCGCGAGGCCCTCGATCATGGTCTGGAGCGTCCCTGACTTCTCGACCTCGCCGATCTTCTCGGCGCGATAGGCGGCATCGACATTGGAGCGCTGCTGGAAGCCGTAGGTGAGGCCGGCGGTGTGGCGCAACAGGTCGACGATCAGCATCGGCCGGGATGGCGGCCGGGTCAGGAACGCCGGCGCGGTGCCGGCGACGAACACGCCGAGGTCCTTCCATTCCGGAATGTACTTTGCGACGGGCTCGTCGATCGCGACGAGGCCTTCCTCGACCAGCATCATGAAGGCGATGCTGGTGAGCGGCTTGGTCATGGAATAGATGCGGTAGATGGTGTCGTCCTTGACCGGCAGCTTGCGCTCGAGATCGGCAAAGCCCTGAACCGAGGAGTGCGCGACCTTGCCGCGGCGGTAGACCAAGAGATGCGTGCCGGGGAAGCGTCCGGCATCGATGTAGCGGCGCTTCAGATGCGCATCGACGCGGTCGAGCGCGGCCTTGGACATGCCGACGGATTCGGGCGAGGCGGGGGTGGGCGCGAGCATCAGTTCCTCCGGGGCGTTTTGTCGGAAAGTTGATAGCGAAATGCGGGGCCCATTCCAAGCCGGTTGCGCTTAACGCGGCCCCGCCGACTGGTGTAGGCTGCACCCTGGAACGCCTCCAAGGAGCCCATCCGGGCCAACGAGAAAAACGCAGAGCAAACGCACCATGACCCAGTTCAACGAGACCGAACTCACCGAAGCCGTCGCCAAAAGCTTCGACAACACACCCAATGCGCGGGCGAAATTCCTGCTCCAGGAATTGGTGAAGTCGCTGCACGATTACGTGAGCAAGACCGGTCTCACCTTCGAGGAATGGGAATACGCCATCGATTTCCTGACCCGGACGGGGCAGAAATGCACCGACACCCGCCAGGAATTCATCCTGCTGTCCGACGTGCTCGGCGTCTCCATGCTGGTCGATGCGGTCAACCATAGGGATCGCGCCGGCGCCACCGAGACCACCGTGCTCGGCCCGTTCTATGTCGGCGAGCACAAGGTGACCGCGCACGGCACCGATATCTCGCCGAACAACCAGACCGGAGAGCGGATGTTCGTGCAGAGCCGCGTCACCGATCTGAAGGGCCAACCGCTCGCGGGCGTTCCCGTCGACGTCTGGCATGCCGACGACGACGGTTTCTACGATTCACAGAAGGCGAACTACGACGAGGTCGGAGCCTCCGCTCGGGCGCGCTTCATCACCGATGGCGACGGCCGCTTCTTCTTCCGCACCATTTTGCCGTGCAGCTACCCGATCCCGACCGATGGGCCGGTCGGCGAGATGATCGTGCAGACCAAGCGTCATCCGATGCGTCCGGCGCATGTGCACTTCCTGGTGAACGCGAAAGGCTATGAGCCGCTGATCACCCACGTCTTCATGGAAGGCGACAAATATCTCGATTCCGACGTGGTGTTCGGCGTCAAGGACGACCTCGTCGCCAAGGTCGAGCCGCGCAACGACCCTGAAATGCCCGACGGCACCAAGGCGAGCGGGCGGTGGCATCTGATGAACTACGAATTCCACCTCAAGCCCGGCGGCGGCATGGCGCCGAAGCCGCTCGGGGTGAAGGCGGCGGAGCCGGCGTGACACTCCGCGCTCAAGTCGACATTGGCTGCGTAGCAAGAGACCGCCCGAGGGCGGTCTCGCATTTGGGCGAGAAGACGCCCGTTAAAGATCGACTTGGATGGCAACGTTGGAGCGTACCCAATCCGATTGCCCGGCCTTCAGCCGCTTGGCTTGAAATTCAACGAAAGCAGGATCGGCACCCAGTGACGACAAGGTGCGCCCATAAGCTTCTACACTATCGAAGCGGGCGACAAAGGCATAGTTGCCGATCTCACCACCGATCACCGACCAATAGCTGACATCGGCTCCGTGCTTCTTCCAGAGTGACGCGGCCTCCTTTGCCAGCTGCAAGACGGTCGCAAGATCACTACCGGGTCTTGGATGCGAAACGAACTGCATGACGACTGCAGGCATTTTCCCCTCCAATGAGCAATGATGGCGCCAGACAACCGGTTTGGTCATTTGGCTGGAGGAGAATTCCAAAGCGTGCAGCCTCAAGCTTGATCTGGATCAACTCCATGTCTCCAGCCCGGCGGCAGGCTGCCCGTCCTTGCGCTGAATGACG